>NZ_AP024898.1:0-337441 GCF_024529975.1 Vibrio quintilis | reverse complement strand
GGTAATTTTACCATCCTTATTAATCGCCATGCCAAAAGCAACTTTGACCGCATCATGAAATCCTGTTCTTTCAACCGCTTGTTTGACTTCTGAAAAACTGAATTTTGTTGATTTGGCTAAAATGATATTACTTTCAATTTTGTCAGCAATTACATTTCTGACCGTTTCTATCTGTGTACTGATGAAAGATGTATCCGCTTGATGAATATAACGACTAATATAAACATTGGCGCTAAAATAAGACGTCATAATCGTTACAAAAATAATAGAAATAACAATTGCAACCAGTTTTGCTTTAAATGATATTGATTTCATACTTGTCGCCTCTGCCCAACTTATTGATATAAAGCCCCAACGCTTGTTCTGAATACCCTGCAGCAGGTCACCGCTATATACCAGAAACGACCTATGAATATATCAAGTCCTGGTTCAAAGTGCATAAAAAATGTGAATATATGTTTTCATTCTTTAACCTTGAGCAAACTTTGTAAGCCTCTCTCCGGTTATTTTCCTGAAAAATAAAACTTTGTTAATTATTTTGCCGGGCGAAATATATTCCCGGAAAAAATAAATCAGAAAATGGTAAACAGGTCATATTTATATCCCAAAATCGTCTGCATCCAAATATACCCAAACAACCTGAAGATGCAGGTTGCTTGGATATAGATGACGCTTCAGGATGATTTGGGTGTAAAGAAGCGGGGACACAATTTTCCCCGCAACACAGCAGCTGTTCAGGCCAGTCACCCGCCTGAAAATAACATGATTATCTTCCGCTCTGACCCGGAGCATAAGGAAAACTCAGGTGCTCATAATACGCGAGTGTATGGTGTGGTTTTTCAAACCCTTCAGGAATAGGCCTGCCGGAAAACTGCTGAAAATACAACACACAGGCATCCCGCCACCACTCTGCTTCCTGTTGCTGAATATCAAATGCCATTTTAACCTGCTGAAACTGCAGCGGATCCAGTTTATCTTCAAGCTCCTGCCACTGCTTCGCCATCACTTTGACATCGGCAGCCCCCTGATAATATCTGTATACCAGTTCATTCCAAAGCGTCCGGCCTGATGAAGCAATTTTGTAATCCCAGGGCAAGTGATGAAACCAAAGCAGCAGATTTTCCGGGGTGGTTTTCGGATCTGACAACTGCTCCCGAAGTGGTGAAAAATACTGCGCAACGGCATTCACGCCTGTTGGTGAGCGGTCAAAACCGAGGCCATATTTATCTGCTTTGTGATAATAGACCGGATTCCAGTCATCCCTTGGCAGAAAATCGACCCACGGACCCGGACCATAATGATGATCGGCGCCCATGATGTGATGTAACCCCAGCGGCGTCATATAGTTCACTGCCACTTCGCGGGAAACCATCATCATTTTTTCAATGGTTGCCACTGCCTGGTCATCATTGGTTAACGTCATTCTGATCCAGTCACCGGCGATATCCGCCGCAGACTGCGAGTGATCCCACGCCAGACGCCCAAAGACATACCAGTTAGCCTGCAACAAAATATGTCCGGTCCAGTTGCGGTCACTCCCGATATCAGACACACCTGCGATCCCGCTGACAGATTGATTGAACAAAGATCCATCGATCACTTTTGCGACGGTTGAACCCGGCCCTCTGGCATAAGTGTCGGTATTGAGCACTTCTTTATATAACGGCCCCAGATAAACGGCGTGAGTACTGAAACCCAGGTATTCCATCGTGATCTGAAATTCCATCATTAACGGTGTCTTTGGCGTGGCACCAAATAACGGACTGATTGGCTCTCTGGGCTGAAAATCAATCGGCCCGTTTTTCACCTGAAGCAAAACATTAGACCGGAACTGACCATCCAGTGGTTTAAATTCACTGTACGCCTGCTTCGAACGCTCTTCGTGCTTTTCATTGGCATAAACAAAAGCCCGCCACATCACAATACCGCCGTGCGGTGCCAGCGCATCCGCCAGCATATTCGCACCTTCGGCATGTGTCCGGCCAAAATCACCCGGCCCCGGCTGGCCTTCGGAGTTTGCTTTCACCAGAAAACCACCAAAATCAGGGATCTTCTGATAAATTTCGCGGGCTTTATCTTGCCACCACTGTTTGACCTGCGTGTTTAAAGGATCAGACGTTTTTAATCCACCAATCAATTGTGGCGAACTAAACTTCACAGACAGGTAAACTTTGATGCCGTAAGGCCGGAATATATCGGCTAAAGCCCGGACCTTATCCAGATACTGTGGCGTCAGGATTAACGGATCTGCATTGACATTATTCAAAACCGTACCGTTAATTCCGATGGAAGCGTTCGCCCGTGCATAATCATAATACCGTTGATAGATGTAAACCGGCAGCTTATGCCAGTCCCAGATCGATTCTCCCGCATAGCCACGTTCAATATGGCGATTGAGATTATCCCAGTGATCCAGCACCCTGATTTTTAACTTCGGTCCGGAGGCAATATTCAGTGAACGGGAAGACTGATGTGTCTGAATCAGTCTCAGCAGGCGAAAACTGCCATACAATGCGCCCACATCCGTTTTTGCGGTAATTACAGTGACAGGGCGTCCCTGATAAGACACCGTTTTGATCAGATAGCCTTCTTCAGAGGCAGGAAGATTTTTTTTCAATGCCTGACGCAAAGATTCCGGTAATTCTGCTAACCGGCCAACGATCAGCGATGCACCGGATGTTCCGGCCACCGGCGCACTTGTTCCTAGCAACCCGGTTAATGCATTCTCCAGCTCATCGCGGATCACCTGCGCGGTCTGACTCTTGCCTGACACCTGCCAGTGAGCAAATTGCTGTCGGTATTCTTCTGCCTGTTGATCCTGTTTGACCGGATCATATTTCAGCCATAACCGGTAGCCATCTTCACCGGTGAGTATTGATTTTGCCAGTAACGGAAAACTGAATAAGACCAGCAATAAGCAGATGAACTGCCGGCCTGTACGATAGTTTATTTTCATTTTTTTAACCTTGTAAGCGTACCAGACATCATTTCAAAACATTGTTCTGAGACATTGTTCTGAGACATCGTTCCGACAAAGTTTCCGGCTACAACGGTGCTAAGGGCGTATTGATGCCCGGTGATTCCTTTCTGGTCGTGGACATACAGCTGAACCATTCATCCGTGCACAAACCGATCAACAGATTTGCTGATATCTGAAAATTTTGCTGAAACAACCGATCAGAATTAAGCAAATACATGCATATGTCGAAATCGCTCATGAATATATCAAGTCTGCGTATCAGACACATAGAAAAGATAGCAATCAGTGCTCTGTTTTTTTACGCCAGGCAGGTTTTGTCATTCCCCGGACATAGATCCTGAAATTGAATCAGGGATTTACCCGGGAACCAGCCAGACATCAGAAAAACACATCACACAGATTGTTTAACAGGAAAAAGAAATGAAATGGGCCAAACCGAAGTCAGCCCTGAATCAATCGTAAAAAAGGGGAGAAAATAAATTTAAGCCTGCTGTTTACTCAAAGCAGCACGGGTTGGCTGAATCACTTTTTTGGTTTCCCGCAGCTGTAATCCCAGATTACCGGCCAGCAGTACCACCCCGCCGACGATCTGGTAGAAAGATAGCGTCTGGCCGAGAAATAACCAGTTGACTGCAGCAGCAAATACCGGGAAAGTCAGCTCAACCAGTGTTGCCCGGCGTGCCGGAATATATCGCAACCCCTGATAATAAAACCACATACCAGCCAGCCCGCTCAGGCAGGCCATTATCGCAACGGACTCCCAGTCACCCATCTCCATCGGCTTTATCGCCGAAGGCTGAAGAGAGACAAAGAGCGCCAGCACGCAGAATCCCGAGAAAAACCGCCCGAATAAAATCGCATTCGGCGGACACGCTTGCTGAGACAGATACTTGCCACACACGGTTGCGCCTCCCCAGGCAACAACAGCTCCCAAAGCGTACAGATAGCCTTTGATGATATCGCTGCCCTGCCGGGTGGCATGTAAATTATTTTGTGCAAGGGAAAGAATGTCAGACCACATCATAATCAGACTGCCGGCAATCAGAACACAGGCCCATAGCAGAAAAGAAGACTGAATCCGCTCTTTCAGTACAAAACAAGCCAGTAAAATCGCAATCACCGGTTGTAGTTTCTGCAACAGAATCACCAGTGTCGGGTTCAGATAATGAAAGGCTTCAGTAAATGCCAGCGTTCCCAGCGCAGAGCCGACGCCTCCGATAAATAGCATACACAGCGTCATCCGCCAGCTCAGTTGTCTGAAATGGTGGCGATAACGCCAGCCAAAAGGCAACATCAGCACCGTTAAAATCAAATGTTCGGTAAAAACAACCTGAAGCGTTGTATAACCTGCCCCCAGAAGCGGGTATCTGATGAGTGTATCGATGGCCCATGTCAGACATGCAACCATGATCAGTAATGTTCCTGCCATCTTATTGAATTCTCCGTGATGTAAGATGCACAGGGGTGATGATTGAAATACCGGACGATCACGAACCATTCACAAACAGAAACCAATCTTGTCAGTCTCTGCTTTGCATGATGAAAACAATTCGTGCATCTGGTCGATCTTCTTTCATCCGGACTATCACCGTCGGCCCCGGAATTTCACCGGATCTGCTGTCCCTGATGCCATATCAATGGCTTCAGGCGCTCGCGGGCTGTTTGCTGCTGTTGACAGTGCTTTCTCAGAAAATTACTCTCAGAAAAACCATCCACAGCAAAATCACCGCCGGTGGGGAATTTCACCCCGCCCCGAAGTTCGATTAACAAAATAGTTTTCCCGGCAGCGCCGGCTGCCGGTCAGGAGATATTGTAATACGAATCAATGGTTGTGCAAGGACCAATCAGCTCTGTAACCAGCGAACCGCATGATCGTAATTTTCAAAATATCGCACCTCGCCGGTCGAAAACCAGTCCGCGACTTTGGCCATCAGCGCCTGCCATTCTCTGTCACCGTACAGCGCTACTTTATTAAAATCCGACCCATGCGTTAAGCCCAGTTTGAAATCATCCCAGGCAGCTCTCAGCTCCCATCCTTCAAACCGGGTGATATCGACCAATACATTGACCTGCGGCGTATTCACTTTCGCAATCGCAGCATCCAGTAAAGGCGTAATAATTTCATAATCCTGATGAGTCAGCGTTCCGGTTGCCGTGATATAAACAAAAAACTCATGGTCAACACGTTCAAGTCCAATCGATAAACTATGTCTGTGATATGTCATGAAGCACCTCCACATAACACATATCCGGTTCATTTCATCCAGGTTTCTGAAATGCCCGGACGGTATCATATGAATCAAATAATTCCGGTATAGGTTCAATATTGAATATAACGCAACCAGCGTGACCCGAACCTGTAAAACTCATGGTTGTTATTATTCAATTATTGATGATAATTGTCCCCAGAGCCCCAACAAACTGAAAGTGAATCATTCAGGTTGTGTGGGTATAGTTTAATTATAACAAGAGCTGCATATCATGACTTTTAAAACTCGCTGTCCATCCTGTCAGGCGATGAATCGCTTACCTGCAGAGCAGGTTTCAGACGTTCCGTTATGTGGGAAATGCCGCCAGCCTTTGCTTGACGGAGCACCGGTTGAAGGTACTGCAGAAAACTTTCAGACACTGCTCCGGAGCGATATTCCGGTTGTTATCGATTTTTGGGCACCATGGTGTAATCCGTGTGTAGGCTTTGCTCCTGTTTTTGAACAAAGTGCCAAAACCCATCACAGAAAAGTCAGGTTTATTAAAATTAATACTGAAGAACAACAAGCACTGGCGGCACAGTTTCAGATCCGCAGTATTCCGACCATCATGGTTTATCAACAGGGCCAGCGCCTGAATATGATCAACGGGGCATTACCCCAGTCTCAGTTTGATCAGTGGCTGGATGAAACAATTCGTCAGGGAGAATAAAATGAATCAGGCTGAATCTGGTCAGCCTGATGTGTCAGTTTAATCCGGATGCTGATTACGGATATCAATGAATTCATCCCAGTGTTCAAGGAACAGGTCCACCAGTTTCGGGTCGAAATGTTTACCTCGCTGTTCCACTAATTCATCCCGGATTTTATCGTCTGTCCAGGCTTCTTTGTAGCAACGCTTCGCACCCAGTGCATCAAACACATCCGCCAGGGCTGCAATCCGGCCACTGAGCGGAATCTCGTCCCCGTTGCGCTGGCACGGATAACCACTGCCATCCCATTTTTCATGGTGGTTTTCTGCAATTTCCCGCGCGACCACCATCAGACTACGTTTGGACTGACTCAGGATTTCGACCCCATAATCGACATGTTTTTTCATGATTCGCCATTCTTCAGCATCCAGCTTACCCGGCTTGTGCAAAATGCTGTCCGGCACAGCAACTTTACCAACATCATGAAGCGGGGACGCATGTTTAATCAGCTGGACATTTTTATCCGGCAATCCATACAACTGTGCCAGTCTTTCACAATACAGCGCAACACGCTGTACGTGAGCCCCGGTTTCTTTACTCCGGGCCTCCACTGCGTTTGACAGGTGATAAACAAGTTCCTGAGATGTTTCCTGCAGATCAACCATTAAATTGATGTTGTCGAAGGTCAGGCTGATATTCTGCATATAAATTTCCAGCAATTGTTTATCCAGGTCGGATAAATCGCCGATTAAATTCACATACAGCAGGTTATCGATGCCACGGTCATCACTCATATGAAACACATACGCATCTGAAAAATCATAAGAGTGTTTATTCTTCAGAGCTAACTTGCAACGTTCTGCCACAATATCGGGCAAAACATCAAAACTGCACTCCCTGTAAAAAGAGACATAATTGCCGGTCGCAGCAATCGTCATCGCCCGCCCCATCTCACCATCAATATGTGGCTGAACAATGCAGTAAAATGCGGAGGCTTCAAGGCCAAGTAAAGAAGTAAGTTGCTGCAATACAGAGGTCGCATAATTTTTCAGGGTCTTGGTATTCTGCACATTCGCAGAAGCCTGAATCACCCGGCTCAGCCCCTCTTTTTGCTCTTCAATCAGGCATAAATCCCGGTATGAGCGAAGCATCGAATACAGCAATGTTCTCAGCTTTTGGGTCGTCAGTTCCGTTTTTTCTTTGTAATCGTCGATCTCATATTCCTGAATCGCTTTATCTTCAGGTGTCTGCCCGGCCTGACCGGTTCTGAGCACTAACCGGACCAGACGATCCTGGTAATCATCACGGATAAATTTCACCAAATCCAGTCCGGCATGCTCCGTTTCCATCACCACATCAATCAAAGCCAGTGCAATATTTCGCTCGCGCTGAAAAATCTCTTTCGCTTCTTCACCAGAATAAGCAGATATCAGCTGAAGAGGACGTTTTTGAAAAGAGAAATTACTCAATGCCAGTTGCGTAATCTGGTGCATTTGAGGGTCATCATCGACCAGTAATACTTTCCAGGGATCTTTGATTTTCACCGATTTAGTATGATCACTCTCCGGCTTATGATCTGGCTCCTGACGCATATCAGCAAATAATTCCATATTCATCCCTTTTGCAACACTCAGACGATATTCAGACTATCTAACTACCTAATATAAGTTTTAGCACATACCTCATATATTCTCGTTTTTTCTTTTCTGAGTGAGCCGGATATCAAAAAAAAATTTAAGTGGCGGAGCGGTATCCGGCAGACAGGGAAACGGTCTAATTACTTGAATTGTCAGGTATCAGCACAGTAAAGGGATAAGTCCTGAATTAATTTTTCAACGGATGGCGTCGTCATCTGAGAGATTGGCTTTCCCTGCCGGATTTGTTGCCTGATAACCGTACTGCGGACCGGGACTTTCTCCGGACAGGCCAGCACAGAAAACTGCTGCAATATCTCATCCGCTTTATAAAAACTGCCAAATTGCAACAGATTATCCGGCCCCACGACAAAAGTCAGCTCATCTGCGGGATAACGAACCTGTAATGCCTGTAAAACCGCATGTGTAGTCACATGCAGCTCCGGCTGATAAAGCTGCTCTTCAATATCAGATCGAACAATCGCCGGATTGCCGAGATCACCAATAAATGCATCAACCAACTGACATCTGACCGGATAAGGCAGCATCAGTTTTCCCCATGCATGTGCAATACTGGGGACTAATAAAATCCTGTCAAAATGGCTTAATGACTCAATCACGCTTTGATGACCCAGCGTCGGCGGATTAAAAGCGCTGCCAAAAACGGCAATTCTCAACATATTGGTCCTTTTGATTTCATTCTCCGGTTTTTTAATTCACCGAAATCAGTATGATATTGGAAAGATATATATTGCTTGCACGAAAAGGAATGTCAAATGGAACAATTAATCCGTAAAGAAATGCATGTGTTGCCAACAATTGAACCCGAATTTGAAATTCAGCGACGGATTGATTTTATCAAGCGCAAACTCAAAGCATCAGGTTGTAAATCGCTTGTACTGGGTATCAGTGGTGGTATTGACTCCGCAACATGTGGCCGGCTGGCTCAACTGGCTGTGAACCAGCTGAACGAAGAAGCAAAATCCGATCATTATCAGTTTATCGCGGTCAGACTGCCATATGGTGAGCAGAAGGATGAAGATGAAGCCCAGCTGTCACTGTCATTTATTCAGCCAACGCACTCGGTCAGTGTGAACATCAAAGCAGGAGTCGATGGCTTGCATGCGGCATCGCATGAAGCACTCGGGCATACAGGTTTACTGCCGGATGCACCGGAGAAACTTGATTTTGTCAAAGGGAACGTCAAAGCCCGTGCCCGGATGATCGCGCAATATGAAATTGCAGGCTATACCAGAGGATTAGTCTTGGGAACTGATCACTCGGCAGAAAATATCACCGGTTTCTATACCAAATTTGGTGACGGCGCATGTGATTTAGCCCCGCTGTTTGGCCTGAACAAACGCCAGGTTCGCCTGTTAGCGGCCACACTGGGTGCACCGGAAGTTTTAGTCAATAAAACCCCGACTGCGGACCTTGAAGAATTATCACCTCAGAAAGCCGATGAAGACGCACTGAATCTCAGTTATGATCAAATCGACGATTTCCTGGAAGGCAAACCTGTGTCTGATGCCGTGATTGATAAACTGATCAGCATCTATAAGGCCACAGAGCACAAACGACAGCCAATCCCAACTATTTACGACTAATATTTACGGGCGGCAGCACGGCCTTCACCCATCAACCTGAATCAACCCGTGCTGCCTCTGTTGCCAGGTCTGCGCCGGTATTATCCGGTAGCCTTTTCTCTTCATACCGGACCGGTTTTCCGCACCAAAGATATGCACCCGCAACCCATTCATTCAGGAAGTGTATACTTCAGGTCATTTGAAGGTTTATTAAAAATCAATTTTATCAATAAAATTTACATTCCATTAATATAAAAGCACCTGTTTCTATACACGAACTTCTCATTCATATTACCTTCTCAGGGCGTAGCGTGAGTTATCTCTGATTGTCTGATAATTATTGCAAAATAACCTTTTAATGTGACTTCACATCGATAAATTTATCATTGATTTGACGAATATATACGCAAGTCAAATGTAAAAGGAGTCCGTCCTATGCTGTATTTGGAATTTTTGTTCCTGCTGCTCATGTTATACATCGGGTCCCGTTACGGTGGTATCGGATTAGGTGTCGTCTCCGGAATCGGGCTGGTGATTGAAGTCTTTATCTTCAAAATGCCACCCACATCCCCACCGATTACAGTGATGTTAATTATTCTTGCTGTGGTTACCTGTGCATCGATTCTTGAAGCCGCCGGCGGATTGAAATACATGCTTCAGGTCGCAGAAAGGTTACTGAGAAAAAACCCGAAACGGGTCACACTGATCGCTCCTTTTGTCACTTATTCAATTACATTTCTGCTGGGAACCGGTCATGCGGTTTACTCCATCATGCCCATCATCGGTGATGTCGCACTGAAAAATGGTATCCGGCCGGAGCGCCCGATGGCGGCAGCATCGGTTGCCTCGCAAATCGCGATTACGGCTTCTCCTATCTCTGCGGCGGTTGTTTATTATCTGGCTCAGCTGGCCAACCTCCAGAGCAACATCACACTGCTGTCCATTCTGATGGTGACTGTCCCGGCAACCTTATGCGGAACATTACTGATGGCGCTTTACAGTCTGAAACGGGGTAAAGAGCTCGAAGATGATCCTGAGTATCAGCAGCGCCTGAAAGATCCGGTCCTGAGCGAAGAAATCCGTAATACAACAGCAACCACGTTAGATGAAGTCCTGCCGGCAAAAGCACGCCATTCTGTATTACTGTTTATTGCAGCTATTTTATGTATCGTCTTCATCGCTATGGTGCCGGAAGTCAGAACACTGACGGACGACGGAAAGCCGATTAAAATGTCGGTTGTGATTCAGATGATGATGCTCTGCTTTGGCGGGATCATTCTGCTGGCCACCAAAACCAACCCGCGTAATGTCCCGGACGGTGTGGTGTTTAAATCCGGGATGGTCGCAGCAATTGCCATCTTTGGGATTGCCTGGATGTCAGACACCTACTTTAAGTATGCCATGCCTCAGTTTAAGTCCGGGATTGTTGAAATGGTTGAACTGTATCCATGGACCTTCGCACTGGCTCTGTTCATCGTCTCTGTGGTGGTCAATTCTCAGGCAGCTACGGCCCGGATGATGCTGCCGGTCGGTCTGGCACTGGGGCTGGAACCGGCACTGCTTATCGGCCTGATGCCGGCAGTTTACGGTTACTTCTTCATTCCGAATTATCCTTCGGATATCGCCACAGTGAACTTTGATATCACCGGCACCACGAAAATCGGGAAATGGTACTTTAACCACTCCTTTATGGCGGTCGGATTGATCGGGGTCATCACCGCAACCTGTGCCGGATACCTCCTTGCTCAGGTAGTGATTGGCTGAAACACCGGCTGACAGAAAAGCCTCTGAAACCTGACACTTCAGAGGCTTTCTTATTGCTCACTGATTCCCGTGTCCCGATCCCAAAATCGCCTCGCCATCAGTCAGACGGATTGCGTATAAGTATACTGAATCACAACCTGATTCCCTTCGACCTGAACAGAATCAATATTGCCGTCAACCGTCACCCTGCTGACCAGACTGATGGTTTGCTTCTCTTCATCACGCATCCGGATCAGAGTCGGTAAAAACGTATAAGGATCTTCGTTCAGGCTGGCACAAAAAGATTCAACAAACGTCATCTCCAGCAGTGCCGGGCCACGAAGCACTGCAGAAAACTCAGTCTGGGTTAAACCAAGCCGCTTCGCCATTTCCATTTGCGTTAAATGAAGGCGGACTTTCCGGGTCATCCAGACAGCGTACAATGCCTGCCGGTCTTCCTCGGTGAATGTCATGATATTTTTCTCCGTGATTGAATCAACGGTCAGAAACATGACAAATGCCTGTTTCCCGGATGTCAGGCATCAGTCAGATTTCAGAAAGAAAACATCAGCTTAATCCGGTGTTTCCTGTTGCAGCATATTGTCGAACCGCTCATTTCCGTGCAGCATTTCAAAGTCTGGCTCTTCGGCAATATGCTCCCTGAGCGACGGGCTCAGCTGCACAGAATGGGTTAAATCTTCAATCGCCTGCTCTTCGGCTCCCAGCCGTGCCAGAGCACATGCTCTCTGATACAAAGCAGGACCGTTGGCTTCATCTAAATCCAGCACCCGGTTACACAGACTCATGGCCCAGTGATATTCCTTCATTTCCATCACGGCATCGGCTTTATAGGTCAATGCCTCCAAATCCCCCGGACGAATTTTAAGAATCTCATCATACACTTCCACCCGTTGTTCCGGCGTCTGCATGCTTTGCGCTCTTAGCCATAAGTTATGGATCTCATTGATGATTTCGATCTCCCGGTTATTCTCGGAAATAATCCGGGTTTTGCGTTTCAAATCACGCTCAAGCGCGAGAAATTTTTTCTCATAATCCTGAGCTATTTTATTTAAGCGTTTATTGGCTAACTCATTGGTCGTATGTTTCACTTCTTTTAAGGAGTGCCAGCCAAATAACGCAATCAATGAGGCTGCCGCCGCAATAATGTAGAAAAAGTAAGTCACGGTAACATTGGCATAATTCATCGATTTATCCGCGACATCTAACTCCCTGTCGGTGATCTGAATCGTCAGCCGGCGTTCCAGATCCTGCTGATCCTGCCGCAATGACTTCAGTTCATCGAGGATGTACCGTTCGACCAGAGGTTTATCCAGTAAATCCGTCTCCGAATACTTCTTTTCCTGCTCTGCATGAGCTATCCCTGAAAACAAAGCTATGACCAGCCCACACCACAATATCACTTTCGCCACGATGCTCTTCCCTTCATCACAATTACTGTCAATTAAACCAGATCCATTCTCTTATGAATTCTTTGCAGAGACAACGAAGTATTTTTTACCATCTCATTTGTACACAAAACATTTACATCCATAACAATTGAACAGAGAAAAATAAAAAATAGTTTATAATCAATGTCTTAATGGATTAACCACTCAATAAGGTTCAGGCTTAAACTTGAATTCCCTCACAATAATGTTTAGAGTACATTACATATTACTTTTTATTTTAATCTTAATTACCACACTTAAGGATAGATTCCGTGGAAACTATTTTAGAGGTAAAACAGCTTTATAAGGTGTTTGGCGAGACACCTGACGAAGCTTTCCCATTACTTGAAAAAGGTTTGAATAAAGATCAAATCTTTGAAAAAACCGGGCTGACGGTTGGCGTAAAAGACGTATCTCTCAGCATTAATGAAGGGGAAATTTTTGTCATTATGGGACTTTCCGGCTCCGGAAAGTCGACCCTTGTCCGATTACTGAACCGCTTAATTGAGCCCACCCGTGGCAGTGTTTTCCTGCGTGGAAAGGATATCGCACGCATTTCGGACAAAGAACTGCGCGAAGTCCGCAGAAAAAATATTTCAATGGTATTTCAGAATTTTGCCCTCATGCCGCATATGACCGTACTTGAAAATACTGCCTTTGGTCTGGAGCTTGCCGGGATTGATGTGTCGGCCCGGACAAAAACAGCAAAAGCAGCACTCGAACGTGTTGGCCTTGAAGCTTATTGTGAATCCTATCCGGATGAATTATCCGGCGGTATGAAACAGCGGGTCGGACTGGCGAGAGCCCTGACCAATGATCCTGACATTCTTTTAATGGATGAAG
Organism: Vibrio quintilis; assembly: GCF_024529975.1. Classification (GTDB taxonomy): domain Bacteria; phylum Pseudomonadota; class Gammaproteobacteria; order Enterobacterales; family Vibrionaceae; genus Vibrio; species Vibrio quintilis. The sequence continues at coordinate 324,308 of NZ_AP024898.1, read as the reverse complement.
CATTTTCTGCACTGGATCCGTTAATCCGTACCGAAATGCAGGATGAACTGATTCGTCTGCAGAATGATGACAAACGGACAATCGTGTTTATTTCCCATGATCTGGATGAAGCCATGCGTATCGGTGATCGCATCGCCATCATGCAGGATGGTGTGGTCGTCCAGGTCGGTACACCGGATGAAATTCTGCATCACCCTGCAAATGACTATGTTCGCTCGTTCTTCCGGGGTGTCAATGTTGCCAATATCTTTACCGCCAAAGATATTGCCCGCAAAAGAACCTCAACCGTGTTTAAAAAACATGACAATGATGGCCCGGGGGCCGCAATACAGATTCTGACCGATTCAGATAATGAGTACGGTATCGTCGTTGACCGTCAGGGTTGCTATAACGGCCTGGTGTCGATCGACTCACTCAGAACAGCAGACAAAGATAAAACCTCTCTGAACAACGCATTGCTTTCAGGAGCGACCACCATTCACCCGGATACCTCGATCAGTGATTTAATCGGACAGGTTGCCGATGCACCTTATGCCGTGCCCGTCGTAGATGAACAAAATCATTACTATGGCGTCATCACCAAATCACGCTTACTTCAGGCTTTAGACAGAGAATAAAACTATGACGATGGAAACCACGACACAAAATGCCGATCCCTGGGCATCAGCGGCTTCACAAGGTGCTGCTGCGGATCCATGGTCAGCGACAACACAGGCAACTGCTGGCGGCGACTGGCTGAATACTGCAGCGGCCCCCGACCCTTTTAACTGGATGCATCCATTTAAAGATGCCGTCCTGCCATTTGACCACTGGATTGAAACCGGTCTGAACTGGCTGGTTACCCACGGACGGCCACTGTTTCAGGCCATCCGGGTTCCGGTTGATCTGATACTTTCTTCATTTCAGACCGTTCTGGTCTCAACACCGGCACCTGTCATGCTGATTATCCTGTTCCTGCTGGCCTGGCAATTTTCTGGTTTCAGAATGGGCGTTAGCACGCTGATTTCACTGATTATTGTTGGATTAATTGGTGCCTGGGATGATGCGATGATCACTCTGGCGCTGGTGATGACATCAGTCTTTTTCTGCCTGCTGATAGGCATGCCGCTCGGGATCTGGCTGGCCCGCAGTGAGACAGCCGCCAAAATCATCCGGCCGATACTGGATGCGATGCAAACCACGCCCGCATTCGTCTATCTGGTGCCAATTGTGATGTTATTTGGTATCGGTAATGTACCCGGTGTGGTTGTGACAATTATCTTTGCGCTTCCGCCGATTGTCCGCCTGACGATCTTAGGTATCCAACAGGTTCCGGAAGAGCTGATAGAAGCCGGTCATGCATTTGGTGCCAGCCCGAAACAGATGCTGTACCGCATCCAGCTGCCACTGGCAATGCCTTCCATTATGGCTGGTGTGAACCAGACACTGATGCTTTCCCTGTCAATGGTGGTGATCGCTTCAATGATTGCGGTCGGCGGATTAGGGCAAATGGTACTGCGTGGAATTGGTCGTCTGGATATGGGCATGGCTGCGGTTGGCGGATTAGGTATCGTTATTCTGGCAATTCTGCTCGACCGGATCACCCAAACCGTTGGTGCCGAATCCCGGGACAACAAGACCCGCTGGTATCATAAAGGGCCTGCTGCGTTTATCTATCGGCTAAAACCGAAAGCAACGCCTTCTGCTTCATCTCATCAACAAAACTAATTACAACCGGAGAACAACATGAACAATACATGGAAGACCTTGCTTACAACGGCAGGATTAGTTCTGACGACATCGTGGACATCACAGGTGTGGGCAGAAAACTTACCCGGCACTGGTATTTCTGTTCAGGCCGTTCAGTCAACAATTGCTGAAGAAACATTTCAGACTCTCCTTGTGAATAAAGCATTGCAGGCGCTGGGATATGATGTCCAGCCGACTAAAGAAGTCGATTACAACGTTGCTTACACATCCATTGCAAAGGGCGATGCGACTTTCCTTGCAGTAGGCTGGTTCCCGCTACATGACAATAAATACAAACAAGCTGGCGGCGATGACAAATTCTTTGTTAACGGTACTTATATCGCCGGTGCAGCTCAGGGTTACCTGATTGATAAAAAAACAGCACAGCGCTACGGCATTACCAATATTGCCCAGCTCAAAGATCCCAAAATTGCCAGGTTGTTTGATGCCAATGATGACGGCAAAGCCGATCTCAGCGGATGTAACCCTGGCTGGGGATGTGAAGGTGTAATTGAACATCAGCTGGATGCTTTTGGTCTGCGCAACACAGTCACACACAATCAGGGCAATTATTCTGCAATTATGGCAGATACCATTGCCCGTTACAGAAAAGGGGATTCCATTCTGTATTACACCTGGACACCTTACTGGATTAGCGGCGTGTTGGTTCCGGGCAAAGATGTGGTCTGGCTGGAAGTCCCATTCTCTTCCCTGCCAAACAGCAATCAGGATACACAGTTGCCAAACGGTAAGAACTACGGCTTCCCGATGAATAGTATGAAAATCGTTGCAAATAAAGCATTTGCAAAGGAAAATCCGGCAGCAGCTAAACTGTTCTCCGTGATGAAAGTCAACATCAATGATGTCAGTGCAGAAAATATGATGATGAGCAAAGGGAAAAATACCCCGGCAGATATTGAAGCCCATGCCAATGGCTGGATCAAAGCCCATCAGAAACTGTTCAATTCATGGATCGAACAAGCTAAAGCCGCAGCGAAATAACCGTGGACGGTGCCATGCAGATAAACATTAACTCATCACGTTTGTCTGTATTGGTCCGGCCAGAACACATTTTTACTCATTTAGTGCAAGGACATGACACATGCAAATTCACTGGAATAAAGTTTTCCCGGCCGGAGCTATCTTTTTATCAGTGGCCAGTGCTCCCGTACTGGCGGACAAGTTACCGGGAGAAGGCATTACCGTTCAGCCGGTCCAGTCAACAATTGCTGAAGAAACCTTTCAAACCCTGATTGTCAACAAAGCAATGGAAGCGCTGGGTTATCAGGTTTTACCAACCAAAGAAGTTGACTACAATGTCGCCTACACATCGATTGCCCGCAATGATGCAACTTATCTGACCGTCGGCTGGTGGCCACAGCAGGAAAGTAAATTCTGGAATGCCGGTGGCTATGACAAACTCTACATGAAAGGCCAGTATGTGACCGGGGCCGCTCAAGGCTATCTGATCGACAAAAAAACTGCCGACAAATACCACATCACCAACGTTGCACAGCTCAGTAACCCGGAACTCGCCAAACTGTTTGATACCGACGGAGATGGCAAAGCTGATTTAACCGGATGTAATCCTGGCTGGAGCTGCGAAGATGTCATCACCAATCACATCAAAGCTTACAAACTCAGCAAAACTGTCACACAAAATCAGGGCAATTATGCGGCATTAATTGCCGATACTATCTCCCGTTACCGCACAGGCAAGCCCGTTTTATATTACACATGGACGCCTTACTGGGTCAGTGGCGTTCTGGTTCCCGGCAAAGATGTGGTCTGGCTGCAGGTCCCTTTCTCATCCCTACCGGAAAAGCATAAGCAACTGGATACCAGCCTGCCGAATGGTAAAAATTACGGCTTCCCGATGAACTCAATGAATATCATTGCGAACAAAACGTTTGCGGAAAAAAATCCGGCGGCGGCCAAACTGTTTTCCATCATGAAGCTCAGCGTCAACGATATCAGTGCTGAAAACATGATGCTAAGACGGGGTAAAAACACACCGGCAGATATTGAAGCCCATGCTAATGGCTGGATCAAAGCCAACCAGAAACGCTTCAATCACTGGATTGAGCAGGCCAAAGCTGCGGCGAAATAAATCCATTGTCCACCAGGAGAGTGTCAGGAAGTCACTCTCCGTATCCGGGAGCCATTCGCGCTGCCAACCGCTGTTTTTTACCCGATGTAAGTTTTACCAACCACTCATCTCAGGAGAAAATGATGCAACATACATGGAAGACTGTTCTCATTACCGGAACGCTGGTATCTCTGTCATGGAGTTCTCTGGTACAGGCAGAAAAATTACCCGGTGAAGGCATTACCGTCCAGCCGGTTCAGTCAACAGTCGCTGAAGAAACGTTCCAGACGCTGATTGTCAATAAAGCAATGGAAGCACTCGGATACAAAGTCCTGCCCACCAAAGAAGTTGATTACAATGTTGGTTATACATCAATCGCAAATGGCGATGCCACTTATCTCGCTGTCGGATGGTTTCCCCTCCACGAAGGGAAGTACCGGCAGGCTGGCGGTAACGACAAGTTTTATGTCGCCGGTCAATATATATCGAATGCGGCTCAGGGATATCTGATTGATAAAAAAACAGCGCAGCAATACAAGATTACCAATATCGGGCAGCTGAAAGATCCGGCTATCGCACAACTGTTTGATGCCAATGGTGACGGGAAAGCCGATTTGAGTGGCTGTAATCCGGGCTGGGGTTGCGAAGGGGTGATTGAACATCAGCTGGACGCATTTGGATTACGCCAAACAGTGACCCACAATCAGGGCAATTATGCCGCGATCATCGCTGATACGATCACCCGCTATAAAAATGGCAAACCAATCCTGTATTACACCTGGACACCATACTGGGTCAGTGGCGTTCTGGTTCCGGGCAAAGATGTGATCTGGCTGGAAGTCCCCTTCTCTGCCCTTCCCGGAGCCCGTAAAAACGTCGATACAACACTGGCAAATGGCAAAAACTATGGTTTCCAGATGAACGCAATGAAGATCGTCGCAAACAGGAAATTTGCCGAAGAGAACCCGGCTGCAGCTAAGTTATTTGCCGTCATGAAGGTCGATATTAATGATGTCAGCAGTGAAAACATGATGATGAGTCAGGGAAAAAACAGCCAGGCAGACATCGAAAATCATGCAAACAGCTGGATAAAAGCCCATCAGATGATGTTTGATTCCTGGATCAAACAGGCAAAGGATGCGGCAAAATAACCTGTTCGTTCCGGAAGTCACTGTTATTGAAATACATTGTTGTTGAAACACATTGTCGTGGAAACAGAGAGTTGTTGAAGCAAAGAGCCGTTGAATTGAGATAACAACTTCCGGATTCACTATCGTACAACCGCGCCACCAGAGGAATGATGACATTGGAAAAACACGAAGAACTTCTGGTCGCACTCAGGCAGATTATCCGTATCTTTGATCTATACTCCAGACAACTGACTAAAGAGTATGGCCTGACCAGTCCTCAGTTAATTCTGATGCATTCGATTCGTCATTCTGAAAATCAAACCATTCGTGAACTGGCCCATCAAACCAACATGAGTCAGGCGACGGCAACCAGCATTCTGGACCGGCTGGAAAGCCGCGAATTTGTCGTCCGGGTCCGGGATCAAAAAGATAAAAGAAAAGTACACGCGATGCTGACTGACAGAGGCCGGGCCGTACTGACTGAAGCCCCGCAATTGATCCCTCAGGATTTTATTAATAATTTTCAATCACTTGAGCAATGGGAGCAAAACCTGATTCTGTCTTCGCTTAAACGCGTGGCAGCGATGACACAACCCGCCCCGAAAGACTGATAACAAAAAAAAATCCCCCATCAGGATCCAGACACCGGCGCCATGTGAACAGCGGATGACATTTTATCCTCTCAAACATCCATCGTCTGAGTTCATCATGATCAATGATCATGATATAGAAAGCAGTATCATGTGCTGCATTTCAGAATATCATCACGGCATCCCGACGAACCCTGAAAGGGGGGAGATAAACGTCAGTTGGACATAAGAGCAAACGACTCCATTGCTCTGATATCTTTTATACCGTAACTCACCGGTCCGAACCCGGTGAAACCGATGAATATTTAACCGAATTCTTCGGCAAGCATCCCATAAACTTTTGAGTTCATATAAACGCCTTCTTTCTTAATATGCTGACGCAATTCTCCTTCATAACGCATACCAACCCGTTGTAGCACCTTCTCTGAATTCAGGTTGTGGCTGAGATAAAAGGCATAAATACGATGCAGGGAAAGCCGGTTAAAACCATACCTCACCACCAGCCTTGCTGCGGCAGTCGCATGGCCACACCCTCTGAAAGGCGAGCCAAGCCAGTAAGCCAGCTCTGCATTTTCAAACCGGTAATTAATATCCAGTAACGACACAACGCCCATGATCTGGTTGTCGTGGCGTCGCCGGATGGTAAAGGTAATTCCCCGCCCTGACTGACGATCCTGATCAAGACGCTGAATCCAGCCTTCGGCCCAGTCATCAGGTAACGGGTATTGAATACTCAGGCTGGTGGATGCAATCAAAGGATCATTGGCTAATGTCTGAATCGATGGTGCATCGCTCTGACGGACTGGCACCAGCGCCAGGTTGTCATTCATCAGCAGCGATGACTCTGTCAGTTCAAAATCAATCATCAGTTTACTCCGGTCATACCCGCAAAGCGCAGTCACTGCCTGAATGACCCGCTCTGCATGATTTATCGAACAGAAAACAACCTGAGTGGTAATCTTCAGGTTGTCAAAGCGTACAATATATCCGGATATCCGATCCGGATATTGCGCGGCATATCATAGAATCGGGAAACCGGCACAGATTTCAGGAAGAAGATTTTGGATCTTTTTCATTCAGGCGGATATTCTGCCCCAAATCCCCCAGGTCAACGCCTTTTTCTGCCAGTAACTGCTCTATCGCCGGCAGTAAATCACCCAGGCTTTCATGCAGCGTGTCGCGTACCGTATCGACCACAACCTGCGTTCCCCGCTCAATTTCCACATTGATCAAATCACCAGCCTGTTTAGCTTCAAACGTTGTCATCCGGCGGGTTTCCGGTATCAGCCAGACCTCAAACCAGCCCGCCTGCTTATCTACCGCAGAAACGGTCAGGCTGGCACCATTCAGTGCAATATAGCCTTTAGGAAACACATACCGCTTCCATTCGTCAGAGATGCCAAAGCGGATGCAGTAATTATCCTCCTGCTGCATCACATCAAGCAGCGGGGTCTTAAAATCAACATGGCCCGATAACGGATGGCCGCCAATCTCTGCGCCATCTTTTGCGGCACGTTCAACATTCACCTGTGCGCCCTGCGGATAATCACTCAGGGTTGTAATCCGCAGGCTCTGCAACATCACATCAAATTTGACCCGTGTCGGGGAAAGGATTTCCGTAACTGTCAGACAAACACCATCAACAGCAACACTGGCACCAATCTCCAGCCCTTCACAAAAACCAGGTTCAAACTCAATCACAAAGGTTCTGATGCCGCGTAAATCACTGACTTCGGCTAAAGAAGCAACCGACTGAATAATACCGGTAAACATAGAACTATCCTTAATTATCTGGCGTTGAAAGACTGCATATTTACTACGATTACCGGACTGCGTCCAGTCATAGATTCATGGGGTATTCTATACCCCAAAAACCTGAAGAGACCGGGGAACAGGGAAGTATCCACTTCCCCGTATTCCGCTAATGAAAAACCTGCCTGCTGAATCCCAAACACCGGCTGTGATGCCCCATCAGTTTGATGAACGCTTCTCTGTCCAGCTTAATTAATGTTTCATGGTCACCAGCTTCAAGATAAACAAACTCCAGTTCTGCCAGCGATTTATCATAAACAACAGGCAGATGATAGATATGGCCAACAGGCGGCACCGCACCATTTTCACAGTCTTCAAACATTTTATATATGTCATGTTCTCTGACCAGATGAAAACTGGCGAGCAATGCCCGGTTGAGTGTCGGCATATTAATATTTGCATTGGCGGGAAGTACTGCCATCAGGTGCCTTCCTTCGTGGTCTTCCAGAATAACTCCTTTCGCAAGACTCACCGGCAAAATATTGGCAGCCATCGCACTGTGAAGGGAACTATGGCTATGGTTGTGTGTCACTGTCTCAAAATCAATATGATTATTTGACAGGTAATGATCAAGTCGGGTTGCTATGGTCATAATAACCTCCGCATTCTGTATACCCTCTTTGAGTATATAAGAAGAATTCCCGCTCAACCAATTTGAGCCACTCACAATCTACAGGCTGGTTTTCCAGACCTGTCAGACAGTTTACGTTTCTGTGAAAAGCACTTAATATGCACATGATCTAATAAAAACTATCTCTAATTATCAGCGAATCAACAGGAAGCCTATGACTTATTTACTTTCAGACCATACCCGCCACCGGGATAACAATTTCAATCTCATCCGCCTGATTGCAGCCTCTCTGGTATTGTTCAGCCACAGTTTTGCCCTGACAGGCCATACAGAGCCGTTAAGTACCACTCTGAAGATGACCTTGGGCTCTATTGCGGTAGACATTTTTTTTATTACCAGTGGTTTCTTAATCACCGGCAGTTATCAGCAGCGGAATAATTTACGCCACTTTTCAGCTGCCCGGTTTTTAAGGATTTATCCGGCTTTGCTGGTTGCCATCAGTTTCTGTATCCTCGCCGGAGCCATTCTCACACCCCTCAGGTTACCGGATTACTTTTCAAACGGACAAACACACGAATTCATCTTCAGGAATCTGACACTGTTCTCCGGTGCGGGATTCCTGCTTCCGGGCGTATTTACTGAGCTGCCGTTTCCATTTGTTGTCAACGCATCACTCTGGACACTCCCTTATGAAGTCTGGATGTATGTCCTTCTGGCACTGTTAATGCTCATCACATCTTTTATCAGCAAATGTCTGCCCTCTGCATCGGTGAAGCGGGTCTTTGCCGTCATCGGCGTGCTGGCCGTGCTGATTCATATCATTGATCACTTTCTCCCGACGGCACCAGCCGGACCGGCATCCTCTTCCGCACCACCGGTAGTTGAGAATTTTATCCGGATGTTTTCAATGTTTTTTGCCGGCGCGGCACTGTACCTCTGGCGGGATAAAATTTATCTGTCAGCCATCAGGCTGATTTCAGGATTGATGCTGCTGGTCGTTTGCGCTTTCTGGCAGGCGGATGTCTTCTTTGTACTCTACTGTCTGGTTTTGCCCATTTTGCTGCTTCTGCTGGCATATGTACCACAAGGCAACATTCGCCGTTTTAATCAGTCCGGCGATTACTCCTACGGGATTTATATTTACGCTTTCCCGGTGCAGCAGTTGATCGTCACCGCCATTCCTGGTGTCTCTGTGCCGGTGATGATTGGTCTGTCTTTCGTGATTACACTGCTACTTGCGATGCTTTCCTGGCATTTGATCGAGAAAAAAGCGCTGCGGATGAAAGAGCGCTGCATATCAAATCAAGCCGTACAGAACGCCTGAGCACCAACCACAGACTTACCCGCACCTGCCGGTAAGTCTGACTCCGTGCCATCAGGATCAGAGCTGAAAACGGGCTAAAGCTTTATCCAGATGCCGGGACATATCCGCCAGTTTCTCACTTTCCTTCGCCAGCAGGCTGGCCGTGCCGGAAACTTCAGAGGCAGCGTCATTAGCACCGGACAAATTCCGGTTCATTTCCTCAGCAACAGCACTCTGTTCTTCAGAAGCCGATGCGATCTGCACTGTCTTGTCACTGATATGCTGAATATGTTCAACAATCGTGCTGATATCCGCACCACAGCGTTCGGAACAGGTCACACTGTCGCCCGCAAGTGCCTGACTTTTCTCCATCATATCCGCGGTGCCTTTCGCCACTTTCTGCAGGCGATCGACCGTTTTCTGAATATCTTCTGTTGAAGTATTGGTCCGGCTGGCAAGATTGCGGACTTCATCAGCAACCACCGCAAACCCCCGCCCCTGCTCACCGGCCCGGGCAGCTTCAATCGCAGCATTGAGTGCCAGCAAATTTGTCTGTTCAGAAATACCGCTGATGACCGATGTCACCTCACTGATTTCCATCACCCCTTCATTGAGCTGAGCGACATGCTGCACGGCATTTTCAAGTGCGTCTGACAACGATTTGATACTCTCAATACTCTGAGTCACATCATTCTGCCCCAACTGAGCTTCATCTGTTGCATTCACTGTATCTTTCGCTGTCGCTTCAGCATGGCCGGCCACTTCACCCACCGTTGCACTCATTTCATTCATAGCGGTCGCCAGCTGGTTGAGTTGATCCCGTTGTTCAGTAACCGAGTGGCTGGTTTCTTCGGCAGAGGCAGAAATACGCATCGCTGCTTCGGAAACAATCCGGGCTGATTCGACAGATTCTTTCAATGCTTCCCGAATCGAATTAATACCATAGTTCGTTCGCTCCGCAAGCCAGCCAAACTCATCTTTCCCCAACACGGGGATATTGGCCTGAATACGTCCGGCAGCAACACTCTCCATGGTTTCCACCACCGACTGAAGCGGCCGGGTCACTGACCGGGTAATGATCATACCCAGCAGGCAAATAACCAGCACACCCGCCAATGCCGTCAGCCCCATCGTCCAGAGCTGGGTATTGATTTCCCGGTTTACATCATCCAACAGCATGCCTGTCCCCAGAATCCATCCCCAGGGCGAGAAGTGATGCATAAATGACATTTTCTCGGTTTTGGTCCCGTCTTTTTTCTCCCAGGGATACAGATAAACACCGCCGCCGGGTTTTAATCCTTCCTCGACCAAAAGCCGCCAGTGTGGCGCAACATTTTTCTTTCCGATCAGATTTTTCAGACGGGAGTTAATCAGAAGGGTCGTATCTTCGGCCATCACAAATACATAGTGATCGCCATTGAACTGAATTGATTCAATAAGTCGCTGAGCACGGTCTTGCGCCTCTTTGGGGGAATAGGTCTGGTTCAGATAATTGAGCTGACTGATGGTCGTTTCCAAAACAGCTTTCAGTCGCTGCTTCTTTTCTTCAATCAGATTATTCTTTAGCTCATACTGAGAAATATAAAGCAGAATACAAAAACCAATGACGGAAGCTACGATCAGAAACGCCAGCTTCCAGCTGACCTTAATATTGCTGAAATTAAATATCACGGGATCACCTTAGCCAGTTTATATAATGATAATACTCACTAAGTTTAGGCATGGAATGGCGATACTGACTAACTTTCAGTCAATAAATGGCATATCAATTCACCGGAATATGCATAACTGATTATTTAATAAGATGATTTCAAAGTAAGAAAATGCCTGTCAATGTATTCATATCTATATATACCCAAGCAACCTGAAGATGCATCAGATTCCAGACGTTTCCCCGGACTGAGCACAGCATTTGCCATCACCCGGCGAACGGTAAACGCCCGAAATTTCTGAATCAATCAGCCAGTGTGATCAGACACCGCCCGACAATCACCGCCCGTTCCACCAGCGTGGATAAATCACAATACTCCCGCTCGGTATGTGCATGTCCGCCGACAGGACCGGTGCCGCATAACGTCGCAATCCCCATCGAAGCGGTCCAACCCGCATCAGAGCAGCCTCCGGTAAATTCTCCATCAACTTCCACCCCAACCTGCCGGGCCTGAGTACGATAGAGGTCAAGTAACCGTTCACTCATCCGGGCTTCAAAGGGCAAGAATCCGGCAATCTTTGTCAGTGAAGCCAGGACACCAGGCACCCCGTGCTGTTCCACACAAGCATGAAGTGTTTCTGCCAGTTGCTCCCCCTGTTCCCGGGTATTAAAACGTACATCCAGCATCGCAGAGGCCTGTTGAGCGACCGTGTTTGGCGTGGTTCCGCCGGAGATTAACCCGACATTGGTGGTGATCCCGGCCTGATAGTCTGTCAGCCGGTGCACCGACTGGGTGATTCGCGCCAGCGCTTCTATCGCACTGGCTCCGTCAGCATGATTAACTCCGGCATTCGCCGCCCTGCCGGTGACATCAATCCGGTAGCTGCCGCCGCCTTTACGGGCGCTGACCACATTGCCGGACACCCGCCCCGGCTCGGCATTAAACACCGCGTCCGCCCCAGCCAGATACCGGCGAATCAGGTGCTGACCATTTGGTGAACCGATTTCTTCATCCCCGGTTGCCATCATTTTCAGTGTAAATGGCAAAGGATGCTGCTGATGCAGGCGATGAAAAGCCATCATCAGGCAGGCATTTATCACCAGCCCGGCTTTCATATCCGCTACACCCGGCCCATATGCTTTTCCGTCTGCTTCCCGGTAAGGGCGCTCAGCCACAGTGCCTTTGCTGAACACCGTATCCATATGCCCGGTCAGAAAGAAAGTCTGACCGGTCTGACTGCCCACCTGAGCCAGCAGTGCACAGGTATCCTGTTCATCCAGCCGCTGCACCTCAATGCCAGCCTGCGCCAGCACATCCGCCAGCCGGTCACGCACTTCCCTGACATCTGCCGGATCATGACTGAATGAATCAATATTCACCAGCACTTCGAGCAGTTGTTTCATCTCTGATTCGTAATCGCGCAACCAGCCCGATACCGATTCAATCATTCCCTGTTTATTCATGGCGCTGCTCCCTGAGCGATAAACCTGTTTCACCCAAATCCCAGAATACCCCCGTCATCAATTGCAGGCTTTCCCGCATCACAGAGCCTAAGATATGTTCATTCGGACCATGTTGTAAACAGGCCGGATAAGAATGAGGCACCCAAAGCGTCGGCAACCCCAGCGTATTGGCAAAGCAGTCATTCGGAATCGAGCCACCGAGGTTCGGTAGCAGCGTGGTGGGTTTACCGGTCGTCGCTGAAATTGATGCCAGAATCCAGGATACCCAGCGATCATTCGGGTCAAGACGGGTCGCCGGCATCAAATGCATTTTTCCGGTCACCACTTCAATGTCGTCAAACCCCTGTTGATCAAGATGGCGACGAATCGTTTGCAGAAAGTTGTCACTGTCACTGCCGACCACAAAACGGATCTGCGCATGCAGTGTCGCCTGTCCCGGAATCGCATTCAGCGGCGCAGCAGGATTCCCCACATTCATGGCTAAGATTTCCAGCGTATTCCAGCCAAACACCTGCTCTGCCGGAGACAAATCCGGTTCTCCCCAGTCCGGGGAAATTTGCGGATCATCCGGTCCCTGCCCGACCGGAATATCTTTCACCGCCTGCCTGACAATCTCCGGTAAATGATCCGGCAGCAACCCCGGCACCAAAATCCTGCCATTGGCATCAACCATCGTCGCCCATGCATTGGCGAGACGCGTCGCCGGATTCACCAGCAAACCACCCCAGTTACCGGAGTGATGACTGCCTTCACGCAGCTTCAGCTGCAAATCAAAATTCATCGCACCGCGCGAGCCGAGAAATACCGTCGGCAGTGTGGCACCGACCCGCGGGCCGTCTGAGGCAATAAACAGATCAGCTTTTAATTTTTCCTGGTAGTCGGCACAAAACTCTGCCAGCCCCGGCGAACCTGCTTCTTCACCCATTTCCAGCAACACTTTGACATTGAATCCAAGCTGACCGCGTTGCTGCAACACCGTTTGCAAGGCCGCCAGATTGACCGAGTGCTGACCTTTATTATCGGCCGTTCCACGCCCGTACCAGTAATCACCATCTGTGACCAGCTGCCAGGGGGATAAACCTTCACGCCATTCATCATCATAACCCAGCACCACATCACCATGACCGTAAGTCAGCAATGTGACAGCATCCGGGTCTTCAATCCGCTCAGCAAATAAAAACGGCCATGCATCCGGGTCTCCGGCAACCGGATTAGGCAGGATTTCACACACAAATCCCATGTCAGTCAGCGCGGGAATCATGGCGGTGATCAGATAGTCTTTTAAAGCAGCCGTCCCTTGCGGGATTTGACTCTGGCTGGGAATCGCAACCCGTTCTTTCAGCGTCTGCAAAAAGGCGCCGGATTCAAAATACCGGGTAACCTGTTCGATGGCTTGTTCGCGACTCATATAAACTCCTTTGAAGCCTGACTGATGTCAGAAGTATTGATTCAGCCGGCATGCTGCCAGCTGATTTTTTCGATATCCGGCAGTCCCAAATCCGGGTCCGGGGTCAGAATTGAAGCGAGTAAAGTCCGGGTGTACGGATGTTGCGGCTGATGAAAAATCTGCTGACACGGGCCATGTTCAACAATCTCTCCCTGATACATCACCATCACCCGATCGGCCAGATGCTCGACCACCGCCAGATTATGGCTGATGAACAGATAAGTCAGGCCCAGTTCATTTTTCAGTGCCATTAACAAATTCAGTATTTGCGCCTGAACAGACACATCCAATGCCGAGGTCGGTTCATCACAAATCAGAATCCGGGGATTCAGAATCAGCGCTCTGGCAATCGCGACCCGCTGGCGCTGACCGCCGGAGAGTTGCCCCGGATACTGATCCAGCAAGCGCTCCGGCAATCCGACTTTAGCGGCAATCTCACGGACCGCCTGAATTTGTTCTTTTGCGGTGCCAATCCGGTGCAGTTTCAGCGGCAAACGGATAATCTCCGCGATTTTTTTTCGTGGATTGAGTGAGGAATACGGATCCTGAAACACCGGCTGAATCAGCCTTGCCAGCGCCAGCCGGTCACTGAAGTCGATCTCTTTATCCGCAATCAGCACATTCCCTGAACTCGGGGACAACAATCCCAGAATCATTTTTGCCAGGGTACTTTTCCCACAGCCGGATTCCCCCACCAGTCCGACCACTTCTCCGGGCCGGATCCGCAAAGAGACCTGATTCACCGCAGTCAGCCGGGTTTTCTCTTTCCACATGCCTTTACTGATCTCAAAGTGGCGGGTCAGGTCACATAACTCAAGCGCAAATTCCATCAGACACCTCCCTGCATTGATTCATCGCGATCGGACAACGCACCCGGTGCCCGTCACCACTTTCCTGCAACTCCGGTGAAGCGGTCCGGCAGGTTAAACCTGCGCCCGGACAACGATTGGCGAAAGCACAGCCGGTGACTTCACCAATCAGACCCGGCACCACGCCTTTGATGGTATGGAGTATTTCTCCCGGCCGGGTTTTCCCCGGCACCGGAATACAGTTGATCAGCCCTTGTGTGTACGGATGTTTGGGCGTCTTGAAAATCTGTTGTGTGGCGGCGGTTTCCACAATTTGTCCGGCATACATCACGGACACCCGGTCCGCTATCCGGGCGACGACGCCTAAGTCATGGGTAATAAATATCACCGCCGTACCGAACTCCTGCTGCAACTCGCGAATCAGCCTGAGAATCTGTGCCTGTATCGTCACATCCAGCGCGGTGGTCGGCTCATCAGCAATGATCAAATCCGGTTCACACATCAGCGCCATGGCGATCATCACCCGCTGACGCAATCCGCCGGACAGCTGATGCGGATATTGTTCCAGCCGGGTTTCCGGGAACGGCACACCGGCTCTTTCCAGCAGATACACCGCTCTTTCACGCGCCTGCGCTTTGGTCACTTTCTTATGCAATATCAGGCCTTCACACAGCTGATCACCAAGCTTAAACGCCGGATTCAGGCTGGTCATCGGTTCCTGAAAGATCATCGACATTCTCAAACCACGCAGCCCGTTTCTGGCTTTGCGCTTCATGGTTAACAGATCGAGACCGTCAAAATCCATCTGCTTTGCCCGGCACTGCGCCTGTTTCGGCAACAGCCCCATCAGGGCCATCGAGGTCATCGATTTTCCGCAGCCGGATTCACCGACCAGACATAGCATTTCACCCCGCCGGACATGGAGATCAATCCCGCGGACCGCATTCAGCAGACCATTTGCCGTCGGCAGGCTGACTTCCAGCGCACGTACATCCAGTATATTTTCCATTGTTCCTCCCTGCTGCACGGGGTCCGTTGACCCTGAAAAAGCATTGCTGAATCTGTACCGTTTCGGGGCATCAGGCGGATATCGATAAGCAGACCCTCCGCGCCAGGGAAGGCGCGGCGGAGCCCCATAGATGGGTTTATGCGTGTCTGTGTTCGATATCCGCCTGATGACCTGCCCACTCTAATTTCTGTGCTGCGGGGCATTCATATCCCGCAGACCGTCCCCGACCAGATTGATGGCCAGCACCAGAATCATCAGGGCAATGCCCGGTATGGCGATGACCCACGGCTGGAAAAACATATAGCCTTTGCCTTCTGCCACCATCAGTCCCCATGATGGCAGCGGCGGCTGTACACCCAGCCCGAGAAAGGACAGCGTGGCTTCAAGTAAAATTGCATGCGCCATTTCCAGTGTCGCCACCACAATCAGCGGACTGAGGATGTTCGGCAACAGCTCGCGCAGCAAAATATAAGGCGTCGACGCACCGAGTACTTTGGCTGACGCGATAAACTCTGCTTCCCGCAGCTGTTGGGTGGTCGCTCTGGCTACCACAGCAAACCGGTCCCACAGCAAACAGCCCAGCAACATAATCACCACTTCCAGCGAACCGCCAACCAGAGAAGCAAGCGCCAGCGCCACCAGTATCACCGGCATCGCCAGCCGGGTCGTGATCAAATAGCTGATCACCGCATCTGTCCGGCCGCCAAAATAGCCGGCCAGAATGCCCAGCGTGGTGCCAATCACTCCGGAAAGAAACGCAGCCGCGACACCAATCATCAGCGAAATACGCGCGCCATAAAGCAGCCGGCTGAAATAGTCCCGCCCAAGCTTATCGGTGCCCAGCCAGTGAACCCAGCTGCCTTTATCATGCCACACCGGCGGGATCATCCGTTGTGTCACATCCTGCGCATACGGATCATGCGGTGCCAGCCAGGGGGCCAGAACTGCTGCCGCGGCAATCACCAGTAACACGACCGCGCCCAGCGTCAGGCTGTGATGACCGAACACCCGGCTGAATGCTTTACGCCACGGCGGCACTTCCGGCATCGTATCGCTTAAAGACTGAGACATACTTACGCTCGTCATCCTTTTCTCCTTGTCAGGTGATTCTGAGTTTTGGATCCAGCACAGCATTGAGCAGGTCCGCAAAGAAAGTCAGTACGATATAAAACAGCGCAATCAACAGCACAATCGCCTGTACCACCGGATAGTCATTCCGGGCAATGGAATCCCAGGCCAGCTGCCCGAGTCCTTTCAGTGAGAAGACGGATTCGATCACAATCGAACCACCAAGCATGAAGCCAAGTTCAACCGCCAGTAATGCCACCACCGGAATCACGGCATTTCTCAGGGCATGTTTCAGCACCACGCGGGTTTCACTGAGTCCTTTGGCTCTGGCCGTGCGGATATAATCCGAGCCCAGCACTTCCAGCATCCCGGTCCGGGTCAGGCGCATAATGGAAGGGGTCGCGTAATATCCCAGCGCAATTGCGGGCAGAATATAGCTTGTCCAGCCGGTGTTGCCGCCCGCAGGCAGCCAGTGCAAATTCACGGCAAACACGATAATCAGCACCAGCCCGAAGAAGAAACTCGGCATCGCCTGGCCAATCACCGCAATCATTAACGCCGCGCGGTCGATCCAGGTGTCCTGACGAATCGCGGCAATAATTCCCAGCGGAATCGCAACCAGTGTCGCGACACTCAAAGCAATCAGTCCGAGGGTTAAGGTCACCGGCAGCCGCTCATGAATCAGCGACATCACCGACTCCGTAAAATAATAAGACTGACCGAAGTCCAGATGAACCGCCTGCCACAGCCAGCTGAAATACTGGGCATACAGCGGCTGGTCCAGCCCGAACTGGACCCGGATTTGTTCGACCTGCTCTGCGGTAGCCTCCGGCCCGGCAATCGCAGTCGCTAAATCACCGGATAAATGCAGCAGCATGAAGCAGACGACGGAGACGGTCAGCGCCACACTCAGCGCCATAAATAAACGTCGGAAACAGTAACCTGCCATTGTAATTCTCCCTGATGATTCCCGTCATTCAGGACGCCATGTTCACGGACGCCCTGACAAATTCAGTGCCATGTCTGTTACTTCCAGCTGGCTTCCCAGAAACGGGGCAACTCATCCGGATAGGCGGAGAAATTCAAATCTGAAGTGAAGGCATAATTACTGGTATAAGAAAACATTGGTGCCCAGTAAGCCTGCTCTGAGGTACGCTGAATCACTTTGCGGTAGTATTTCAGCCGGATTGCCGGGTCGACTGAGGTATCCGCCTGCTCCAGCCAGGAAATCAGCTTCGGATCCTGATCTTCATCGTCCGCCCCGCCTTTGAAATACACCCCGGTAATTGCAGAAGCATCATTAATCGAGAAAGAGCCCCAGGTCTGGAACGCCATCGGTACTTTACCGGCCCGCTGCAAACTTCTCAGCGCGGCATAATTCATGAAATGCAGTTTGGCTTTAATCCCGACATTCATCAGATTACCGATAATTGCTTCGGCATAATCCCGGTCACGGTAAGCGTAAATATCGGTGCTGAACCCATCCGGATAACCGGCTTGTGCCAGCAGTTTTTTGGCTTTGGCCGGATCATACGGATAAACCCTGGCTGCCGAGGTATCGCAACCGAACTGAGACGGGAAGCAAGGCGTATATAAAGGACGGCTGCCGCCCCGCACCAGCTCATGAGCCAGCCCGTCCCGGTTAATCGCATAGTTAATCGCTTCCCGCACGCGCAAATCTTTAAAGGGAGAGTTTTCCTGTTCTGTACCCCGGCTGTTCAGGGTTAAAAACCCGACCCGCATGGTTTCACTGCTCAGTACCGAAATATTCGGCATCATTTTCAGCTGTTCCGCCTGATCAGACGGCACCCGCCAGATCCAGTCGACCTGCCCGGTCATCAGCTGGGCAATCCGGGTTTCCGGATCCGGAATCAGCACAAATTTCAGTTTGCCGATTTTTGGCTGTCCGATCGGGCTGTCTTTAAAATAATCCGGATTTTTCACCAGCGTCACTTCCTGACCGCTGACAACTTTGGTGATTTTATAAGGCCCGGTACCAACCGGCGCTTTATTGAACCCGGCCAGACCAACTTTTTTGAAGTATTTTTCAGGATAAACAGGTAATGGCCCGGCCAGATATTCCAGCGCCGCCGGGAAGGGTTTCTTCAGTTCAAATTCGACCTGATAAGGTGTCAGTTGCTTCACATGTTTTATCCAGCTGATATTTTGCAGTGTCACCACTTTAGATGCCGGATCAAGGCCATAGTTAAAGGTGAAAGCAACGTCACCGGCCGTCAGTTCATCACCATTATGGAATTTCACCCCTTTGCGGATATTCATCACCAGGTGCGTTGAATCTTTCCACTGCCAGTCCGTTGCCAGCATCGGCAGGTACTTCCCGGTTTTCGGATCCCGGTAAACCAGCGTGTCCCAGGCCAGATGGCCCAGAATCACCCCTTCCCGGACATTATTATGATAAGGGCTGACATTTTCCGGCCAGCTGTTTGACGCATAAATCAGCGTATTATCTGCTTTACCAGCAATTGCCAGAGGTGCTGCCAGCACACAGAGCAACCCGGCCAGAGAAGAAAAAGATCGTTTTAACCGCAACATAAGCACATCCTTATACTTCGCATTTGTCATTCCACACACCGTATCCGGCGCGTTTTCACCAGTACAATGCAGATAATTCATCAGCCAAAAAGGTTGACTTTTATCCGATACTAGTGGATTTATGTTGTTGCCACAATTAGAGAAAAAGCAATTATTCATTGCCATAAAGGCAAGGTTAAATCCCCATAACAGGGCACCAAATTGGCGCAAACTGTATGGACTATCAACCGATACAAACTACGGAGGCACGATGGCAGCATTACATCACCTGACTTCACCGGCACTGAGATATTTCCTTGAAGTAGCACGGTGTGGTTCGATCAGCGAAGCATCGCTGCACCTGAATATCGCAACCAGTGCAATCAGCCGGCAAATTTCAGCTTTGGAAGATCAAATGGGAACTCCATTATTTGAACGCCGTTCCAGAGGGATGATTTTAAGTGCCTCAGGTGAGCTGCTTGCCGCTTATGCACGGAAGGTTCAGCTGGAAACGGATCGGGTAATTGGTGAAATTGATGCGTTGGAAGGCCTGCAAAAAGGGCGGGTCACGATCGCCACCACCGAAGGATTCGCGATGGAATTCATTCCGTTCATCATCGGTCAGTACCAGAAAATATTTACCGGTATTCAGTTCAAACTGGATATTTACTCACCAAGGGAAGTCGCCAATATCGTCCGTAAAGGAGAAGCCGATATCGGCCTGGCATTCAGTCTGATGCCCAGTGAAGATATCCGGGTGCTGTTTTCACAGCCTTCTCCGGTGCTGGCTGTGATGCATCCGAACCATCCGCTGGCAAACCGAAAGAAAGTCAGCCTGTCACAGCTCACCGCCTACCCGCTGGCACTGCCCTACCCGGATACCACCGTCAGACAGTTATTTGATATTTGTACCAGCCAACAACAGCTGAGCTATCAGATGGCTTTTGTCAGCAACTATCTCGCTGCGCTGAATCAGTTTGCAATTAACGATAACGGACTGTCCCTTTCCGGTGAAATTTCTGTCCGGCGACTGGTTCAAAGCGGCAGAATCCGGGCGGTTCCGATTACCGATAAAGGCATGGGAATCCGTAATATTGAAGTTCAGGTACTGACGGGCAGAACCCTGCCAAAAGCGGTGCAGTCTTTTGCAGATTTTCTGATTGGGCATTTGCCGCCGGATGTCTCCGGGTGAGGTTTTTGCGGGTTTGATGTGGCTGAAGTTTCCGGTTCTTGTGGATGGTATGTTGCGCGAATGGTTTTTCGATCCAAGCGGCTTTGGGAGCACGCGCCCCAGTAACTTTTTGCTGGCACAAAAAGTCACCAAAAATGCCTTTTTTGGCTTCAGCGCACGCGGGCCGGAACGTATTTGGAAGCGCGTCCTGCGCTCCAAATACTGAAAAATCGTCGTGATTTTTCTCCTTGGCATGGGGATTTCTGAGGCATGAATCCTCAGTATTTCTTAATCCCAGTGATGGAGTTTTTAGTTCAACAATCCTTCACACCATAATCCAATCACGACATCCCTTTGCCCATTGTGGCGTTTGGTATCTGAGCCACAAGCTTTTTTCCATAAAACTGATTTGTGATGAACAAGT
The DNA here is from genome assembly GCF_024529975.1 of Vibrio quintilis. Taxonomy (GTDB): domain Bacteria; phylum Pseudomonadota; class Gammaproteobacteria; order Enterobacterales; family Vibrionaceae; genus Vibrio; species Vibrio quintilis. Next base: position 303,510 of record NZ_AP024898.1, on the reverse strand, counting down.
TCTGGTTCTTGTTTCAACAACCTCAACAGCTCAAGCGCATAGCGTTTGTTTATTTCCGATTTGGTGTAATTTCCGCCGGGAATGTCTTGAATCAAACCTTCTTCAGCCAAACCTAAAAAGGAACTTTTTGGGCAACCTTTCTCAGCCGATGCTTTACATTCACCAAATTCATATGCTGCTGCCTGTTTCCACGCTTTGACCGGATGTATTCCTGTCTGGGCTGTTTTGACTGCTTGTACAGCTACTTTGCCATATTTATTCATGTTTCCCTTTGCCCGAGATAAAATAGCACTGATTTAATTTTAGGCTTTATTTCATGTGTTACTGGCTGTTTCTGTGACTTTTGATTTTAAGTTTTTGGCAGAAGTTCCTGGCTGCTGTGGATGGTATGATCCGCTGGTTGTTTTTCATAGTTTGCTAGCGCACCCATCTTATTTCTAGTAACGCTTCATACAATTCAGGGCGCATAACAAATTCATAGTGTCCATCCAATGTTTCTTCTGATGCAGCGTTTCCTGTCGAGATAGACCAGAACCATACTGGTGTTCCGTCTTTTCTGCTATGAGGCTTAAAATTTAATGCATCGGCCAACTCATGTCCTAAAAGACCATACTTCAGATTTGCTGTGTTGTAGTTTGGAAAACCTAAAGCTTCAGCCAACTTTGTTGACGTGATTGTTTGGTTATCCGATTTCGCTTGCGCTCGCAACATTTCCAAATAACTGGTTGTATCACAAAACCGGCTTTTATCTCTCAGTGATATTAGAGCCTTTATGAAATCTTCTTTTGTAGCGATCGATTCGTATTCCATTAAATTTCTCCCAACTAACAAACGTAGTAAAAGACTATAATTACCTTCAGCTTATGAAAGCCTCAGTCTGTCGAACTGTTAGCAGTCAGATTAATTGAGTTATATGCTTTTTAGATCAGTTCTTTCGTCCACTCATATTTGACAAATAAGGTTTTTTAATACACGTATCCCCAGTATTTTTTCTACATTTAGGAACTAAGCTATTTAGATGCTTCTGTAAAAACTTAACGCTAAGCTTTGGGGCGCAGACGCGGGGCTATAATCGCGAAGCGGCCCCGTGTATGCGTCCCAGCGACCGAAGGGAGAGCCAACAGCGTTTTGTTAGGCATCCATACGCCCACTCAAAGCTGCAACTAATTTGAATGCGTTCTCACTTAAAATAGCTTGGTGCAGATTGTACATTGCCTCCGCTAAATCATAAGCCTCGTCAGGCACAATCAGCTTCTCTCTTTCATTTTTTCTGCCAGGAATCAATTTTTCTGGGGCATCTTTAGCAAAATATATTTGCCCGTGAACTAGCTTATTTCTTCTCTCTAATAGGTTCTTTGCCTTATCGAGGGATCTGTCTAAGCCCTGAAGCCTTTCGTCTTTAAGTTCTCGAATTTTAATTTTGCACCATTTAATTTTTTCACTGACTCTTTTCGTTTCATGGTGCGGGGGACGTGAACATCCCATACTTAGCCAACAACAAATATCTTCTATTTCTCGTTCTAAGTGTGAAGCTTGGATAACCATGTATCCAATACCTCTTATCAAATCATCGTCCCGATCCATACCTGATGCCTAACAATTTAATATACCGAAAAATTCGTTATAGTTTTCACCGACAATTCAGCATAGCACCCATATTCCATATAAGAATCAGCGAGACATACACCCTACACCAAAACACAAATTCTCATACCCATCCAACACCAATATCTCTGCCACTTCACGTTTCCAAAATGCCACAACTCTCCCTTCATCAATAAACACTATTAACTGAATACTCAGCAATTCAAATGCACTTGCTCGCTTAAAACGGAGACTTTGAATAGACACACATAACTTTTGTGGTTTTCATTGATGATCTCATGATTGATGTGAGCCAAGGTGAATTTGCAACGCGTTTAAATCAATGATGTTTGCATTCGGTATGCATTCCCACGCGTGGGAACGAGGTTAAATCGGCCAATGAAACCACCAAACCGAAACAAAAACACAACCGGGTATCATCACTCCCCCAAACCATATCAGTCCCAATCACTGGATCCCATTTACGGGACCGAATTCCCATAACCGGGAACTTTACCGGGACAGACGCAATAGAAAAACAAGAAAATCATTTTAAATCAACCAGATAAAAACTGGCACAACTTGTGCTCTGTTCCCTGGGTCAGCCCTTATTTTTATGTCATATAAAGGAATCATCCCATGGATAAACCCTTGCACAGGAAAGCGCCGATAATGCGTCGGCGCAATCTCATCCTCGCTGCAATCCTGCTGGTTCTTGTGGTGCTCGGCACATATGCCACTACCATTCAGCCGACAAATTACACCCTGTCCCGCGACCGGATTCAGATTGCTCAGGTCCGGCGCGGCGATATGACAGTCGACGTTCGCGGCAACGGTATCTTCGCGCCGAAATCCATTCGCTGGCTCTCCGCCTACGCAGACGGCCGGGTCGAAAACGTGGCTGTGAAAGCCGGAGCCCGCGTCAGGGCCGGTGATGAAATTGCCAGACTGAGCAATCCGGATCTGAAGCAGCACGCCTCCGAAACACGCTGGGCATTACAGGCAGCGCTGGCAGCCCATCAGGCACTGAAGATGAAACAGCAAAGTCAGTTGCTGGATGCCAGAGCCCGGCTGTTACAGGCCCGCCATCAGCTGGAAAGAATCCGGCTGAAATATCACGCCCAAAGTCAGCTTCTCAGGCAAAACAGCGGTGCTGTATCACGCATTGACTATGACCAGACCCGCCTTGATCTGACCCAGTTTGAGGAGCAGCTCAGTATTGAACAACAGCGGGTGGAAAAACTGAAACAGACCCAACAATCAGAGCTACGGGCCGATACTGCACGGGTGAACCAGTTACAAAACGCCCTTGAACGAACGGAAACACGGGTTAAAGCGCTGATTATCACCGCCAAACAGGATGGCATTATTCAGACCGTCAACATTGAGGCCGGGCAGCAGGTGCCACGCGGATTTAACGTCGCCAGACTGGCACAACCACGGGATCTGATTGCTGAACTGCAAATTCCGGAGCGTCAGATCCGTCAGGTGATGGCGGGACAGACAGCCACCATTGACACCCACGAACACCAGATTCACGGCACCGTCATCCGCATCGATCCAGCCGTCTCTCAGGGCACAGTGCAGGTTGATGTTGCCCTCACCGGTACTTTACCTCCGGAAGCCCGGCCCGATCTGAGTATTGAAGGAACCATTCAGGTTTCAGCGCGGCAAAACATTCTGCATGTTGCCCGTCCGGCTTTGGCACAGAGCCATTCTCCGGGTACAGTATTCAGGTTGTCAGCTGACGGTAAAACCGCTGTCCGGGTGCCGGTCATATATGGCGAAGGTTCTGCCGACCAGATAGAGCTGAAAAAAGGTCTGCAGGTCAATGATCAGATCATTACCTCGAATCAGCAGGCCTGGGCACATACCGATACGGTCAGTCTGGTTCAGGACCATTGAATTGATTGATAAAACCCTAAATGATACAAATCAGAGATTCACGGAGAAAGTATTATGTCATCCGACAACATCAGCCCGGTTGTTACGTTAAACCACATTCAAAAGGTCTTCCAGACGGAAGATATTGAAACCCATGCGCTCAGCGACATCAGTTTTCAGATCCAGCCGGGAGAATATGTTTCCATTACCGGTCCGTCCGGATGCGGCAAGTCAACCCTGCTGTCACTGCTCGGGTTACTCGATCACCCTAACGGCGGCAGCTATCTTCTGGGGGGAACCGATACGCAAACCCTGAATCACCGGCAGCAGGCCGCTCACCGGAATCAAATGATTGGTTTCGTCTTTCAATCATTTAACCTGATCAGCGATCTGACCGTTGAAGAAAATGTCATGCTACCGCTGACTTACCGGACCGGACTGTCGGGACAGGCGATCAAACAGGCCACCCATGCAGCGCTGGAACAGGTCAGCCTGCAACACCGCCAGCGCCATTTTCCGGCGCAGCTCTCCGGCGGCCAACAACAGCGTGTTGCCATTGCCCGCGCAATTGTCGGCCAGCCTGCACTGCTGCTGGCGGATGAGCCCACCGGTAATCTTGACTCAAAAAATGCGGAATCGGTGATGGCACTGTTCGATCAGCTCAATGCCAGTGGCGTCACTATCTGTATGGTGACCCATGATCCGCGTTCAGCCAGCCGGGCCACACGGCGGATAGACATGTTTGACGGCATGATCATTGATGACCGGCAGACCCCTGCACATCAAAGCAGACCGGGGGGGCGTGATGTCTTATCTTCTTGATCTGAAATATACGTTCCGGGTGATACTCAGACAACCGGGATTTACCCTGTTCACCACCCTGATGATGGCGGCCGGGCTGGGCATTTGTATCTATATGTATGCTTTGATTGAGACGTTGATTTTCAGGCCGCTGCCTTTTCCGGATGGCCAGCGGATTGTTTTGATCGCCCCTGAGCTGAATGGTGTCCGACAGGGCGACCTGCCCCTCAGCTATGCGGATTTCAAAGCGATTCAAGCGAAAAGCCATCATCTGACAGAGATTGGTTATTACTATGCCAAACAGGTCAACCTGAACCTCGATGGCAAAGCCGCCCGTTATCTTGCCAACTATAATCAGTCCGATCTGTTTGATTTTACCCGGACGCAGCCGGTGAAAGGGCGGATATTTAACGCACAGGATAACCAGCCCGGAGCAACACCGGTGATGATTATTGGTGACACACTGTGGCAGAACTATTTTGCCGGACGGCCGGATATTATCGGCCAACGCATCCTGATTAATGGCATCAGCACCCGGATTATCGGTGTGATGCCACCGGGTTACGAATTCCCGCTTAACACTCAGGTCTGGCTGCCGTCCCGGTTAGATGAGAGTCAATTCACCCCGGAAACCGCACCGAAAATCTACGCATTTGCCAAAATCGCCCAAGGCAGCGACCGCGCTGCGGCAGATGCGGAACTGCAAACGATCATGGCAGCCAGAGCTGAACAGTATCCGGAGATCAACCGCGGCCGCTCAGCATTTACCATTACCTTTCAGGAAAGCTTTGAAGGGGAAGATTCAAAAATCATCTACTACATGATGCTGGCCGGAGTCGGGTTCGTCCTGCTCCTGGCCTGCTGTAATGTCAGTAACCTGCTGCTGGCCAGAGCCGGGGAGCGAACCAAAGAAAGTGCCATCCGGCTGGCGCACGGGGCCTCTCCGCTCCGGCTGATGAGCCAGATGATGTATGAAAGCACACTGATTTGCCTGTCCGGCGGACTACTGGCAATACTGCTGGCGGGCTGGGCGCTGCCCCTGACCAACGCCCTGCTTCCCGCTTTTGTGCCGGATAAACCACCTTACTGGTGGCAGATGGAACTGACTGGCGATGTGCTGCTCAAATCCCTTGGCCTGATCGCGCTGGTCAGCCTGCTGACCGGCGGATTCCCGGCGTGGAAAATGAGCCGCAGTCACATCAGTCATGTGCTGCGCGACGGCACCCGTGGCGCACAAAGCCGCAGCAACGGCAGGCTGAGCCGGATACTGGTCGTCATTGAGATCATGCTGTCCGCCAGTGTGGTGTGCCTCGGCTTGTTACTGACCCTGATCGTCTGGCAGGCCCGGCAGGTCGATTACGGCATTGACGCTCAGAATGTGTTTACCGCCAAAGTGACCCTGCCGCCTCAGCAGTATCAGACGCCGGCAGAAAAAACCACCTTCTATACCCGGCTGCTCAACCACCTGCGCAGTGATTCCGGCGTCCGTGCGGCCGGGCTGATAAGTTTTCTGCCCGGTCAGTTCACCTGGCTGGGACAAATTGAATTGCAGGGACAGGCACTGCTCAAATCAGAACAACTCAGTCTGCCACAAAGCCAGAATGTGGTCGTCTATCCCGGCACCCTGAGCGTGCTGGGAGTAAAACCGGAAGCTGGCCGTATGCTGACTCCGGCAGATAACGCCGGTTCACAGCGGGTTGCGGTGGTGACCCGCTCGTTTGTTGAGCGCTTCTGGCCGGGAGAGCCCCATGTAATCGGCAAACGCTTCCGCTGGGCCAATAGTAAATATGATCATCACTGGTACACCGTCGTTGGCATTGTGCCGCATATTATTCAGAGCCGTCCGTTTGGATTTCGTCAGCATTTACCGACGGTTTACCGCTCTGCCCTGCAGGCACCGGCGACAAGTTTTTCACTGGTGACGAAAGGCGTACCCGGCGCCGATCTGACGCATACATTACGCCGGGCGGTAAGCCAAACCGATGTTTCTGTCTCTGCATGGCAGGTTAAATCCATGACAGAGCTGCTCCGGCGCAATACCGCAGGATTGACCTTTATGGCATTTTTGTTCAATGTATTCGGGCTGATCGCTTTATTACTGGCAGGCAGCGGAATATACGGCGTGATGACCCGGACCATTCATCAGCGCAGGCAGGAGCTGGCTATCCGGCAGGCGATGGGCGCAACGCATCAGCATGTAATCCGGATGTTGATGGGACGTAGTCTGATCCAGCTGGGCATTGGTATTTTACTCGCACTACCGGTGGCGATGACCGGCGGACCACTGCTGATTAAAATTATGGGGAGCAGCCCGCTACCGGTTTGGGTGTTGTTTGTATTGACCACGCTCAGCCTCGGTGCTGTAGTCATCATAGCAACCTTTCTGCCAGCCCGGCGGGCATTACGCATCACCCCGATGGATGGATTAAGATCATAATCATCGGGTGAGTCAGGTGCGTCATCACGCGCCTGCTTTATCAAAAGAATGATACATAAAAAGAATGACTTATAAAAACAATGACCGATAAAAAGAACAGAGACTGAGAGAAAGTAATGAATAACCCCCGGATTCTGATTGCAGATGATGACGAACATATCCTGACCACACTCAGACTGATGCTGAAGGTGAACGGTTTTGAGATTATAACTGCCGGGACGCCTGAGCAAACCCTGGCCAGCGCCATCTCCGCGGAACCGGATGTTGCCCTGATTGATCTGAACTATCAGCTTGATACCACCTCCGGACAGGAAGGATTCAGTCTGATCACCCAATTACAACACCAGGTGCCGGAACTCCCCATTGTGGTGATGACCGGCTGGGGAACCATCGATATAGCCGTGCAGGCGATGAAATCCGGCGCAGCCGATTTTATTGAAAAACCCTGGGACAACCAGCAACTGCTGCATGTACTGCACACGCAGCTGCGGCTCCGGCGCAGCCTGACCGGACAGGCCCGGCTCAAGCGTCAGAATCAGTTACTGCAACAACAACTGACACCGGATACCGGTGATGATTTAATTGCCGCGTCTCCGGCGATGATGTCCTTGCTGGACACCCTGAACGCCATCGCTGACAGTGATGCCAGCCTGTTACTGACCGGTGAAAACGGCACCGGAAAAAGTCAGCTCGCCCATTATATTCACCGTCACTCAGCCCGGCGGGAGCAGGCATTTGTTGCGGTGGATATGAGCACCATTCCGGAATCTCTGTTTGAGAGTGAAATGTTCGGTCATGTCAAAGGCGCATTTACCGATGCGAAACAGCAGCGCCCCGGCCGGTTTGAGCTGGCCGATCAGGGCACATTGTTACTGGACGAGATTGGTAATACGCCGGTCAGCCAGCAGTCCAAATTACTCCGGGTACTGGAATCACGTCAGTTTGAAAAAGTCGGCTCCAGTAAGACGCAACAGGTTGATGTCCGGGTCATCGCCGCGACGAATGCTGACCTGCAACAGATGATCGGCCAGCAAACCTTTCGTCAGGATCTGTTTTATCGCCTGAATACATTTGAGATCAGGATACCGGCATTGCGGGAACGCCCTGAAGATATCCTTCCCCTTGCCAGCCACTTTATCCGGCGTTTTGCCCGCAAATATCAGCGGGACATCATGCCTGATGCATTATCAGCAGAACTACTCTGTCAGCTTCAGAACTATGCATGGCCGGGTAACATCCGCGAACTCAGCCATGTGATTGAACGGATGGTATTACTGTGCCGGAAAAATCATCTCGACAGTGCGCTGCTGCAACAGGTTCTGCCGGGACAACCCACGCATCACCAGCCAGTGGCGCAAAGTAATCAGCCAGTGACAAAAAGCGAGCCGCTGGTCACGGCAGAAGCATCACCGGACGCCGGGCTGTTGCAAACCGGAACACTGGATGAAATCGAACAGCAGATTCTCCGGCAGCGGCTGGATGATTATCAGGGACAGGCAACCCCGGCGGCGGCTTCTCTCGGACTCAGTCGCAGTGCTTTTTACCGGCGACTGGCAAAATCAAAATAGAACGGAAACGGCTGTATGACGCTCAATTCTCCGCCCCGGACCCATTCACTTCAGCAAAGGCAAACCCGCCTGTTGCTGATCGCTTCTGTTCCCCCGACGCTGATTTTGCTGATCACGCTGTGGAGCTTTGGTGTCTCCGGCTATCTGATCGCCCTGACCGCCCTGACGCTGCTGCTGTTGACCGGCTACTGCATGCTGACTGCCAGACACCGGCTCGATACTCATCTGACCACGGTCCTGAATCTGGTGGAATCCCTCAACCAGCAGGAATTCAGTTTGCGGGGGAAATTTTCAGGCCGGCACGATACCATGGATACGCTGCTGTCTCAGATCAACCAGCTGGCAGAGACCATGCAGCAACAGGCACTGGCGGTCAATCAGCATCAGTATCTGATCAACACCATTCTGCGTAATGTCGATGTCGCGGTGCTGGCTGTGAATGCCCGTCAGCAGGTCGCTTTTGCCAACAAAGGAGCCGCCGCTTTATATCAGATGTCACCGGCACAGTTGCAACACCAAAGTGCGGCCGCACTGAATTTAATCCCATTGTTAAACGGGCAAAACCGGCAGGTCACGGAATGGCGATTCCCTGCCGGGCAGAGCCGCTATCAAATCATGTCCGATCATTATTTTGAGCAGGGCCAGCAACATACCTTGTTATTTATCACCGATGTCAGCGATATGCTGCGCGGGGAAACCCACAAAGCCTGGAAAAACCTGCTGCGGGTTTTAAGTCATGAAATCAATAACACCCTGACACCTGTGGCTTCACTCAGTCAGACTCTGCGCCAGTTACTGCCCGGCGAAAAAGATGATGCGCTGCGGGAAGTCGACGGCGGGCTGGCAATGATTGAAGAACGGGCCGGTAACCTCAAACAGTTTATCAACAGCTATCGGCAACTGACCCAGCTCCCGGATCCGGAATGCATCGAAGTTGAAATCTGTGCCCTGGTTCGCGCCGTGTTACCTCTGTTCCCACAGCGTTCTGTCACCTTGCTCAGCAAAGCACCGCTGAAGATACAGGCCGACCCGGCACAGCTGCAGCAGTTACTGATTAACACCCTGAAAAATGCTGATGAAGCCATGACAGATAAACATCAGGCAATCGACATCCACTGGCAGCAGGATCATAATTCAGCCGAACTGACCGTAAGTGACCGGGGAAGTGGCATTACCAACCCGGACAATCTGTTCGTGCCCTTTTACAGCACCAAATCCGGTGGCAGTGGTATCGGCCTGATGTTGTGCCGGCAAATCGCACAAAATCATGGCGGGGAATATACGCTGTGTGACCGGGACGATGGTCCGGGATGTATCGCAACCCTTTCTGTCCCGCTGAGGAAAAACTGACAAGTCCGGCCTGTACCTTCAAAACCGGCTAATTAACTGTTACTGTGTGGCTTTGTTCCAATCAACAGACAAGCAAACATGAAAATATTCAGTAATTTTGAAAGTGGTAATATCCGGGTTGAAAAAGCAGAATCTGCGGAAGATATTCAACTCTCGATCAATGCCGATAATCAGTCTGATTTCGCTCAGTGGTTCCATTTCCGTCTGGAATCAACCCCGCATCAATCGCATCAGTTCAAGCTGTTGAATCTGGCAAAATCGGCTTATCCGGAAGGTTGGAAAGATTATGATGTGGTTGCCTCTTATGATCGGGAAGAGTGGTTCCGTATTCCGGCTGAATTTGATGGTGATACGCTCAGCTTCCGGGTAATTCCTGAATATGGCTCCATGTATTTTGCTTATTTCGCCCCTTACAGCTATGACCGGCATCAGGATCTGCTGCATCAGGCACAGATGCATGCGGCGTGTGAACTGACGACGCTGGGCCAGACACTGGACGGCAATGACATCAGCCTGCTGACCATCGGCGAACCGGATCAACAGAAAAAGCAGATTTGGATCACCGCCCGACAGCATCCGGGTGAAACCATGGCAGAATGGTTTGTTGAAGGTTTATTGCAACGTCTGCTGGATGAAACCGATACAGTCGGGAAAGCCCTGCTTGAACAGGCCGTCTTTTATGTGGTGCCGAATATGAACCCGGACGGCAGTATCCGCGGCCACCTGCGCACCAATGCGGCTGGTGTCAACCTTAACCGTGAATGGCAAACCCCTTCGGTTGAGAAAAGTCCTGAAGTTTATTATGTACGCGAACAGATGCTGAAAACCGGCGTCGATATGTTCCTTGATATCCATGGCGATGAAGCGATTCCGTATAACTTTATGGCGGGTTCAGAGGGTATTCCATCTTATGATCAGGCGCTGGCGGACAAAGAAACGGCCTTTAAACAGGCACTGCTGACGATTACACCTGAGTTTCAGGATGAGTTTGGTTATGACAAAGATGAACCGGGTAAAGCCAACCTGACCGTGGGTTCTAACTGGGTTGCGGAGCAGTTTAACTGCCTGTCTTACACAGTTGAAATGCCATTCAAAGATCATAATCTTCACCCGGACGAGTTTTATGGCTGGTCACCGGAGCGGAGTGTTGCATTCGGTCAGGATGTGCTGGCAGCGGTAAACAGCGTGGTCAGCAAACTCTGACAGACCTTTCCGGTTCAAACAATGATTAGATCCAAAGAATCCTGTGCCTCAATCACAGGGTTCTTTTTTAATGCGGACAAGATCAACTTTAACCTCATCAAAAATTAAAAATAACAACCCAAACCTCAAAAATAAATAATTATGAGGAACTTTTATCCCCGTTAACACTCATGTGTATTGATTCATATTAAAACATGATATGAATGCCACAATAAATGAGACCGGTACATATCAGTGCCTTCATATAACGAGGAAATTATGAAAAAAAATCAACTCATTTACGCAATCGGACTGCTGACTTCAGTTTATGCGGTTGGTTGTACCTGGGAAGATGGCTCCCAGGCCAAACATTCATCACCCGCTGCAGGTGTCCGGCTGGAAAATACATCCTGCCAGTCCCTGGAAGATTTTTCCTATGCAAATACGCAAATCACATCCGTCAAACTCGCTGAAGCAGGCGATTTAAAAATCGGTGGCAATGCCATCGGTGCCCACTGTGTGGTCGAAGGAAAAATGTTCGAACGGGTCAGCCCGGTCGATGGCCAGACTTACGCTATTGGCTTTGAAATGCGCCTGCCACTGGACTGGAACGGCCGTTTCTTCTATCAGGCAAACGGCGGACTGGATGGCAGAATCGTCACAGCGCAGGGCAGTATCAGCGGCGGAGGCCCGGTGACCAACGCTCTGTATAAAGGGTTTGCTGTCATCAGTTCTGACGCAGGTCACTCATCCGCCCAGAACGGCACTTTCGGGCTGGATCCGCAGGCCCGGCTGGATTACGGCTATCAGGCAGTACAAAAACTCACCCCAATGGCAAAAGCGCTGGTCAAAGATACATATGGTAAATTCCCCGATTATTCCTACATCGGTGGGGCATCGAACGGTGGCCGTCATACCATGGTCGCAGCTGCCCGGATTCCGGCGGAATATGATGGCTATCTGGCGCATAATCCCGGCTTCCATCTGCCGAATACCGCGATTGCCCAGTTATACGGCGCGCAGAAATTTGCATCAGTTGCCACGGATACGGATGATTTGAGCACCGCATTTACCACGGCAGAACGCAGTCTGGTTTCTCAGGCGATTTTATCCAAATGTGATGCACTGGATGGACTGACCGACGGCATGGTGTTTGACACTGATGGCTGTCAGCAGGCGTTTGATCTCCACCGGGATGTACCTTCCTGTGAAGGTGACCGGGACGGCACCTGCCTGACCGACAAGCAAAAAGACGCGATTGCTGCCATTTTCTCCGGCGCGAAAAACAGCAACGGTGATGCCCTGTATGCACCGTTTGTTTACGATCCAGGCATTGCCGGACGTTCATGGGCGGGCTGGAAGTTTAATGCATCCGTCGGCAATCGTGATCCACTCTCCGTGGCTTATGTGTTCATGACGCCGCCGCATACAGATACGACGCTGAATACCACACCGGCATTACAGCGTGAATTCGCACTGAGCTTCGATATGGATTCAGACGCCCCGAAAATTTACGCCACCACGGATGTTTATACCAAAAGTGCCGTTGATTTTATGTATCCGCCGCACGCAACCAATCTGTCCCGGATGCATTATCTGGGCGACAAAATGATTGTGATGCTCGGCACAGCAGATCCGGTTTACTCAACCGTTGATACGGAAAACTGGTATAACGCCCTGACCGCCAGAAACCACGGTGATGCCACCGACTTCGTGCGGTATTTCCGGGTACCGGGCATGAACCACTCCCGCGGCGGTATCGCAGCTGACCAGTATGATGCTATCGGCGCACTGGTTAACTGGGTGGAATATGGTGAAGCGCCGGATCGCATCGTTGCTACAGCCCGTGGTGCGGGCAATGCAGGCGGCGTCAACCGGGAGTTACCATCAGACTGGTCTGCCAGCCGGACCCGCCCACTCTGCCCTTATCCGCAAATTGCCGTTTATAAGGGCAGCGGTGATTCAGAAAAAGCAGAGAATTTTGTCTGTAAGACGGTGAATCATTGATTGAGCAATGATTGATGATTGTGCAGGAAAACGGGGCGGAAGTTGCCCCGTTTTTTATATACCCAAGCAACCTGAAGATGCAGGGTTCAGCGTGCAGCCGAAAGGTGCTCAATATCTGGATTTATAAAAATGAGCATGACACATGATTATAAAAAAAATATAATTGGAAAGTTATTATTCTTCATCATCAAAAACAAAATAATTTTCATAAACATCCTGAAGAGTGAGAATACGGTTTTCAATGACTTTTTTTCTCGCACCATAAGCTGCATATAAATTATCATCAGGCGTGCCTGCCCATAAGAAATCAGAAGCAAATTGATCTTGTGCTTTGAAATACTCATCCCATAACTTAACTGACTTTTCAAACGAGAGTTTCATTTTTTCTTTTTTTCCGGAAATATTTTCCTTACTTTTCCCTATTTGTTCTCTGAATTGATTTTCTATTTTATTTAATAGATGCTTTAAATTAGTCACTTTCTCTTTTTCACATTCAAAAAGATGAACCCTTTCATTATCTGATTTTGAATGACAAGGCTGATTTTTTACTTGTTGTAATTCATCCAATATTGATGCATATATTGAATTCGTAAATAACATTAACAATACTGTTAGGACTATTTTTATTTTCATATTAATTACCATTCTATACTACGTAGCACAATTTTAAATTTTTTTGTAAATTCATCTTTTGCCAATTTGATACCCAACCCATCATCCTTCGGATGCGGTCCATCATGATGGTAGGCATAGAGCATAATTGCGCCTTCCTGATCTTGGTATCCATCTCTGGAAGAATATACCATATATTCATTCTTAAATATTTGCCCCAATGCATCAATATTTTTCTGATAATCAAAACAATCTTCAGGACACTTCATTCCATATACTCCTGCTGTTTTTTTGATAAATTGCCCAATTCCCGCAGCAGATGAAGTACCTGCAGCAGCATCAGGATTAAACCCAGATTCAATAGCTGCAGTAGCAATAAAAGCTGCAGCTTGATCTTTTGTAAACTTTAATCGCTTAGACGTTTCATACAAATAATTAATTACTTTTCTTTGATTCTTTTCAGATATATCGCCAGCGACTCTTGAATTACCACGGATCCGACCTTCAGACTTGTCAAGGGGATAGTTCAAATAACTATAAGGCTTGATCAACTTTTTGGAGTAAGCTTTCATTCTATGAGCATAAATATTTTCATATTGAATTGGATACCACTTCCCAATCAATAAAAGCTGCTTAATAAAACTCACCGGATTCAAATGATATACCTTCTCAGCATTCGGTAACCCTTCCACCTCATCCCACCAAATTATCTTGCTGATATGTTCTTTTGTTGCTTCAAAGGCTTTGTCAGAATTCAGTAATTCTTTCAAATGTTGCCATTTACTCAATGAGGCATCAGCTTGCCATTCCGTCGGATGTTGTACAATCAGCCGGCTGATTCGTTCTGCCAGCAACGGATCCTGACATGCTTTTTGTAACTCTTTATGAGAAATTACCTGATCCTGATCGCTGTCAATCACCTGAATCAGGTTCTGGAAAAACAGGTTCAGATTGTCAAAGTCTATCAATGCATCTTTACTGCCAACCCCTGACTCTTTCGCTATTCTGAAACCCGGCCAGCTAAATGAAGAGAGAAGCTCGGTTCTGTCATATCGAACCCAACCCTTTTGTGTATGAGGACGCAAACTATTACAGTTTCCGATACCATCAGGCAACAGATATAAATATAAAGAGCCTTTGCGATCAAAAGGTAGTGTCGTGGCCACCCATTCATTGCCATCCCGGTCAAGACGGAACTCACATTCGGATAAATCCATATATACATCATCTGTCGATGGTAACCCGGTTTTAGTTTCAGATATCCCGGATGAAAGCGTCAATGTTGTCGCTGGCGTATCTTTAATCTCATCGAACTGATATAAACCGGGGTTTTCGTGATAGAGTTTACTGATGTGCTCAGTTGTGAAACTAATCCCGTTCTCAGTAATAAAATGAAGTGCATTATTCTCGGTCCAGTATGTCTTATGCTGGCTGGTATCCCACTCTAAGCAAATCAGGCGGTATGCCGTATTTTTATCGCTTGTTGTTTCACCTGATACCGTACAATAATCAATGAATGTTAATTTAGCTGATGCAGATAATGCTACACCAAAGGCATCCATATAGTTCTCTGATTGCTCAGTTAACAATTCATATGACCGGGTCGCAGAATGATAATTACCTAACTGAGCTCTTTTCAAAACAGCAAGCATTCCCGAACACTTAAATTTGGTATAGTCGCCTGCCGTCACATCCTGTAATGTCTCTATTTTTGTCCATTTTTTAACTTCGGTTTTCTGTAAATACTTCTCCGGAACCTTTCGGGACTGATACAGGCGTGAACCTCTGGGAATTTTAAGAATATTTTTATCACCTTCATTCTTCAGATTTTTGATAAAATCCACGACAGAGTCGTCGGTAAATATTTCGAAATGCAGGCAATGTTGATCATATAAATTAGCACCGGGATAGCCGATTAAATCTTTCACTGCAATCTCTGCATCCGGTATTTGCACACTCCCCAGTAATGATTCATCAACATCATTTTTATCCAAAGTAACCCGTTTTTTCTTATCTTTCTTCGGCTTAATATAAATATACCCATTATCAGGGGCAGCCTGTCCTCCTATTTCAGTCACTTTTGCCCAGTCCCCCTTTTCAGGCACGATGACTTTGACTTTGGTATCTTTAGCAATGACTCGCATAACCCGGCCACCAGCTCCCCCATATCGCATATTTAAGCCTTTAGTTACGGCTGGTTTGGGCTTTGTTTTACTGTAATCAATTTTATCTTCCGCTGTCAGAATTGTAGCTTTAGTTCCGGAAATTCTGGCTCTGGAAGAATCGAGACAGGCATAAACAGGGCTGTACATATGACCATCGGCATCGGTAAATTTTGCCAGTTTATAATAGCTTTTCCCGGCCTTTATATATTGATAAATTTTTTTATATTCAGAACTGGTTGCCAAATCAGCCGGGACTGTTAATAGTTCAAGCTCACTCCCCACAGGAGCCGTAGTAATAACACGCCCATTATCGGGCGCCCTAATATTTAATCCTCCCGAAGGTATATCTTCATCCGTTGTTATCAAAGCATCCTGAGGCTGACCTTTATCTGTTTTTAAAAAGGCAGGAATATCATATCCTGCTTTGACCATTTCACTGACAGGCAACAAATGCATATAAAGTGAGTAATAGTTCAGTCTGGCACCTTTAGATGTTTCAAACTGATGCTGAATCAGTGCAAAACAATTACTGTACTTCAGACTGACAAACTTATCCTTTTCTTCATACATTTTATGTGTCAGGTAATCATTCATCATTCTGAAAGCGATCAATTTTCCTTCAGCAATCGCCTGAACCGGCTTATCAACAGTGAAATGCATGCCTCCGTGCCAGTGTTGATTATTTCCGAACAAATAATGTCCATAAGGACTGGAAAGGTTGTTCTTAAATAGTTCGCTCGACGTAGCGCCATCAAAAGGCATCACAACTGGCATACCAAATTCCTTCTGTTAGTTTGTGAATATTCAGGTCTGATAAAACAACACAATATACAACCAGTTACAATAAACTAATATGAATTAGTTTTGTTTTATATGTTTCACAATATTGATATGACCAGTCGTTGCTCAAAATAGGCTTTAGAGCGAACGTATGGAGTCCAGAGAGTCAGCCCACTCTGCCCTTATCCGCAAATTGCCGTTTATAAAGGCAGCGGTGATTCAGAAAAAGCAGAGAATTTTGTCTGTAAGACGGTGAATCATTGATTGAGCAATGATTGATGATTGTGCAGGAAAACGGGGCGGGAATGACTGCCCCGTTTTTTGTATGAACATATCACAACTGATTCTGCCTGCGCTGGTGATAGCTCATTACAATAATCACCAGGATGGCACCTGCAATAACACCCTGCGAGGTCATCAGCCAGACAGGCCATGTTTCATTAATATAAGACAACGCAGCTAAATACAGCGGCAGACCAAAGAAGACAGTGAACTGCGCCAATAACCGGATATTCAGCCCGGTAACCTTCCCTTTTGTATAACCGGACAGAAATGAAGAAGCGTCCCAGCACGCAATTTCATTGTCACTACCGGACAGCCGTTGCTCTGTATCAGATAAACTGCCCACATATTTTGACAGCCGGTCGATTAATCCGTCTTCGACAATATACAAACTGACAAGCACCAGTGAGACCGGAAAAGATAATGCGAGCACATAAGGTACAGACTCAATCGAGGCCATGGAACCCACCTGAATTTTATTGGAAATTGCCCAAAGCATCGCCTGAACAATCAACTGTAATTTCAACCATGTATCGCGGTGCTTCACCCGGAAAAGAATCTCTTCGCGGGCTGCTCTGGAACATTCAATTAAATAACTGAGCCTGTCACTCATCATCATCCCTGAAGTCATATAAAATAAGGAAAGTATACCCAAATTACCTGAAGAAACAGATGATTGGGGTACAGTTGCTGGCGTGATGCTAAAGCAAAATCCGGCGAAAAACTACCTGCAGGATATCAGAGTATTAACCTCATCAATAAAAAGGAAATTCTCTGAAGTGAAAATGGCTCGGTATCGTTAATCCGGCAGCACAATCACGCCCAGCGGTTCCAGCAACTGCGCCTGCTGCCAGTCACAGATTTTCACGCCGGTCAGATCGACTTTGCGTGGATCCAGACCACTGAGCTCTGAATGGCTGAGGTTACAGCCCTGCATCTGAAACTGCGTCCAGCAGTCCTCTGAAAAAACACTGCGGCTTAAATCGGATTCCCTTAACGAGGCATTCTGCAGGTTGGTACCGATCCAGCGGTTTTCAAATAAGTCACATTTCTCGATATTTTGCCGTTCAAAATTGGCATAGGATAAATTGCAGCCGGTGATATAAGCAGAGCAAAAAACCATTTGATGACTGACCCTGAGTGAAAAACCAGCGCGGGTAAAGTTCGCACCTTTTAAGTCACAATTGCGGAATTCTATCCCGAAGCAGTTTGCTCCGGAGAAGTTTGACATGGAAAGCTGACACCCTTTGAAGGATGCATCCCGCAGATCGCTCTGCCCGAAATAACATCCTTCAATCGCTTCTTTTTCAATAAAGCTGCAATCAATAAAGTGGGCGTCCCGCAAATCCGTATGATGAAAATTACACTGATAAAATTTACATCGATTAAACCGGGAATCACTCAAATCCTGATGGGAAAAATCAACCTGCCGGAACACTTCATCAGTTTTGTTCATGTATACCTCCTGTTTTTAACCACTCAGAGGCTATCATTTGGCAGTGATATTTCATACAAAAACAAACATTTAAAAATCAATAAGTTAAAAAGCCAAAAATCGCTAATATAAGGCACCAAACCGGCTCGTAGTGAGACAATTCAGTGCCTGACCAGTGCCGCCTGTGAAATAAAAAGTTTAACGCGATTCCGGGGCTTTCAGCTCATGATGAGTTTCGACATGATTATACTCAGGTAACCTGAAGATGCATGCTTCAGGTTGTTTGGCTATATACCTCAGACAGGACGCTGAAAAGCCGCTCTTGCCTGTTCAACCTTTTCCCGGAATACACAGCCTTCTTCATGATCGTTGATCATCCCCATCGCCTGCAAAAAAGCATAAATGGTTGTCGGGCCGACAAATTTCCATCCCATTTTTTTCAGCTGTTTTGAAATCTCAACAGACACCGGTGACTGAGAAACCGTTTGTGGTGGCGGCAATGTGGCAGGATCAGGCTCATGACGCCAGAAATAAGCAGCCAGCGATCCCTCCTGCTCAATCAGCTTTAACGCACACCGGGCATTATTAATCACCGCTTCAATTTTCCCCCGGTGGCGTACAATGCCTTCATTCTGCAATAGTCTTTCAACATCCTCAGCGGTAAATCCGGCCACACGCTGAATATCAAACTGATCAAAAGCCTCACGGAAATTTTCCCGTTTTGCCAGAATCGTTCGCCAGCTTAAACCGGACTGAAAACTCTCCAGACATAATTTTTCAAATAGTCGCTGATCGTCTGCTACCGGAAACCCCCATTCCTTATCGTGATAATCAAGAAATTCTTCCGTTGCGCCACACCAGCGACAGCGCGGTGCGCCATCAGGACCAATATATGCTGTTGAATCCATGACCTTTCCTCCTGTGAATGCCTGACTTTTTTATTCCCCGGTCAACTGAAGGTTATCCGGGGCAGTTTTTCGTTTCAGGTTAGCACAGGTCATTTCTTATACACAATAAAAATACTGTATACAAATACAGTTATCTATAAATAAATCTCTCATTTACGAAGAACTCTTAAGTGTTTCTTAAGAAACCAGCAATACCCTGAACCCAGCCACGCTGATGATTTGACTGAAGATTTAACTGAAAGGGATGCTGTATGAAAAAATCACCGGGACCATTGTTTGCAGTCCTGACTGCCGGTTTCACTGCCTTAATTTTTTTGACCCTGTTCCGGACCGGACTGGCCCTGTGGCAGTTTGACCGGGTAGCGCACAATGATGCCTGGACGCAGTTACTGCTCAATGGTCTCAGAGTGGATATCGCCACCGTTTGCTGGCTGTTGATTGTTCCGGCATTCCTTTCGTGCTGGCTGTCCGGTATCCGCAGGCTGGAACCTTTCTGGCCACTTATTTTACGGTTCTGGCTCACCGGCGGCCTGATGTTTCTTATCTTTATGGAAGTCGCCACACCGACGTTTATTGCCGAATACGATCTCAGACCCAACCGGTTGTTTATTGAATATCTCGCTTATCCGAAAGAAGTCTTCACCATGCTGTGGCATGGCTATAAGCTACCGCTGATAGCCGGAACAGCTTTCACCATACTCGCTGTAGTTTTTATCTGGCGCAAAACCAAAAGCTGGACCAGCAACATCCGCGCCGTTCGCTGGTACTGGCGTCCGGTGCTGGCAATTCTGGTGTTAGCCTGCGGGATTGCCGGCGCGCGCTCAACACTGGGACACCGGCCTCTGAATCCGGCGATGGTTGCTTTTTCGACCGATCCGCTGCTCAACGATTTAACCCTCAACTCATCGTATTCGGTGCTGTTTGCGACCAAACAGATTTCTGATGAAGCCAGTGCTTTTCAGTTTTATCCCAAAATGGCTAAAGCAGACATTATCCGTGAAATTCGTCAGTCGATGAATGTCAGTCAACAGGACTTCGTTTCAGATCATCAGCCCACGCTGGCAAATCACATCACGCCTTATCCGGACAGGAAAAAAAATATTGTGGTGTTGCTGCTGGAAAGCCACGGCGCGCAGTTTGTGAAAAGCCTCGGCGGTATCGATGCTTCGCCTCATCTTGATCAACTGATGCGACAAGGCTGGGCTTTTGAACAAATGTACGCAACCGGTACCCGCTCCGTACGTGGGATTGAAGCTGTTGTCAGCGGGTTTCCGCCCACACCGTCCCGTTCAGTGGTGAAGCTGGGCAAGAGTCAGCATCACTTTTTCTCCGTTGCGGATTTACTGAAATCGCAGGGCTACACCACCCAGTTTATTTACGGGGGCGAAAGCCACTTCGATAATATGAAAAGTTTTTTCCTTGGCAACGGATTTACCCGGATTGAAGATTTCCCAACCTTCAGCCAACCGGCATTTGTTGGCTCCTGGGGTGCTTCAGACGAAGATCTCTACCAGAAAGCAGATGCGCAGTTCTCCCGCTTCAGTGCTGAAAACCAGCCATTTTTCAGTCTGGTTTTCTCCAGCTCGAACCACAGCCCGTTTGAGTACCCGGCCGGCAGAATCAAGCCTTATAATACACCGGCAAATACGGTTCAAAATGCAGTAAAATATGCAGATGACGCACTTGGAAAGTTTATTGAGAAAGCCCGCCAGTCCAACTACTGGCACAATACTTTATTTGTGATTGTTGCCGATCACGATGCCCGGACTTATGGCCCGACACCGCTGCCGGTCGCTCATTTCCATATTCCGGCCATCATTTTAGGTGATGGCATCACGCCCCGGCTGGATAACCGGCTGGTCAGCCAGCTCGATCTGGCGCCGACCATGCTGTCGCTGGCCGGCATCAGCAGCAAACATCCGATGATTGGTTTTGACCTGACCCGGACGGTCCCCAAAGAAAAACAGCGGGCATTGATGCAGCGGGATAAAAACTTCGGCTGGATGACTGCCGATCATCAGGTGGTGCTGTTTCAGCCCGGCAAGCCCGCCGCGACCTATCAATTCGATCCACACACAGAAAAACTGACCCCCGCACCGGTTGAGAAAGGTATTATTAAACGGGCCCATGCCAATGCAATGTGGGGCAGCCTGGCCTATCAGGATGATTTATACGCAGCTGAAAAAGATTACCGAGTCACAGCTCCGGCTCTGTCCGTTCAGTCTATGCGTCTCTCAAATCAACCCCATCATATCACCGGAGGAGAATAATACCTGCGGCTCAGTGATCACAAAAAAACTGCGGGGTCTGTGGTATTCACAGACCCCGCAGAAATTAAAAAAGATTCACCGCCTTTCACAGGCTACAGACAATGCTGATGCTCGGAAATCAGCATCGTCATTTGCTCATCCGCGCGTAATTGCGCCTCATCAAATGATTCATCATCTTTCATCGTCGTCGCCAGTTCATAGTAGCACTTGAGTTTCGGCTCGGTGCCGGACGGACGGACAATTACCCTACCCTGCCCTTCCAGATGATAAACCAGTACATCACTCACAGGTAAGTCAATGGTTTCGGTCCGGCCATCCGCAAACCGGCGTTCGGAAGTTTTATAGTCCTCCGTCATCAGCACTTTACGCCCGGCGATCATCGACGGCGGATTCACCCGTAATACTTCACCCACCGGCGGCATATCCGGTGACAATGCCAGGCTTTTCTGCGCTGTGACATACAACCCATGCTGACGGTAAATCTGCTCCAGCCGGTCCCAAACAGTCTGACCGGCCTGCTTCAGTGCTGCGGCCATCTGCGCAAATACAACCAGCGTTGACAGCCCGTCTTTGTCCCGGACCTGGTCGCCGATGGTATATCCTAATGCCTCTTCATAAGCAAACAGGAACGGCTGCTGCTCACTTTCTTTCTCCATCGCAACATTAGTCAGCCACTTGAAGCCGGTCAGTGTTTTAAAGTAAGTGACACCCGCTTGTTGAGCTATCTTCTCCAGTAACCCGGAAGAAACAATGGTGTTACCAATCAGCGCATCACGGCAAGCCCCCGGTTGCGACTGATGCTTCTGCAACACATAATCCGCCAGCAACACACCCACCTGATCGCCGGACAACATGCGGAATTCTCCCGGTTTCGTGCAGGCTGCAACAGCAAACCTGTCCGCATCAGGGTCATTGGCACAGGCGAGATCAGCCCGCTCAGTCAGCGCCAGTTTAACCACCAGATCCATGGCACCGGGCTCTTCCGGGTTCGGGAAATTCACAGTCGGAAAGTGGCCGTCCGGTTCACGTTGCTCAGCCACACTATGAACCTGGGTAAAACCGGCAGACGCAAGCATCGCTTCAGCAAATGGCGCACCAACACCATGCATCGCCGTATAAGTGATCACCAGATCCTGAGCAGCAACACTGGTCTGCAACAGTGGCTGCTGCGCAATCGCATCCTGATAATCACGGTAATAATCATCTCCCAGCCAGACCAGTAACTGCTGTTCCTCAGCCTGTGCCAGTGGTAACACGGATAACGGCGCAACAGCGGCGCGCTCAATTTCCGCCGCAATGCCCTGATCATGCGGCGGAATAATCTGCGCACCATTTTCCCAGTAAACTTTAAAACCATTGTATTCAGGCGGGTTGTGACTTGCAGTCACCACAATACCTGCCGCGGCATCTAACTGATGAATACCGAAAGCCACGACAGGTGTCGGCGTGACTTTATCTGTCAGGTAAACCTTAATTCCCAGCGCCGTCAGAACGGACGCTGTATCACTGGCAAATGTTTTTGAATCCAGCCTGCCGTCATAACCAATCACCACACCACGCGATTTGGCGCGCTCAACATTCGCAATCAGATAATGTCCCAGCCCGGTAGCAGTTTCCTGAATCACCAGACGGTTCATCCGGTTAGGTCCGCATCCGACTTTTCCCCGCAACCCCGCAGTACCAAATTCCAGTCTGCTTTTAAACCGATCATTCAACTCTTCCTGTTGGTTTTCGCTGATTAACCTGTTCAACTCTTCTTTTGTTTTCGGGTCGGGATCTCTCTCCAACCACTGATTTAGTTGTTCAACCATAAAGCAGGCTACCTTTTCACTGATTCTTCAAAAATTGAGTGTGCAGAGTTTATGATAAAACTCACAACAATTGTGCGTACGCAATCGATAAATAATAGACAAATTTTAGGTGTT
This sequence comes from Vibrio quintilis, assembly GCF_024529975.1. Lineage (GTDB taxonomy): Bacteria > Pseudomonadota > Gammaproteobacteria > Enterobacterales > Vibrionaceae > Vibrio > Vibrio quintilis. Next base: position 280,320 of record NZ_AP024898.1, on the reverse strand, counting down.
TACATATCAAATGAGATCTTCTCTCCAACAAGTCATGATATTCCCGCTGAAGTACGAACTGAGTGTATAAAATAGTTTACAAATTAACTTCAGTGTAAAAAAGGCTTTAATATTGCATTTTATAAAAAAAAATGATTGCAACATCAATCTGAACCCGATAACTTACAGGCATTCGAACGTACCAAGCGGGTAATGCAAAGGTTGGTCAGTAACCGATGCACCGACAGAGATGAAAAAGGAAAAAGAACAGAATGTTTCAGACTGATGATGTAAAAATAAAACGAATTAAAGAATTACTGCCGCCAGTTGCAATTTTAGAAAAGTTTCCGGCAACCGATGTTGCTGCATCAACAACGTTTAATGCCCGTAAAGCCATTCACAATATTCTGAATGATAAAGATGATCGCTTACTGGTTATCATTGGCCCTTGTTCTATTCATGACCCGGAAGCAGCGATTGAATATGGTAAACGCCTGAAAACATTGCGTGATGAGCTTGGCGATCAACTGGAAATCGTCATGCGTGTATACTTCGAAAAACCAAGAACAACTGTCGGATGGAAAGGTCTGATCAACGACCCGTACATGAACAACACTTACAAAATCAACGAAGGGCTGAAAATTGGCCGTAAACTGTTGTTAGATCTGACAGATATGGGCATGCCAACCGCCGGCGAATTTCTGGACATGATTTCTCCGCAATATCTTGCAGATTTGATCAGCTGGGGCGCCATTGGTGCACGAACGACTGAATCACAGGTTCACCGTGAACTGGCTTCCGGACTTTCCTGCCCGGTCGGCTTCAAAAACGGCACCGATGGAAATATCAAAATTGCGGCCGATGCAATTCGTTCAGCCAGCGCTTCACACCACTTCCTGTCTGTGACTAAATTCGGTCATTCCGCCATTGTGGAAACAGACGGTAACCCGGACTGCCACATCATTTTACGCGGTGGTAAAGAGCCAAACTACAGCGAAGCACACGTTCAGGAAGTCAAGCAGAAGCTGGGCGCAGCCGGACTGCCGCAGAAATTAATGATCGACTTCAGCCATGCAAACAGCAGCAAACAATATCAGCGTCAGATGGTCGTTGCTGACGATGTTTCTGCACAAATTTCCAGTGGCGAAAACACCATTTTCGGTGTGATGATTGAATCTCATCTGGTTGAAGGTCGTCAGGATCTGGTGGATGGCCGCGCTGCAACTTACGGCCAGTCAATTACCGATGCCTGTATCGGCTGGGACGATACAGAAACTGTGTTGCGCCAGCTGGCGGCGGCGGTAGAAAAACGCCGTCAGGCTTAATCCGGCGTCCCGGTTCATCTTTCATGATGACAGAATATCTTCAGGGCTGATCAAACGATCAGCCCTGATTATTTTGCGCCTCTGTCTGGCGAATCATCCGGCAATACATCAGCCAGGCACCTGTCCCGGCCAGAACATTCCCCACCAGCGCACCAATATAAATGCCTTTCAGCTGCAACAACTGCGCACCAATCCATAAACAGGGTAAAAAGAAAACAAACAGGCGCAGTGCAGAAATCGTCAGCGCGGTATAAGAACGCCCGAGTGCATTAGCAACGGAAACCACCAGCATACACACACCCAAAGGCGCCAGACTCACCGGCACATAGGTCAGGTGCCAGCCCAACAGCTGACGAACCGCCGGATCATCAGACATCCACGCAACCGCAAAAAATGACAAACCAAAACTGATGACCGCCAGCCCCACCTGAAAACTCACAATAAAGCACACAGCGATCCGCATCAGCTGGCGAATATCTGCAACTTTCTTTTCACCAAGAAACCGTGCAACCATCGGCGGCATCGCCATGGTTAAAGCCAGCACCACCACCAGAGAGAAAAATTCGAACCGGGAACCAATCGCCCATGCCGCAACCGGCGCTGAACCATAAGCGGCAATAATTTTGGTGGCGGTCATCGCAGATAAAGGCGGTAACAGCTGACTGACAGTCGCAGGCCCCATCACCTGTAAAATCATCCGGATGCTGGCCGCGATATCCATACCCTGCCAGACAAAAGACAATAAGCGCTTCGGCCAGATGCGGATCGTCACAATCAAGCCGCCAAAGCCAAATGAGACAATAGTCGCCAGTGCTGCGCCCGGCAGCCCCAGATCCAGCGTGAATATGAACAGCGGATCAAACACCAGATTCAGCAGACTGGTGACAACCATCATTGAGCCGGGAAGAATCGTATTACCATTCGCCCGGCAAATACTGTAAAGAAAATAAAGGGTTGCGCCTGACCATGCACTCACCAGCCAGTAAGGCCAGTACAGATCAATAATCGGGAAAATATCATCAGAGGCCCCCAGAAAATGCAACACCGGATCCCGGACCAGAAAAATCACCGCAGCCAACACCGCGACACTGAGACTGCCAATCACCAGAATCAGGCCACCTAACTGTTTCGCATACTGCGCTTTCCCCTGACCGGAGACCCTGCCAATCACGGCAGTCGTCGCAATTCCCAGACCGACCTGAAGTCCGATCACAACCATCTGAACCGGCATGGTAAAACCTTGAGCGGCCAGCGGCAAAACCCCCAGCTGAGAGATAAAAATGCTATCAATTAACTGAAAGCTCATCATGGATAAAACGCCAAAAACCATCGGCCATGTCATTACAAAAAGCTGGCGGGCCAATCCTGAACCGGGCTGACCGGCTTGTTCTGTCTGTACAGTCTGTTTCAACATCGTCTGTTTCAATCCAGCCGGGAATCTTCATGTTATCCCGGAAAAAAACAAATGGGGTTCGCTAGTCTACTGAGTCCTGAATAATTAGCAAAGTCTTCTTTTGCCGGATACCCGGCCCCTAAAAGCACGAACATTGGCGATAATTTGTTCACTCAAATCTGAATTAGCAGTAAGTCACTAAAAATGCACAAAATTGCATTTACACTGTTACATTCAGGCTGTCTGAATATATGCTTATACCCAAGCAATCTGGAGATGGAGGTTGTTTGGGTATCTCAGGGCAAGTCATCTGCCTGACAAAGACGAGCATGGACGCAAACATATCACGTATGTTTCAAGTGAGGGGATAATGGCAATCGACCGATTACAAACAGAACAGTTATATCATGTTGCCCGGCTGGAAAAACTCACCAGCAAGTCAACAAAAAGTTTAAGCCCGATAGATGAGATTATTGGACAGGAACGGGCACAGAAAGCCGTTGAGTTTGCAATGTCGATCCAGGAGAAAGGATACAATATCTATGCGATAGGACGGAATGGCCTGGGCAAACGGACCATGATACTGCGCTACCTCAACCGTCATCAGCATGAAAATGGTGGTTTGTACGACTGGTGCTACGTTGCGAATTTCAACGAAACCCGCACACCCAAAGTGATGAAACTGCCCCGGGGCATCGGCGGTAAATTACGTCATGACATTGAGAAACTGATCGAAAAACTGGTGGTTGCAATTCCGCTGGCATTTGATAATGAGCTGTATATCAGCCGTGCCGAACAACTGAAAAATCAGCTGACAACCAAGCAACAAACTGAACTTGAGCAAATCAGCAAAGAAGCCAAGGCCCGCAATATCAATCTGACGATTACCCCGCAGGGCGACTATCAGTTCGTGGCGCTGAACGGAGAAGAGCTGCATACCGAAGAAACCTTTGAAGCCCTCACTCTGAAAGAGCAGGAAAACTTTAGTCAGGCCATTGATGATCTGGAAGTCAAACTCCGGAACATGGTCAGGCAACTCTCCGAATGGGAAGAAACCTATACCGAGAAAATCAAGAAGCTCAATGATGAAGTCACCGGAGAAGTGCTGACTCATTTCATCAAACAGCTGAAAAAAGATTACAGCGAGTATGCGCCGGTTAAAGAGTATCTGACCGAACTGAAAAAAGACATCATTGAAAATGTTGAAATCTTCCTCGAAGAAAGCAACGAACAGGGCGACATGGCAACGGCATCACTGGATAAAAAGCTGCCGCGTCGTTATAAAATCAATGTGCTGGTCAGCCATACTGACGATCATTTCCCAATCGTGGTCGAAGAAAACCCCAATTATCACTCGTTATTCGGCTCCATCGAAACCGCAACCTTTAAAGGCACCGTCTTTACTGACTTCTCACTGATCCGGCCGGGCAGTCTGCACCGGGCCAATGGTGGTGTGCTGTTGATGGATGCAATCAAAGTACTGGAACGTCCGTATGTCTGGGATGGTTTAAAACGGGCATTGCGCTCACGTCAGCTCAGCCTGACCTCTCTGGAAAAAGAAGTGACATTAACCGGCGCTGTTTCACTTGATCCGGAACCCATTCCGCTCAATGTGAAAATTATTCTGTTCGGAGATTACCGGACTTACCAGTTGCTTGCTCATTATGATCCGGAATTCAGCGAACTGTTCCGCGTCACGGCTGATTTCGAAGACGAAATGCCGAGAACACCAGACTCTGAACTTCAGTATGCCCGGTTCATTTCCAGCTTCGTGCATGACAACAATATGCTCCACTGCGACCGTAAAGCCATCGCCAGAATCATTGAGCAAAGCTCAAGAGTTGCCGGTGATCAAAACAAACTGTCGCTGCACTCCGCTCATATTGCCAACTTACTGCGCGAGTCCAATTTTGTTGCCAGACAGGCCAACTCGAATATGATCCGGGTTGGTCATGTCAATGAAGCTTTGCATAATCAGGAGCTGCGGGTAAACCGGATCCAGCACAATATCATGGAAGGTTTTCTCAACGGCACCATGCTCATCCGGACCGAAGGAACAGCTGTAGGTCAGGTGAATGCTTTATCAGTGCTCAGTACCAGCGATCACGCCTTCGGCATGCCGAACCGGATTACGGCAACCACCTGCTACGGTGACGGCGAAATCATCGATATAGAGCGCAATGTTGACTTAGGTGGCAGCCTGCACTCAAAAGGTGTGATGATTCTTTCGGCTTATTTACATTCAGTGCTTGGAAAAAATGCCAAAGTCCCGCTGACCACGACCATCACCTTCGAGCAATCTTATGGTGGCGTCGACGGTGACAGTGCCAGCATGGCAGAGTTCTGTGCGATTGTTTCTGCGTTTTCCAAACAGCCAAACTACCAGAATATTGCCATAACCGGTTCAATGAACCAGTTTGGTGAAGCCCAGCCAATCGGCGGACTGAACGAGAAAATCGAGGGCTTTTTCGATGTGTGTAAAATTAAAGGCCGCCATCCCGATCAGGGGGTGATCATCCCGAAAGCAAACGTCCATAACCTGATGCTGCGGGAAGATATTGTAACCGCTGTTGATAAAGGAGAGTTCCATATCTGGGCGATTGAACATGTCACAGAAGCGATTGAGATTTTCACCGGGAAACCGGCGGGAGTCGCCACCGAAGACAGCAGCTATCCGGTCAATTCAATTTTCGGGATTGCGCAGGCAAAACTGAATTCAATGAGAAAATAGCCCGGCGAAGTGATTTTGCTGAACTGCGGTCAAAACGAATCCGGAGCACAAAACGTGCGCCGGATTTATTTTATCTGGCCCTGACGGTTCACCCTTCCGGGTTGAAATAGCGTCCGTCATCCTTTGTGGTCATTTCCGGTTCCAGCTTCAGCGTCTGGGTCGGATAAGCAATATCAGCAGCATGTTGATGAATGATGTCCATCACCTGCAGCAAAACATCCTGTTTGACCTCATGATACTTTATCCAGTTCACCGTTTTAGTGAAGGTATAAATAAAGAAGTCCAAAGATGAAGGGCCAAATGCATTGAAATTCACAATCAGTGTCTGGCTTGAGTCGATGTCCGGATGCGTTGTCAGCATCGCTTTGACATCCTCAATAATTAACGAAACTTTTGCAGCATCATCATAGCGCAAGCCAATCGTCTCATAGATTCTCCGGTTCAGCATCCGTGACGGGTTTTCAACCACAATATTACTGAAAACTGCATTCGGCACATACAACGGACGCTTATCAAAGGTACGGATAATCGTCATCCGCCAGCCAATTCGTTCAACAGTGCCTTCAATCGAACGATCCGGAGAACGAATCCAGTCACCGACCTTAAACGGGCGGTCAAAATAAATCATCATGCCGCCAAAAAAGTTAGACAGTAAATCCTTCGCTGCAAGACCGACCACCAGACCACCGACACCACCAAATGTCAGTAACCCGGATAAACTGAGCCCAAACGTCTGCATCAGAGACAGTAAACCAGTCAGGATAAAGGCAAGACGGGAAATTTTGGCAATCGCCTGGACGGTGGTTTCATCACGCTTCTTCGCCGATAAAACATGGTGCTCGATATTATTAATCAGCCGCAGAAACACCCAGATGAAACAGAGGATGAATAACATCTGCTTTAATGTCAGCAGCCAGTTCAGTTCACTCTCAACCATATCGTCCAGCAATAAGCCGAGAGAAATACTGGCAGGCCAGCACCAGATTAAGACAGTCACCGGGGTCTGCAAAGCGTGCAGTAATAAATTATCCCAGTCGACCCGGGTTTTCTCAGTCAGTATATTCAGGCGGCTATACAGCAAACGCCAGCCAACCCAAAGCACAAGACTTGCCAGTGTGATCAGGACGATACTGTTATCCCAGTTTTGCCAGACAGATAATGCCTGAATTTTAGTGAGCCATTGATCCATAAAAAGCACAAGAGTTGAAATAAAACGCAAAGTTAACAAAAAAGAGCGACTATCACTAGTCTGTTGATATTTAAGGCAGTACCGGAGGAAACAGGGAACAGAAGAAAAACTGAACGCATCTGGTCAAGGATGCAGCCAGCATTCAATGCAGAAAATATCTCCGGTACTCACCGGGATGATTGATTATTTCCCGGCGTCATCGTCGCCGGCGCCAAACGGCGTCCGGCGGGGAACCATTCTGAGAGCACTGGGTTTATTCAGTGTATGTTCGTAACCTTCTTTAATTAAGGTTTGAATCGGCCGGCTGGGCTCAACCCGCTTCAGCTGCGGCGAGTTTTCCGTACCACTCAGTTGATAAATTGTTTCTGAACCTCCTGTTTTAAAGCGGATGGTTTTTCCATCATACTCAAACTTCGTTGTAATCAGGTGGTTATTGCGGTAAACACCTTGCTTATCAAACCTGATCACGTCACGGCGATCGCCTAACACTTTAATTTCAAGCCAGTTTCCATAAACCAGTTTAGGATTGGTATAATCCTCATAACCTTTGTAAATTAAGAAGCCGCTTAAAACTAAAAGTAATACGCCGAGCAGGGCTAACAAAGACTTCAACGGTATTCTCCCTTGCTATTGAGTAACAACAATCGAATCAACCGATCATTTCATTCATGCCGATTAACGAATCGTTATTGGAACAGATTATCAACAGAGACTCAACTCAGAGTCCGGCTGTAATGATATTGGTCCCAAAATTCAGGGTAGCAGAAATGTACGGCCGTTTCCTGCCAACTGTCTGAGCCAGACGCCCATCCCACGCCAGGCACTTCCCAGGCGCTTCAAATATCCGGAAATATCTTCAAAGTATATACCCAAACAACCTGAAGATGCAGGGTTCATCTTCAGGTTGCTTGGGTATAGTCATGAAACAGTGGGAAAACGTCGGTTTGAATCAAATGAAAATCTGATGCATATGAGGAATATATCACTAGCATTTTGTGCAACATTCTCATTTTGCATTTGCAATTTGCAAAACAATGACGATTTGATGACCAAAAAATAACAGAAAACCATGAATTGACGGCTTTTCAAAAGTTGGCCCAATGCTTGCTTTATTAAGATTGGTTTAGCCCTTTTTAAGCCGGGGGCTACCTAGCCAACTGACGTTGTTAGTGAATACGAATTGTTCACACAAAATTTATCGCCAATCACACCATGTGATTGGCTTTTTTTTTACCTGCAGTTTTTATCATCTTTTTTAATCAGAAAAGCAACCATAAGCCGGGTCATCACAAGCAAAAATTGGCGATAAAAAAAGGGGTTGCAATATCACAACCCCGAATGTGTTTATAATTTTATTATTATATTTAAGCCCGCGTTGTTAGATCACCGCATCTGCTTCAGACAAACATGCTGGTGGATTCACCGCATTTCCGGTCAACAATTTCTCACATTTAATGTCATACACTGAGCAAAAAACGTGCAGATTCTCTCACTTCCAGATAAATTCAGACCGGCCCACGGCCATCAGCCTGCTGAAAAGTTTCTCTGATCACACAAATTCTGCCTGATCTGTTTGCCCTGAAAACGGCGTCCGTTAATTTCTCAGATAACTCATTATCTTCGCGTGCTGCTTTTGAATCGATTGCGTGACAACGCCGGGCAGAATCTGATTCACCCGCACAAACAGCTTTTCCGGCCAGCCGATCCAACGTACAGCAAGCTCCTGCTCTAAAGACGCCACCACCTTCCTGGCAACCAGCTGCGGTGAATCACTCCGGTTGTTCAGTGCCTGATTCATGGCTTTCACTTCCGGCGAATTCAGGCCGGTGTCTGTCGCACGCGGAGCAATGTAAAGAGCCCGGATTCCTGAGCCATAGAGTTCCCGGTCCAGTGCTTCACTAAAGCGATAAACCCCGGACTTCGCCGCACAGTAAACCGAATATCCCGGATAACCGATCCCACCAAAAGCTGAGCCAATATTCATAATAATGCCGGGACGATTCAGCCACCCGCAGGCCAGCTTACTCACCAGTACCGGCGCGGTCAGATTCAGGTTCAGTTCATGGCGCACCGACTGCACCGACCGGTCACTCAGACAGGCAAACTGATTGGCACCGGCATTATTAATCACAATATCGAACCCCTGCTCCTGCTGCTGATATTGCAAACCCAGCTGATTCAGCCGTTCCAGATCATCATCCTGCGTCAGATCAACCGCCAGACAGACGTGCCGGGACGCATGAGGCAGCGCGTCTCTTAACGCTGTCAGCTTTTGTTCATTCCGTCCGGCCAGACAAAGCCTGGCACCTGCCCGATCAAGTGCAGTCGCCAGTTCACGGCCAATCCCACCGGATGCGCCGGTCAGTAATATCAACTTGTTTTCAAGCTTCATTCAGAATTCTCCTTATCTATCAGGCGCAACTTACCCCACCACCTTTTCGCCGGAGCGGCTGGCTGTGTTACTTTGATTCACTAAAAATATATTTGATGATGAATGACTGTGTATTGTTGAACGAACGATTTGCCCGTCAAACACAGACACACAGGGTTTATATCCAAACAACCTGAAGATGCAGGTTGTTTGGATATATCAGATGACCGGAGCAGCATCCGGCTTTTTCGCCAGAGACACGACGAATGTATTCAGTTCATCCGCTCTTGGCTCTAAGATCACACTGCCGTGGTGAAGGCGGACAATATCCCGGGTAATCGACAAACCCAAACCGGCACCATCACCTTTTTCCCGGTTCGAACGGTAAAAGCTGTCAAACAACTTCTCACGCGCCTGCGGTGAAACATCTTCACCGGTATCGGAAATAAACACCCGCGCCAGTTCAGGACCATCTTCAATTCTGACCATAATCTGGCTGCCCTGCCCCGAATAACGAATCGCATTATCCACCAGATTACTCAGCAAAATACCGAGTAAAGATTCATCGCCACGAATCGTACAAACATCGCCGCAAAACGACATCTCCTGCTGATTTTTCAGTGCCAGCGGCGCCAGTTCTCCCATCACACGCTGCATCAGCTTTTTCAGATCGACTTCTTTCAGAGCAATTTCATGGAGATTTTCAACCCGGGCTAAGGTCAGCAACTGCTGGATCAGGCGGTCGGAACGTTCAATTCCCTGTAAAATGTTTTGCAGATCTGATTTCAGATCTTCTTCTTTATCACAAATCAACGCATTCTCTGCATTCAGCCGCAAAATCGCCAGCGGGGTTTTCAGCTCATGGGCAGCCATCCGGGTAAAGCGTTTCTCCCGCTTCCAGGCTTGTTCGAGCTCAGCTAACAAACGGTTCAGTGCATTCACCAGTGCCGACAGTTCATCCGTCGGCCGGCTGACTTCAATCGTATCCAGCTTGCTGACACTGCGTTTACCGATGGCCTTTTTCAGTTCTGTGACCGGGGCAAAATTCCGTTCCATCAAAAAGAACATCAGAAAAGCAAGACAGGGAATCAGCGCCAGCTGCGGAATCAGCGTCGACAACGCCAGTTCATTCATCATTTCATCACGTACCGACTGCCTCTCAGCCACGATAATATATTCATGCTGCTGATGCTCACGCATCGGCAGTTCAAAGTAACGCCACTCCTCGCCGTCAATCTCAACGTAACCGAAACCGGAAAATGACGGATCATGCTTGATTTGATGAAAATCAGGATGCGAACTCCACATCAGCTGACCATCCCGATAAAACTGAATCACCAGATTCTGCTCATAAGGATGACCATACGCGGTTTCATCACTCTCGCTGTGACTGGAAATCTGAATATCTTTCATCCATTTTTCCAGGTGTTGTTTACTATCGCTGTCATTCAGGTGCAAATCAGACGCCGGCATGCGCAATAAAAACAATTTCGCTGTCTGGCCCAGACGCGCATCATAAACTTCTAATATTTCGTGGTGAGATGTCCGGTAACTGAAAAGTAATGAGATCAGAATAAACATCGACGACATCACAATCGCAGAGAATGTCACCCGTTTTTTAATCGAATAGCTTTTCGGTTGCTTATTTTTCAATGATATACCCTACACCACGAATATTTTTAATCACATTGCCCGGTACTTTCTTTCTCAGATTGTGAATATGCACTTCAATCGCATTATCACTGCCACCTTCGTCCCAGCCGTGCAGGGATTGCTGCAACTGTTCTTTACTCATTACTCTGCCGGCATGGTTGATCAGCGAGGCCAGAATCTTAAATTCATTATTGGTTAATTTCAGCTCTTCTCCCTGACAGGAAACCGACTGCCGGTCGAGCGAGAGAACCAAATCACCAACTTCAATCTGGCTGTCAGTGGCACCGGAAAGGCGGCGAATCATCACTCTCAGCCGGGCCAGCAATTCTTCCAGGGCAAATGGCTTCACCAGATAGTCATCCGCGCCGCCATCCAGCCCGCGCACCCGGTCCTGAATTTCATCGCGGGCAGTTAAGATCATAATCGGCACTGAATATCCGGCCCGGCGAATGGATTTCAGCACTTCAAATCCACCGATATCAGGCAGCATCAAATCCAGGATCACAGCAGTAAACTGCTCGGTTTTTAACGCCGTAACCACACCGCTGCCGCGCTCCAGCCAGTCAACGGTATACCCCTGACGGCTCAGTGCCGTGACCATTGACTGACCGAGCAGTACATCATCTTCGACTAACAATAATCTCATTACACACCTAAATCTTTCAGACGTTTGGCAATGTCTGCCTGCCGTCCTTTATCTGCCAGTTCCCGGCCCGGCCGGGGCGGCGCTTTTGCGGCACGCTGCAGGTACTCAATTGCCTGCTTTTTGCGGCCATCTTCCGCCAGAAAATCACCATAAAAATAGTTTGGGTCGATACCGTCCGGATTAATTGTCAGCGCTTTTTTCAGCATCTTCTCTGCTTTTTTATCACTGCCAAACCCAATCGGCCACCCCGGTACTTTATAATATAATGACCCCAGGCTGGTATAGGCAGACCCGGCCAGTGTGTCCGGTGCCTGCTCAATGACTTCCTCAAGTAACACTTTAGCTGATTTCACCAGAGAAAGTGCGCCCATCCCGCCATCAGCCCCTGCCAGTGAGCTTTGACTGATCGCCAGCCAGACTTTTAAATCCGGCCGTTCCGGCTGCTGCTTCAGCGCTTTTTCACTCATTTTCACCAGATTTTCCATACAGTAAATCTGATTATCTTCATCTTTTGACTGATACTGGCATTCTGCCCATTTTTTCTGGATGGAACTGAGTTGTTCATCCGGTGCTGCCTGAGCCGGAAGTGTGCAGGCAAAAGCTGCCAGCGCCACTGAAACCATTCCCGATCGTCTGTTGATTAAATGCATCTTCATTCACTCCCGGATTCATTTAAGCCGCAGCTGTCAGTGAGTGCAGCATCTGACCATACAGATGGAACACCATGTTAGCTGATTCGATAATCACCGCCTGTTCCTGCGGGTCTTCAATCTTATCCATCAATTCCGCAAAGAAGCGGATGTGTTCCTGATCAAGCTCACTGTGAGAGGTTAAATACGTCAGCGCTTCATCCGGCAGGTTCAGCGTTTCTTTGACCTGTCTGGCGACCTGAGCACCAATTCCGACACTGGTCCCTTCCAGCACCCATACCATGCCAAACAGGGTCAGCGGATTACCGCGATCGATATTGTGATACAGATAAGCCAGCATCAGCTCTATCGGCATGCCCATTGCTCCTTCGCCCTGATTGTTGCGTACGGCATCCGCATCACCGCCACACGCCTGAATATCATTCAGAATCCACTCATGGTGACCAATTTCTTCTTCAATATATTCTGCAACCGCAGCTCTGACCCACTCATGGGATTCACCCAGACGGGCACCACAGGCCATCAACAGTGGTGTCGTGTGTTTTACATGATGATAGGCCTGCGCTAAGAACTGATGATACTGCGGCAGGGAAATATCACCGCACTCACAGTCGGCGACAATCGGTGCACTCAGCATGGCTTCTCTCGCCGGGCGGGTTGCTTCCTGTAAAGTGGCAAAAAAATGGCTCATAGGGATACCTCTAAAGTGTCAATCGTTGAATTCAGTGTGATAATGGCGATCGTGTCCCGGTATAAACCGGGTTCTTTCAGCCATGTTTGTGTCTGTTGTTCGATCACTGTCCGTCTCGGGCGCTGATTGGCCGTCAGAAAGGACAGATAAGTCTCCGGGTCTTTGATAAAAATCAGCTGGCATACCTGCGCGTAATCCGGCAGGGTGTCGTTCAGGGCCTGAACCGCTTCCACAGCGGCCTGCACATCACGGGTAACCAACACTGCGGATAAGCGTTCCTGCGATTCCCCCGTGACAAAAAAGTGTCTCAACGCTTCCCAGCGCTGTGCCTGTGCTTCGATCCACTCCGGAGAAATATTCCGGCCGAAGCTGGTAATTATCTGGTTCTTTTTTCTGCCCCGGACGAACAGATGCCCCTGTGCATCCAGTTCACCTAAATCACCGGTTGCAAGCCAGGTCTGAGCGAATGGCTGTCCGAGATAACCGAGTGCAATGCCATCTTTCACCCACACTTCGCCATCTTCAGCGATCCGGACCTGAACATGCGGCAACACTTTCCCGCAGCTTCCGGGCCGGTCATACTGCGGCGTATTGAGCGCCACCACGGAGCCACATTCAGACAGACCATAGCCTTCGTAAGCCGGAATACCCACCCGGCGCGCCTGCTCCAGCACGGACTCCGGCACATGCGCCCCGCCGACTGCAACAAACTTTAGCGAAGAAACCACTTCAGCATGGTGCTGACTTAACGTCACCAGTGCATGCAGCAGTGCCGGTGTGAGCACCATAGTGTCTGGCCGGGATTCGAGTAACATTTGCATCCACTGCAACGCATCAAACTGACTTGAACCACGCAACCCGACCGAGCTGCCATCCGGCACGACAGATGTCACGCCAAGATATAAAGGCACATAAGCGCCGGTGATATTCTCCAGCAGGGTCGACAGTGGCAGCATCACCAGATGCTTTTCTAATCCTTCACACGGGCAGATGGCTTCCGCCAGGCTCCGGGTGACTTCATCCAGATTCTGCTGGCTCAGGCACACCCCTTCCGGCTGCCCGGTAGAACCGGAGGTAAACGTAATCTTGACTGTCCCCGGTAAAATCACCGGCACAGATTCAGAGACCGGCGCTAGAGCCCGGTGCCCGATGAATAACTCATCACAGATTTTTTCTTCACTCCCTGCAGAAAAGTCTGCCAGCGGCTGATCGTAAACCAGCACATCCGCCTGAGTCTGAGATAAAACATGTTTAATTTGCTGGCGGCTGAAAAACTTCGGCACCGGTAAGCAGGGAATGCCTGCATACATAGCCGCTAAATCGGCCACCAGCCATGCCGGACTGTTTTCGGCATAAATAGCAATGCAGCGGGCAGAATGCTGCTGAAAATATGCCGCATATTTCTGAACCTGTTCCCATAGCTGACGATAAGTCAGCACCAAAGCAGCACCGGTGTGGCTTCTGCCGGTAAAAGCAGCTCGATCGCCATGGTGTTGTGCATGTTCAGCTAAAGCTGAAATGATCTGGCTTTTCATAAAAATTATTCCTGTCCGGTTCGTAAGCTCATGTACTGTTGCAGGTATTGCAGCCCCTGACGGATGTTCCCGGCAACAATCCTCGGCTGTGTCTGGTAATAACGGCCCCACAAATGCGCATTTTCAACCCGCGCCGGGTCGGCCTGCGCAATCACCACCGGGTTGAGTCCCATTCGTTTCATCAGCGCAAATAAAGGGTCAGTCACGGTGCAGATACACCACTGATAATTCAGGGCAGCAAGATGGCGGGTGATCAAATAAAAATGCAGGGGAGAAAAGCCTTTTGAAAATGCAGCCAGCTGCCCGAATTCAATCAGAGACTCACGACTGACCGGCTGTGAGAAATGTTCAGAAATCAGCTGCTCTGCCGGGTAATCCAGATACTGCTCCAGAAACAGAGTGTCTTCAGCCGCAGCGCGATAACCACAGACTGACTGAATCTCGTCCTGCTGCACCAGCGCCAGAAACACCGGCATAAAGGCTTCGATCTGCGCATCAAATGCCGAGGCATACCGGTCAACCACATACTGCTCGGCACGCTGACGCAGTGCATGGTGCGGTTCAATCACTGTTAAACGGACGGAAGCATGGTTGAGTGCTACTGACATATTGAATTCCTCGCCTGAACTTTGATTGAAAGATTAAGCGGGAAAACTTAAGGGAAACTTAAGGGAGGATTTTTTGTTCTTCTGTGTTGATTTTCAGCCGGTTAAGAAAAGCTAAAGATTTAAAATCAAATCTGCCACCAACTGAATTTTCTCAGAGCCTGAGTCTGTGAATGTCCAGCAGAATGCTGTGATATTCAGCAGCACCGTCAGCCATAAGATGGTTTTAAACGGCTGCTTTCTGGATTTGTGGCGCAGCTGATGCTGAGCCAGTAAAGCGCCGGGCCAGCCACCGGCTAAGGCTAATAAATGCAACGAGTTTTCTGCTGTCCGCCACTGACCCAGCTGCGCCGCCTTTTTATCCCATGCGTACATCAGCCAGGTGAACAGGCTCAACACAAGGTAAAGGGGAATTAAAAACAGATGACTATGGAGCGTTAGCGGGGAAACACAGGCAAAAACTAAAAAAGAGCAGCCAAACAAAACCGTCGGCGGAATGGCTTTGACACTGGTCACCGATACATTGACCGCCCGCAGTCGTTTGCGTTTATCTTCGCAGGTTTCAAAGCTCACCTGATCATTGAGTCCCGGGCGTAATCCCTGATGCTTCAGTTCAGAGACATGAAGAAATATCCGCCGTTCCTGATCCGCAACAGCGATAAAGCCATAGCCTTTTTCATCATGCCATTCAACGATTTTCCCTTTCACACCGGTTCCTTATTCAATCAAGAGTATTTTCAGGTTGTCTGGGTATAAATATAGTCCAGAGACAAACTCAGAAAAGTATCACAGCAACAACTTGCGATCATGAGATAATTCATGAACACTGTAACAAACTGATTAAGCAAACGAATTTATTATGTCAAAACGTTTCAGCCCATCATTTGAAAGAAATAAGCAACCGATTTTTGAGCAGCTCACCCGCCACCTGAAACACAGCCGCCATGTGTTAGAAATTGGCTCCGGCACCGGACAGCACGCGGTGTTCTTTGCTGCCAACATGCCACATCTGCACTGGCACACCAGTGATATGCCACAAAACCATGCCAGCATTCATGCGTGGATAGCATCATCAGACTCAGGCAACCTTTCTGCACCCGCCGCTTTTACTCTCGGTCAGGATGACTGGCCGGAGGTGAATGCAGATGCAGTTTTTACCGCCAATACAACGCACATCATGCAGCCGGAAGAAGCGAAAACCATGATGGAAATGGTCGCAAAGCATCTGCCGGAAGGCGGTATTTTCTGCCAGTATGGTCCGATGAAGGTCAATGGCGATTTTACCACCGACAGTAACCGGGAATTTGACCAGTCACTGAAGCAGCAACATTTCGGCGGCATCCGCGATATTCAGGAGTTAGCATCGTGGGCAAAAGGGCTGGATTTGATCGAGAAGATCCCCATGCCGGCGAATAATTTTCTGCTGGTGTGGCAAAAGTCTTAAGATTTATACCCAAGCAACCTGAAGATGCAGGTTGCTTGGGTATATTCACTTCCTCTGTCAGCACGGCTTATCCGGTGTTTTCACATCCCGGCGCATTTTACCGGGCATAAAAAAACCGCAGGCTTCCCGGGTTGCCAGTGTTGGCATTTCCCGGGCACCACATCAATCTTTCTGGTTATTTTGCGCTCTTTCAAAGTGACGACACTGACCACAACGCTGCATCAACGACTCTTTTTTTCATTGTGTTGCGTTGAATATTCTGACTGAATGCGGGGGTTCTGTCGGCTCGTGAGGTCAGATTGATAGTCTGGATTGATAGCCTGAAGCATCCGGGAATACAACCGCCGAACATATTATGTAAAACAATATCAAATGCATTTGATTGCTTAACAGATATCACATCAGAGCCACACAAATAAAAATACAATTAGTTGCGTATTTATTTGCGGGTTTTACCAAAATTTCCATCTCTCTTTTCTCGCCGCTGTTGTGTTTATCTGATTGATTTATCAGTCAGATAAATGCCGGTCACAGAGGTTGGTCAACCCGCAGGGACAATCAATACCATTCCTGAATCAACACAAAAAATCACACAAGGGGAATCAAGTGATTAAAAAAAGGGTTTTAACTATATGTACTCTGCTTTTGTGCAGTGGTGTGGCATACGCAGAGAGTGAGTCTGAAAATCTCTTGTTAGAAAAGGAAGCAGCCGCTTCCACTTTGTTTAGTGCAGCAGAAGTATGGAATGCTGCATACGGATATAACGATGGCTGGAGAACAACGCAACACCCGCGCATGATTGCGGATGTCAATGGTGACGGGCTGAAAGACATTGTCGGCTTCGGAAAAGAAGGCGTGTATGTTTCACTCTCCAGCGGGACTGAATTTGCTGCCCCGGCACTATGGGTAAAAAATTATACGCCAATGTATGGCTGGCAGGTGCCGCTTCATCCACGGGTGATGGCAGACGCAAATGGTGACGGGCTGGCTGATATTATCGGATTCGGTAAGGAAGGTGTTTATGTCTCTCTGTCTACCGGCAGCGAATTCAGCACACCGAAATTATGGGTACAGCAGTTCGGATATAATCAGGGATGGCGCAAACTAAGACACCCGCGTCAGGTTGCCGATGTGAACGGCGATGGTATGGCCGATATCATTGGTTTTGCCGATGGCGGCGTGATTGTTGCGTTATCGACAGGCAACGGATTCAGCGCACCGTCGACGTGGGTTGAGCAATATGGATTCAATCAGGGATGGAGAATCAATAAACACCCCCGGACAATGGCTGATGTGAATGGCGACGGACTGGCCGATGTGGTTGGCTTTGCCGGTAATGGCCCTTATGTCGCGCTTTCCACCGGCAGTGGGTTTACCACCCCGGCTTACTGGCTGGAAGATATGGCTCAGAACCAGGGCTGGCGGGTCAGTCAGCATCCCCGGGTACTCGCTGATGTCGATGGCGACGGGAATGATGACATTGTCGGTTTTGGCAAAAATGCAACCTATGTAGCATTATCCACCGGCAGCAGCTTCTCATCTCCGGCGGCCTGGACCAAAGCCTATAGCCTGGCAAACGGCTGGCGGATCAAACAGCACCTGCGCAAGCTCGTTGATGTCAACGGAGACGGCATGAAAGACATTGTTGGCTTTGGCAATCAGGGCGTTTATGTGTCGCTCTCTTCCGGGGCCGGATTTGATGCAGCGCAGATGGCGGTTAAAACTTTCGGTTATTCCGGAGGCTGGAAAATCAGCCAGCATCCGCGGTTGCTGGGCGATGTCAATGGTGACGGGCTGAGTGATATTATCGGGTTTGGCTCTGATAATACTTATGTGTCTCTCAATAACAATTAGCGACGGTTCCGAATCCTTTATACACCATCCGGTCAAATAATGAAGGACACACATCCACATGGATTGTGTGTCCTTTCTTTACGTCTCCTGTTTGATTACCGGCAAATCAAACCAGCCTGATGACCATGATGTATCACCCAGTGAAACCATTCGGGCTGCAAACTGGTCGTAAAACCATGGCGCTGGAATGCTTCATCCCAGCCCAATGCCTCATCAACGATCGGCTTCATATACTGCTTAAAAATATCAAAAGTCAGCCCGGATTCATCCGGGCTGAGCGGCATAAGTTCAATCTCCATGCAAAACTTCCTGTTGATGGCAAAAATAATTTAAGACAAATGCCTGGAGTCCACCTCCAGCCTGCTCCCTTTTATCACCTGATAATCCCGCACCGCAAGCCGGACCCGTCCCCGTTTACGTTCAATAAAATCAGGCACCATGAGACCTTCTGATAACAACACATCCTGTATCTGCTTACGAGCCCGGTGAATCTGAATATTGAGATGAGTTTCTGACAGCCCCATATCTTTCATCAGCTGCATCACAGAACGCCAGCCCTGCTCTGATTCCGGAACATGCTGTTTGAGATCTTCCGCTTTGTACCGTGCAAGCAGAGCGGTTAAGTAATGGTGGCTGCGGACTTCACAGTCAATCTGATGATTGTGATCCCGAATGATCAGTTCGGTCAATTCTTCATCCTGACTGATATTGAAGATATAGCACAGCTCATCGTTTGTCTGAGTATTGAACTGTACGGTTTCTTCTATGCCGGTGTCGACGCCTTTGATTAACCGCCATGCATGATGGGAAAATTGCAGCATCTCACCATCTCTCAGCGGATAAGTCTCACCGTTTTCAACATGCTCACATTGCCATTCCTGAACCGTCATATTATAAAAAAGGACAATCTCAGGTGAATTTTCACTGGGCAGAAAATGATACCGTTCCAGATAAATCGGCTTGATATCCGGATCGGCGTTGTCCGTTTCCGGCACCAGCAGATCTCTGGGCGGCTCAAGATCCGCAACCACAAACGGCGCATCCTGATAGCCGGAAAAACAGATTTGATCCTGAACCTGAAGCAGATAAGGCTGATGAGGAGAAATCAGATGACCATTGACCCGAACACCATTTTTACTTAAATCCCGCAAATACCAGGCATCATGCCATTCAACCACAGCATGGATGCGCGAAGCATCCGGAAAATCAATCACGGTATCCACCTTCGCCGATAACCGGCCAAACTGATGAAATGCTTTCAGGAAAACCGGATATTGTGCATGAGAATAGTTGAGAGAAGCCATGACATTTCCTTATTCGAATATCTGACGTTGATTTCAGTCCGGTTTATTTTCAACACAAATACACCAGACCGTTACAGAAAGCTCATTAAATTTGCCACCATACACACAGTCGCCCGGTCCGCTCGCATCACCTGCGCATGTTTAACCTGATTCTGGCTGACTTGTCCCAGCACATCTTCCGGGTTCAGTGCGCCGGCCTGAACACCGGCATTCCGGTAAAAACGGGCCAGTGATTGTGCAGCAAGAACCTGACGCTCCTGATTTAACTGTGTTTTAATTTCGTCACTGTCAGGCGTCTGAATGAGTGCGTTTTTCAGACGATCTATCGTTTGATTCAATCCGTTCAGATCAATCACCTGCCCGTTTTTCAGATCAAGTTGCTCAAAGCTATCCAGCTCTTTGGTACTGATATAATGAATGTGATAAGGATAGAATTGATTGCAGTCCCGGACTTTCAGCGGATTCACATAAGAAGCAATATATAAGTTTTCTTCAACCGGATCACATAACTGATTGGAGGCAATCAGCGGAAGATAGGAAATATCCGGCAAATATTCAGGTAAAAGCGATTTAATCTGGCGGATGGGCGTATCACGCCTTTCCTGCGGCGAATGTTCAAACCAGCGTGGCGGGTTAAACCGGGACATTTGCAACACCCGCAGGTCAAGCATGTAACCCGGCTTAATTTCATCACGATGAACACTTTCAGGATACTGTGCCGTTTCCAGATTCCACGGAATCACCTTACTCAGGACCGGCCCGGTGATATTCATGGGCCGCAACTGCCCGCCGGCACCAAAAAAGAAGTGATAATCGGACTCGCTGTAACACCATTCAAGCTTTCTTACTGTGGCGCTGGTGTAATCCTCAT
The DNA here is from genome assembly GCF_024529975.1 of Vibrio quintilis. Classification (GTDB taxonomy): domain Bacteria; phylum Pseudomonadota; class Gammaproteobacteria; order Enterobacterales; family Vibrionaceae; genus Vibrio; species Vibrio quintilis. The sequence continues at coordinate 260,079 of NZ_AP024898.1, read as the reverse complement.
ACTTGAGTAATGAGGCATATTCTCCGCTTTCCCTGATAACAAAGATATCCTGAGAACGGGACGTAATCTGACCGCCGATAATATATGGCTCTGATAATTCAATATACATAACTTCTCCTCATCGTTGTAATTAATTTCAGAGATAACCCAGTCTTTTGGATTCCTCTATAGCTGCGCTGAATAACGGATAACAATCATCCCGTGTTTGCGGTTTGTGTCTGAGTGCATCCTGAAGTGGCTGTATCATACTGTCGGGAAGCCATTGCTGACGGGTATCGGTTAACGTCGTCACCACAGCGCCCAGCCGCCTGGTTATCTGCTCCGGCGTAAACAGATGCGGCGCAGTCACCAGCAGCTCCAGCTCCGTCAGTAATGCCAGCCATTGCATCGGAAATGGTGTTTCAGCAGACAGTGTCTGCCAGATGTCCTGACTCCGCTTCAGATAGACCAGAGCCTGCTCATTCGCGTGATGTCTACAGGCTACCCATGCCAGATTCGCTGCCGCAATGGCAATATAGCCATTCATATCAGAGGCTTCGGCACAGGCCATCGCCTGCTCTGCAAAATGACCCGTGGCCTCTGGCTGGGCCTGCCTGCGGTAAAGAACAGCCAGATAAGTGAAACAACGGGTTTTCAGTGTGGTCTCGGCTTCTTTCTCCGCCCGTGCCAGTGCCTGATGCAGATAAGTACCGGCCTCCTCAAAATGCTGAGAGAAAAGACAGCAGAACCCCAGACTGAACAGAGTATGAATCTGTAACCCATTGTCAGGTGTTTCCTGTGCAGCCTGATACGCAGCTCTGGCAATCGCCACATCCGCATCCGTCAGCCTGTAACGTGTGTGCCTGAATCGAAACTGCAGCCTTGCATCGAAAAATTGTGCTTTTGCCAGCGGATCATCAATCCTGTCGATTTCAGGCGTGACTTCTTCAATCAGCTGTTGCATCGCGGCAATATCATTTTGCCAGTAGCAGGCGTACAGGCGGGTCACTTTGACATTGAGCCAGGTTCGCCACCACGCCAGTGTATGCTGAGACTGAACCGCCAGAAAACGCTCTGCCTGATCATAAGCCGCAAACGCCTGTTGATGATGATGCTGCCCTTCCCAGGCACTGCCACACCGGATACAAAGCTGTGCGCTTTGCAAAGGATCACGTTCACCGGATACATCAATCGCCGACTGATAATGCTGCCTTGCAGGCAGATAGCGGGCCTGCTTCATCAGGCTATCTGCCAGGCCGGTATGCGCGGTCAGTTCATATTGTCGCAGGGCTTCTGATTCCGGTGTTTGTCCGGGATAAAGAGCTGCCGAAGCATCTGTCATCAGCGACAGGGCTTTATCGAAATAATAAACTGCATCATCGATCACAAATGTTTCGGATGCGGCTTCGCCGGCCTGCAAATAGCAGGGAATCGCCCGTTCAGGCGTGTCTGTTTTTGACCAATGCCACCCGGACAGTGCCGGTGGATACTGTTCCGTACCGGATATCTCCTCAAGCGCCAGCGCGATTTGTTTATGAATGCCGGGCTGATTCGCGGCACTTTCATAAATAGCGTCACGAATCAGTGCGTGTTGAAACACATAGTGATTTCCGGTCACGCTACGCTGAATAAAAATCAGTTTTGCCCGCTGTAACTCATCCAGGTCAACCTGCAGCTGCATTTTGTCTTTGTCCGATGCCAGCAGCAGTAATGCCTGACTAAACGAGCGGCCTATCGCAGCAGCAAGTAACGCCGTCTCTCTGGCAAACGTCAGCCGGTTCAGCTGATACTGCAAAGATTCCCGCAATGTTTCAGGAATGTGGGCATCCGGTTCATCTGAGATAAATTCAATACGGCCATTGACCTGATGCACCATCTTCTGATAACGGAGATAAGTCACCAGTTCTTCAAGAAAAAGCGGATTGCCATCGCAACGTTGGGTCAGTAAATCAACCACCGGCTCGCTGACCGGCTGAGACTCAAACAGGGCAAGAATAAATGCCCGACAATCCTGATGGCTGAGTTTTCCCGGCACCAGCACATCGCCCGGATGTTTTTTCAGTACAGCAGGCAGAGCCGTTCTTGAGGTATTGATCCAGCGGGCATTCCCTTTATGAAACGGTGCAGAACCGATGAAATAATCAATAAACGCAATCGTGGTTGGATCGGCCCAGTGTAAATCTTCACATATAAACAGAATGTTCTTGTCTGTGACGGCGGATTGTGTCGAATGACCCTGTACCGTCTCAGATGAAGCAGGCTCAGTCAAAGAGAGGCACAACAGCTGACTCAGCGATAAAAACAGGCACTCACGCTGCTGCTTCGGCGACATATTTGCCAGTAACTGCCGGTGTTGCAGCGCATCCTGATGCAAGCAGCCTGACGGAGCATTGAACAGCGGATGAAACCAGACCCAAAGCACCGCAAGACACTTGTCTTTCATTTCGGACTCACAAGGCAGTTGCGCTGCTATTTTGCTCAGTTTCTGCTCCGGATTCTGACTGAGCTGATAGCGCATCATCACCTGACTCAGCACCGGATATAAAGCATGGTTCTGGTGTTCAGGCAAACACTGCATCATCCAGTGTGTTTGATGTGGCAGCTGCTCCCTGAGCTCTGACAGTAAGCGGGATTTACCAATACCCGCTTCCCCGCGGATATGAAATAATCGCGGCTGGGTATGGTCTTTGTCATCTTCCCGGTTCTGCTTTTTATCGCCCTGCGTACACCGGGCGACCAGCTGCCTCAGCAGCGCTTCCCGGCCAAAAAAAGCCTGGTGTTTCTGCGCACTGCGCAAAAAACCAAAGGCTTCAGAGAGTCGTTCTCCCTGCAGTAAATAAAGTTCTGACGAAAAATAAAGTTCTGACGGTTGTAAAGCCCGTTTTTCAACCGGCGCAAAAATCAGCTGATTTTGCAGTAAAGCCCGCACCTGTGACGTACAGAGGATTTGACCGGGCTGCGCAGTCCGGGCTAACTCTGTTGCCGTGTTGGCAACCGTACCAACAGGCATCTCACCGGCAATACTGCGCATCATTCCGGCTTCCAGACCGATTCTGATTTCATTGATCAAACCATGCTGATCGGCAACCTGTGTTTGTCTGTCTGTGAAATTCCGCCATATATCCAGTGCTGCCCGTGCGCAGAGTCTGCTGTCGTTATCACTCACATTGGGATAACCAAAATAAAACAGGATGGTGTCGCCTGATGTACCGGCATGTGTCGCCCCATAGCGCACCGCAATATCCATACACTGCTGAAGCTGATCCGCATGAATCATCTCAATCACATCCCGGAATGCAGGCAATGAATTTGCTGACTCATTTTCAGATGACCGGCAAGTCACAATCACACTCAGGGCAGATATCTGTTTGCGCTCGGTGATTTGAGAATAACCGGTCCGGGCCGTTTGCATCAGCGTCATGTCATCATTCACACCGGCTTCATACAGCGCGATACCTGAAGTAGATGTCGTCTGCTCAGCAACCAAATCCGCAAAATGAAGCTGACAAAATTCCTGATAAACATCAACGGTATTGCCGGGCCGTTCCAAAGGCTTTTTATTGAGAATACGCCGGAAAAACAACGCAGAGTGATGCCCGGCCAGCGGCCCGAGCGGTACATTCGCCGCACTAAGCTGCTGGTGGAATACGGAAGCTAAACTACTGCCTTTCATCACAGGCCTGCCGGTCAGGCACTCCAGAAAAACCAGCCCCCAGATATACAGATCTGTCTGCGGCAGTGCAGGCTCGCCGCGTAACTGTTCCGGCGCGCTATAGGTCGGCGTGCCGAGTGTTTCCTGTGTCAGCGTCAGCGTCTGGTAATCATCATGTCTGACATCATGTTTGAATGTCCCGATACCAAAATCCAGTACTTTGACATGACGTCTGGCACCGACATGATAAAGCATGATATTGGCAGGTTTGATATCCCGGTGAATAATTCCCTGCTCATGCGCATGTGCCAGCGCATCGAGCACACCAGCCATGATATCCGCCGCATCCACCGCCGACAATGGCCCGTATTGAGCCAGCTGGTCTTTCAGCGTGATACCGTCAACAAATTCATAAACCGCATACAGCAGATCGTTCTCTTGCTGGCCTTTATCAATCAAAGAGACGATATTAGGATGGTTCAGGCGCCGGATAAGATCGCATTCACGATGAAAACGGGCAATGCAGCGCTGCCGCTTTTGTGCTGATTCAGATGGGGAAAGCGTGAGAAATTTAATCGCAACATATTTTTTCGTCCGGTTTTGCATGGCTTTGTATACTTGTCCAAAGCCACCTTCCCCGATTTTTTCGAACAACTGATACGCTTCCGACCGGAAGCGGACATGTAATGCGACTGCGTCTGGTAACTCATACGCCATAGTTATTATTACCCGATGTATTCGCCAACTACGAAAAACCAAATATGCAACAACTTAATATGCATGAATATTGATCATTGTTCAGCTCTTGTAAAGAAAAGAGTGAGAAATATTGATCCAACTGGTTGACCGTCTGATTTATTACCGGACAGATAACTAACCTGTAAAGCATCAGGATTGCGCTAAGATCGCCTTATTCAAATCCAGACATGCTGTCTTTCATGCGCTTTTAGTGATAATTTGCTTCAGGACCGTCAGATATATACCCAAGCAACCTGAAGATGCAGGATTCAGGTTGTTTGGGTATAAAACGATTGAATATCAACAATCACAGGGAGTGAATACATTGGAAAAATTTGCCGTGCTGTCAGATATTCACAGCAATATTTACGCACTTGAAGCCGTGGTCGCTGATGCGAAAAGCAGAGGCGCAACGACGCTGATTAATCTCGGTGATATTCTGTATGGCCCGATTGCCCCGCGGGCAACCTACGACTGCCTGCAAACGTTAGATGTCATCACGATTTCCGGCAATCAGGACCGGCAGATATATGAAGCGACGCAGGATGAAATTGACGCCAACCCAACCATGCAGTTTATTCTCGACGATTTAGGCGACGCGCCGCTTGCCTGGATGAAACAGTTACCGTTCGATAAACAAATCACCACCGATATTTATGCCTGCCATGGCACACCGGAAGATGATCTGGTTTACCTGCTGGAAGACACCCGCTCCGGGAAACCGGAACTGAAACCGGACCAGGAAATTATCCGGTTGTTAAATGGCATTACAGCACCGGTGATCTTATGCGGACATACCCACCTGCCACGCTGTGTCGAACTTTCAACTCATCAGCTGGTCATTAACCCCGGCAGTATCGGTCTACAGGCCTATACAGACGATGAACCCCATCTGCATTCGATGCAAAATTACACCGCGAAGGCATCTTATGCGATATTAGAAGAGGCAACGACAGCCGGGCAATGGCAGGTCAGTTTTCACCGGATTCCTTATGATGTGCAAAGTGCCGTTCGTGCTGCGCGCAAACGGGGCCGCAAAGACTGGGAACATTTTCTGTTAACCGGGCGCAAGCTTTAAAGCCGGTGTTTCAGCCACAGGTCAGCAGCATCAAACACAGCATATGCTCAGGGATCATTCGCTGTCGTATATTGCAGGCAATGTAAAAACCGGGACACGGCGTAACCTTCACAATGTGAAAACACAGACACAGGAAAATGTTTTTCAATCAACATCCGTGAGGATTACAATCGGGCCAGATAATGTATGTGACGAAACCATGTATGTGACGGGATTGAAACCCGGCCGCATCGCGCAAAATTAAATCACCCCGGTATTTTACGTTAAGAGTAAGAATATGCAGACTATTTCTACCGATAGAAACACCTGGATTGCCCAAAAGGGACAACCACTTCGCCTGACAACGCCCCGCACAATTGAACCTGTGGTGCTGGCGGATGAAAAAGCCGTCGGACTGGCAATGTTTCATGAGCTGAAATCCGTCGCTGACAGTCAAGACGGAGACATCAATATCGTCCTGCTCGGCGGGCGTGGTGCGCAGGCACTTCATCAACATTTGGGTGAACTGGCGAAAGGGTCGTCGGCAGACACGTTTCTTGCCCGCCTCAATGTCTTCACTCAGGATGCGCTGGCCCCCATGCGGATGGAGAACAGCCTCAGTTTCGTGCGGGATTTTGAGCGGTTACTGGGAGAGGATTTTTTCCGCAAAATAAAATCCTTTACCCCGATGAAAACAGACAGTGACAACATCTCCGCCGCTCTGGACCAGTATCTTGAGACAATGAATGCACTCGGCGGTCCGGATATCTTCTTTCTCGGTCATGGCCCGGAAGCGGAAGGCGCTTCTCACCTCGCCTATATCAAACCGGGCTCGGGGGCCGGCGTTAACGATATTGCGGGTATCATTCCGATTTCAGAGTCGATTCTGGAACACCACATCACCAAATTTAAGGCCGGTGGCAGCACAGTAAATGCAGCAGATGAAGCGGAATGCCGCAATGCAAAATACATCCTTACGCTGGGGCCTGCAGCCATTTTAAGTGCGAAAAAAATCGTCCAGTCCGTTGTGGATGCGGATACCGCCCCCGCGAAAAAAATCACTTATAACAATGTGTTGAATACCACCCTGTCTGACGATGCAGACGAGCGGAATAAGCAGCTGGATAATAATCCCGGCCTTTGGGTCAGATTCCATCCCAATGTGGTGAGTTATGTGTTGCCTGATGTGATGGCATAAGCTTAGCCTGTCTGATGAATCTGTCAGGTCGTGATCATCCTGCGTAACTGCACTTCAGTCGCTTCAGCGCCATCAGTCAGTTCAAACAGCTCTGATGTGACAACCTGACAGACACTGAAGCCGAGTGCTTCGAAAATCTCAATGTTGCCCGTCTGGGCAACACACCACAGTGACACCGACTGAGCTTTCGGATAATTGGCAATCACGCCATCAATAAGCTTACGGGCAATCCCTTTACGCCGGTACTTTTTCTCAACCGCCAGTGTGCTCAGATGTAGTTCAGTACCTTCATATTTTGCTTCCACAACGGCGATTAAACACGCATCAAGGACATAACCAAACCACTGCCAGCGCCCGTTATCTGCATATTTTTCACGCCGTGCTTTCCTCACCGGCACATATATGCGCCGCAGCTCTGCAAAGCAACGCTGAGATAAAGAGAAAGCAGTAGCATCGGTACCGGGTAATGGTTGAATCATCAGGGTGTCCTTTTGGTATCAGCTGACAATAACAGATAGCCGTTAAATAACAAAAAGCAAAAATAAAAAGGACAGACATTTCTGATGCTCCCGTAAGCTTCATGAGGTGTCTGTCCCGGTAAGATTTATCAGTACCAATCTGCTTTCAAATCATCATTAAACCAAATCCCTGCTTCACTTCGGTTAGTGTTTGACATGTATACTCAAACAACCTGAATATATACAGGTTGTTTGGGTATATTACATATATTCCAGCGACGAAATACCCAGTTCAGTACAGATGGTTTCGAGATCTTCAGGCTTGAGCAACTGGAAGTTCCAGATAAATAAGCCACCGATATCATGGGATTTCACCTGCTGGAGAAAATAATCCAGATTCTCAGCAGTTAAACCATCAGGTGTAAGGGCGAGTATCACCTGCTTCGCCGGTACGCCATACACTTCAATGGTTTTCTCTATGGCAGCACTGACATAACGTTTGATGTCATCCATCCCCCACATTTTTCCACCGTAACACATCAGTACAAACCGATCGCACACACCGCTGTCTGAAACCGCCTGAACCGTGCTGTCACCTGAATTCACATAATCTGCCCCGGCAAGGAAGGTGTAGCTGGTCTGGCAGTCACTGGCTTTAAGCTGTTTCATCACCGCAATCACGTTGTCGATGTTCATCCGGCTCTCGTTATCAAAATCAACCCCCGCCCATGAACCTTTGGTGCAGGTCGCTGCCATTTGCTCCAGCTGATCGGCTGCCGGCATCTCATCCGGCACGGCGCCTGCCCCGCCATAGGTCCACATCACATCACCATGCATCACCGTTGGTGCCGGGGTTGTTTTAGGACTCCAGTTCCAGGACTGTTTCGGCGGTGTGCCCGTCGCCAGCTCTTTGAGATTGGTCACCATGCCATACATCGTGCAGGTAAATGTGACAGGTGGCTGGACATGGATTTCCTGTGTCCAGCCACCAATGATGTATTCGTCTTTTTTGCTTTCACTCATGTGACAGACTCCTGTGACGTTATGTGTCAAGCGTTTCAACCTCTCAACGCGGATATCAGATTAGATGAATATACCTAAACAACACTATGAAGTGTATGTCATAAATCCATATCCGGTAGTCCCGGTCAGAGAACAAAAGGCAGGCCCGGAAAAACTTTCCTGAGATTTGCTTGATAAATGAGTTATTTAGGATAAAAAAACCGGCGAAAAAACCACCGGTGATTCTGTCATGAAAAGCACGCTACGATGAAAAAAGGGTTATTTAAGAGAATGCAGACCAATCATATTACCTTCCGTATCGCTGACCAGAGACACAAATCCATACTCGCCAATTGGAAACTTTGGCCGCTCAATGGTGCCGCCAGCTTCAGTGACACGGACTTGTTCAACGCTGCAATCTTCACAGGAGAAATAGACCATCACACTATGCTGCCCCACAGCAACACCGTCCATTTTCACCAAAGCGCCACCCGCACCGTACTGTTCCATATCGGAAGGAAAAGTCCGCATTTCCATCCCAGACTGACCGGGGTCTAAATCGTCCAGTTTCGTGTCGAAAACTGTTTCGTAAAACTGTTGTGCTCTTTGCATATCGGTCACATAAATCTCAAACCAGCAAACCGGATTTTTCATCGGCATAACCTCGTCTCTGTAATGGTGTTGCTTAAGTGGTATTGATATAAGTGTATACCCAAACAACCTGAAGATGCAGGGTTGCTTGGGTGTAATCGATAAAAATACCTGCGACGGGCAAATGACGGTTTTCCGTCACAGAAAACCGTCATTCTTATGCTGGCTGAGTGAAGGGCTACTTCATACTGGCAGCCATCACATCAACATTGTGAGTAAATGCATCCACATAAGTCGGTGCGTCACCGTTTTTTCCGGTCAGCGCTTCAGGATACAATTCTCCGCCCGCCTTCGCACCAGAAGCTGCTGCAATCTGTTTGACCAGCCGTGGATCGGTCTGATTCTCGATAAAATAAGCATGAATGTGCTCACTTTTCAGCTGTTGAATCAACTCGCCAACATCATTCGCGCTGGCCTGCGCTTCTGTAGAGAAACCCAGCGGAGACAAGAACTTCACACCATACTCAGCACCGAAATAACCAAATGCATCATGGCTGGTCAGCACTTTACGCTGACTTTGCGGGATCGCCGCAAACTTCTGTTTTGCCCAGACGTTAAGCTTCTCCAGCTTTTGAATATATGCGTTACCCCGTTTGCGGAAATAGTCCGCATCCGCCGGATCAGCTTTGATCAGCTTTGATCAGCGCATTCATTACATTGCGAGCGTAGACCATGCCATTTTTAGCGCTGTTCCATGCATGGGGATCCGTCATCGTTTCTCCGTCTTCCAACATCGAACGGGTTTGAATACCTTTGGAGGCGACCACCAGTTCACGCCGGTAACCGGATGATTTCACCAGACGATCCATCCAGCCTTCCAGCCCCAGACCACTGACGAACACCACATCCGCCTGGTTCAGGGTAACACTGTCTTTCGGCGCGGGTTCAAAGGTATGCGGGTCGCCATCCGGGCCGACCAGAGAAGTGACTTTGACATGATCACCGCCGACCTGCTGCACAATATCAGCAAGCACCGAAAAACTGGCAACTGTGTCGAGCGTTTTTGCCATCAGAGAAGGACTGACCGCAAACAATAACGCCAGCACCGTGGTTTTTAATTGTTTCATTTGATATTCCTTAGTTGACTGAAGCCCATCTCATCAGGAGGTGAGCCGCTTACTTTTTTACGCACGGGTAGAATTCCTTTCTCCATGCCAAAAAACACAGAAAAAAGAAACAGAATCGTGGCAGTTAAAACAATGGCCGGACCGGCCGGAATCGACTGATACCAGGACCAGGTCAACCCCGCCACCGAGCTGACCACACCAAATAACGCCGCCAGCAGTAGTGTCAGCGGCAGATGATTCGACCAGCACCGGGCTGAAATGGCTGGCAGCATCATTAATCCGACGGTCATCAGCGTTCCGAGAATCTGAAACCCGGCGACTAAATTCATCACGACTAACGCCATAAACAGCCCGTGAATCAATGACGGAAAACGCTTCGACCGAACCTGAAAAAACGCCGCATTAAAAGATTCAAACACGATCGCCCGGTAAAACAGTGCCAGCAGCAGCAAAGTGACCGAAGTAATCATGCCAATAAAAATAATTGCATCGTTATCCACCGCCAGCAGGGAGCCAAATAACAAATGTAATAAGTCCACACCGGTACTACGCAGAGAAACCAGCGTCACACCTAACGCCAGCGAGCCTAAATAAAGCCCGGCGAAGGTTGAATCTTCATGCAGCCGGGTTGCCGAGCTGATCCAGCTGGAACTCATGGCAACCAGCAGACCGGCCACAAATCCGCCAATCCCCATCGCGATCAGAGACATCCCGGCACACAGATAACCAATCGCCACACCAGGCAGTACCGCATGAGATAACGCATCCCCAATCAGGCTCATCCGGCGCAGCAGTAAAAACACGCCCAGCGGGGTCAGGCTGACCGATAAAGCCAGACAAGCCACCAGAGAGCGGCGCATAAAACCAAACTGGGCAAAAGCATCCAGAATATGCATCGTCATTGTTTTTCCTCTTTGACCCGTTTACCCGAAACGAAGGCTCACGCCGGACTGCGGATGAAACAGGCCACATTGTGATAACACCTCACTGGTTTTTCCCCAGTGAAAACAGCTGTGATTGATCACCAGTGTCTGCGGAAAGAAGGTATGCACCATTTCCGGATTATGCAGTACGGTAATGATGGTTTTCCCCGCCCGGTGGAGCTGACCAATCAAAGCAATCAGCATCTCCTGCGTTTGCGCATCAATGCCGGTAAAGGGTTCATCCATCAGCATCACCGGCGCATCCTGCACCAGCAGCCGGGCAAATAACATACGCTGAAACTGCCCGCCGGAAAGACGATTTACACTGTAATCAGCCAAATCACGAATCCCCGTGGTGTCTAAGGCCGCATTAATCCGTTCGGTATCAGCACGGGTTAATGCCGATATCATCCGGCGCCCCGGCCAGCATCCCATCGACACCACATCAAACACACTGATGGGAAAACTGCGGTCAATATCTGCCTGCTGCGGCAGCCACGACATTTCAGCCTGAACGTTCTGATGAAAAGACACATGCCCGGAAACCGGCGCCAGCAGGCCGCAAATCGTTTTCAGTAAGGTGGATTTACCGGTGCCGTTTTCTCCCATAATGGCAGTTAAGCTGCCTTGCTCAAAACTACCGCTGACCGGTTCTGTCAGGCCTTTCCCCTGGTAACCGACAACCAGATTATTCAGATTGATCATGGCAGTAACACCGCCCAGTGAATGGCGAGCCAGAGCAGCAGAATCAGTACTGATGCCAGCCCTGCCCGTGCGAGGCCGGACAATGTCAGAATAGAGTGGGAGCTGCGCATGATGCCTGATCCGGAAAATATCGACTGAATCATTTTTCTGTACCGTGAACACGTGATTTTCAATATGTTATAACATAACAATTTAAGCACAGCAACAAACAGCGTCAAATCCATCTATCGTGCCTCCGGCCACCGTATTTGTGCCGTTATGCACTTTATTTTAATGCATCGAGACAAATTGAAGCACTTCAGATTGAATTTTATAGCGACAAAGTGAAATAACCTGACTGCATAATACACAGACCTTGCCCTGACCGTCTCCCAGCGTTTAAGAGCTGGGTGTGACAGGTGAGTTTGTGGAATTTTTTGGTCCGGGCGTCTCTTCTCTGACAGCAGATGATTGCTGTGTGGTCACCAATATGGCTCCAGAGTATGGTGCAATCACCGGCTTTTTTGCGACTGATGTACAGACTTTACGTTATCTGCAACGAACCGGCTGCACTGCTTGAACCGGGTTATCATCTCGATCAACAAATACTGGAACGCTGTCGGGGCTTCCGGTAACCCTTTCTTTATCGACACCGTGAACAGAATACAGCTTGAAAATTCGATTAAAAATATTTCAGACATCAGTGAACTTTTGGAATCAGGTGCCCTTCTGGAATCGAAAGACGCCTGAACATCAGGCAGCAGGCGATCCCCTTTCCCGGATAGCCTCTCATTCTGACTGTCAATTTGCATAAAATGAGTCACCACATAATAAATCATTACAATTCAATAAATTAAAACAGGCACATATCTTGAAATAACCATCATTATCCATCTTCGAACGCATCATGCAGAGGAATAATGATGAGAAAAATCACCCTGTTTGTCTTACTTCTTTTAACCAGTCGTGTTGCCTGGTCAACGCCATTTGATACCTGCCCGAGCCGGGCGTATCTGTTTCAGTCCAAACCAGTGCAGGTGTATGGCGTCAATCTGGTGACCGGCATGACCACCCTGATTCAGGGTGACACCGGGATGGCCAGCAACATCAATGGCGTCGGCTTTGATTTTGATTCCCGCTATATTTTCGGCTATGACACCACCCAGAAACGGATTGTCCGGCTGGACAAGAACTTTCAGGCCAGTGTCATTCCGACCATTGGTCTGCCCACAGATCATACTTTTTTTGTCGGTGATGTGTTTAACAAGTATTACTACCTGTACCGGCAGAATAAAGGTTTGTTCCGGATTGACCTGACCCCGCTGGATACCGATCCGAACGCCGTTCTGGTGGTTGAAAAAATCACCGGCACCGCGAAAATCTCCTTAACTGACTTTGCCTTCCATCCCGGTAACAGCAAACTCTACGGTATCGATAATGGCTCCGGTTACCTGTATGAATTCGACACCGACACCGGCGCCGCAAACTTTATCGGCGATACCGGTGAAACCGGGACATTCGGTGCCGGCTATTTTGACGTCAACGGCTATTATTATGTGTCACGCAATCAGGACGGCCAGATCTACCGGATTGATTTATCCAGTGAAGCCAATATCAGCTCCGGCAACGTGGCTGCGGTCAAATTTGCTGACGGCCCCTCTTCCAATCAAAATGATGGCGCGCGCTGCGCGAATGCGCCGGTGATTGATGAAGATTCCCAAATCGACTTTGGTGATGCCCCGGACAGCTACGGCACCTCGCTGGCAGAAAACGGCCCGCGCCACCAGCTCGATGGTCAAACCTGGCTGGGGCAAAGTATGCCGGACGGAGAACAGGACGGCATGACAGGTTCAGCGACCGATGACACCACCGGCACTAATGATGAAGACGGCATCAACTTTGTTACCCCGCTGGAAGCAGGACTGGAAGCAATTATTCAGATCGACGCCTCGACGACCGGTTATCTCTCAGCATGGATTGACTGGAATCAGGACGGTGATTTTGCTGACGACAATGAGCAGATTTTTACTGACCAGTCTCTGTCAGACGGGCTGAATACCTTCTTTCTGACGGTGCCGTTTTCGGCAACGCAGGGACAAACCTGGAGCCGCTTCCGGTTCAGTCAACAAACCGGCCTGGATGCCACAGGCGGGTCAACTTCCGGAGAAGTGGAAGATCACCCGGTGTATGTCACCTCTGAAGGTATTAGTGTCAGACATTATCCCAGCGAATCCGGTTACGCCACGGTCGCCTTTGAAGATAACTGGCCGCATACCGCTGATTACGACATGAACGATGTGGTGATTCACTATCGGGTGACGGAATTTGTCAAAGACGGTCAGGTGAAGAAAAGCTTTATTCAGGGACGTTTGTCGGCGATGGGCGCGACTTATCACAATGGTTTTGCCATCCGTTTGCAGGGGCTGAACCGGCAGGATATCGATACGGCACTCACCCGGCAATACCATAATCAGACATTGCAGGAGAACAGCGGACTGGACAACAGTGCCAATGAAGCGATATTGATTATTTCAGAAGATTTAACACTGAAAAAAGGATCGCAATGCGCCTATTTCCGCACCCAGAACCACTGTAAGGAAGATGAATCGTTCCAGTTTGAGCTCCATGTGTATCTGAAAGACGGTGCCGACAGCTCCGGGCTGATCGCCATGCCTTACGATCCGTTTATCTTTGCCACACCGGGTTATTATCATGGTGAAGGTTTACCTAACCACCCGGGGCACAGCTGGGAAATTCACCTGCCCGATTGTGCACCAACTGAAAAATTCGCCGGAGACACCCTGTGGCAGCTCGGCGTTGATGCCAGTGACCCGTCCGCCGGGACTTTCTTTAAAACCGCACAAAATCACCCGTGGGCGCTGCTGATTCCTTATGAGTGGATGTGGCCATCGGAACGTACTGACCTGCTGCAAGCATATCCGGACTTTCAGATGTTCGCCGAAAGTGGCGGTTCTCAGGGACGAAACTGGTACACCAACAGCAAAGCATCTTCTCAGTTTATTTATATACCGTAGACCTGATCAGGGAGAATAAATGATGATTCAGCGAACTTCTATTTTATCTGTATTATGCCTGTTATCAGGGCTGATGTTATCCGGCTGCGGTGGCGGAGGAGGCGGTGGCGGTGGAAGCAGCGCCGGCAGTGCCACACAGGGTGCAACTGCAAGCGCTCAGGCGGTGGAGGATTTAAATGTGCCTGATGATTTTGACTATGCGTCAACCCGCGACATCACACTGGAAATAAACATGACATCGCTTTCAGGCAGCCGCAGCTATGCGTCGGTGTACACCCGTTTCACACAAAGCACGGACGGCACTTTCCGCCCGGATCCGGGCAGCCGGCTGGTGAACACGGCCCTGACCGACGGCACAGCCATATTCACAGTCACGGTTCCTGCGGCAGACACACAGCTCTTAATTGAAATCTGGGTGATCGGTAACACCAGCCCGGTTCAGCGGGTAATTACGATTGAACCGGTTTCCGGTCCGGGCGCGGAATATCAGTATTTGCTGACTGATTAGCGTAGTTTGCATCCGGGACAGCTGTGCCGGGTGCTCATTTTTCATTTTGATGATGACATTGAATAAAAAATAGTCACAATCTGTGATGACCGTTCATAAAATACCGCACACCGTCATGACATAATCAAAAGCATTCCGCCCGATCCCTACAAGGAACTTCCTTATGGACGACAATGCGAAACTCACCCTGGTTGAGTCATACGTACATCACTACAATACATTCAATATTCCCGGCATGCTTTCACTGCTGGATGACGGGGTTGTATTTGAAAACGAATCCAATGGCGTGATTAACACCCACACGGAAGGCCGGGAAGAATTTGAGCAACTGGCACATGAATCTGCAAAATTTTTCAGCGCCCGTGAGCAGAAGATCACTTATGTTGACCTGAGCGACAGCGGCGCAACCATCGGCATTGACTATAAGGGTGTGTTAGCGGTCGACCTGCCAAATGGGATGAAAGCGGGCGAAGTCCTTGCCGTTGAAGGAAAGTCCTTCTTTGAATTTTCCGGGGATAAGATTTGTTATATCCGGGATATGAGTTGAGGGGGATGCCATTGGAAAGCTTATCGGGACAGATGCTTTAAGAACCCGGCTTTGATATGGCTGAAGTTTCCGGCTGCTGTGGATGATATGTTGCGCTAATTGTTTTTTTGATCCAGGCAGCTTCTGGAGCACGCGCCCAGTGGCGCATGGAGTGCGAATATAGTAAGAAACTAGTTATTGACGCCATAATCGTTTATGCGCATATTATTTGGCTGTGCATTTTCCATAGAACTGAGATGGTATCAAGTCACCACCAAAAACAACTGTATTTCTACTATGCACCGTATCCATAGTATTTGTAATCGTAGTCACCATGACATTCCCTGTCCCAGTCACTTCCAAAAATGATACGCGGTCATTTCCCGGAACCTTTACTACCTCATTACTACCATTGTTCCCTGACACATAAACTTTATCGGCATCAGGATCAATCAGATATCGAAGAATGAATTCATTCTTTGTAACGTGAACACCCTCTGGGTCTGCATACTTTTTATATACGCACTCCAAAGTACTGCTGGACGCAAGAGACGAATTGGAAACAAAACAGAAAGCGATAAAAAGTAAACTCTTGAACTTCATGAAAAACCTACTTTATAAGATATTTTACGAGGCATTTTACTCTCCTCTGTGTCCTCGTTTGTGACATATAGTACAAAGCACATAACGATCGACTCATCGACGCTCAGCCGGAGAGGTAAAATGAGCGGGACATACACCCTACACCAAAACACAAACTGTCATACTCATCTAACACCATATATTTCAGGTAGTTTACGTTCCCAAAAATGCCACAACTCTCCCTTCATCAATAAACAGAATTGACCAAACACTCAGTAATTCAAATGCACTTGCTCACTGAAAGCGGATACTTTGAATAGACACACATATTTTTTATGGTTTTCATTGTTTATCTCATGATTGATGTGAGCAAATGTGAATTTGCAACGCGTTTATATCAATGATATTTGCATTCGGTATGCATTCCCACGCGTGGGAACGAGAAGAAAAAAACACAGCCAAATTGATCATTGCTCAAAGGAGGAACTTTCAGGAGAAAGTTCCAGATTTGTCAGCGCAGGGGCGCGTTCGATCATGCCGGAGAGATCGAAGAAACCCATAGCGCAACAAACCATCCCACCAAAGCCAAAAACACCAGAAGCTTATCGGGACAGACGTTTTAAATAATATAATAATTTATGCGCTCATATATAACCGGAACAGGCAAGGCAGATGGCCGCAATGAAAAGTATATTCGTGACGTTTATGGCGGGATGAATACCAGCTTCGTTGTTGATGGCGCACAACTTTCCGGATTATACAATTTATCTGATCCTTACCGGGGTTAATATGAATCTATCTGTTTCCGTCATCACTGCCCTGACCATCAATTTCCCTGACCGAAATACCTTCTAAAATATCATTTTCTGCCATACGCATATTCACAGCGAAGATTCTTTCATCACATTTTGGCGTCGTTATATAATGTGTGATACAGCCACACAGAGGACAGCGATGAAACTCAACTTCTCTGTCTCCCCAAATATAAAAAACTGTCTTTTCTTTTGTGAAAACAGTCTTCACTTCATCCGGGGAATAATATGCCCACAGCGCCCCATACCGGCGGCATATTGAACAGTTACACTGACCCACTTCTTCAGAAATTGAAGGAAGTTCTATATGAACGTTTCCACAATGACATATGACTTCCATACACCAGACTCCATGTATTTAATTGATGGGGTTCACCGCTGACCGGCAAGCCCGGTTTATTGTCTCCCGGTATTGCGGTATATCATGCCAAAGGCTGCTCCCGTCAGGATAAACTGGATGACCTGAAATACCGTATGAAAGAGCAGAAACTGTGACACCGGCTCGATACTAAATTTTGCCGCTGTTGCAAAGCCCATGGCTGTATAAGTCATCAATCCAATCATCAGGTTAAACCGGATACCACTGGCAATACTATACCCTTTAACCCTGGCGTAGAATGGATAAAGATAAGCAATCACAATCCCCTGAATGAGAACCGCCGCTATACCTAATGGCATCAACGGCTCTGCACGCTGAAAAGCCCCCCATTCCACATAAAGATCATGAAAAAATACCATATGCCATGGATAGGCCCACGCCATGGTAATCACAAAATACGCGACGACCCCCAAACCTGCTGTTTTACGACTTATCATCATCCCTGCTCCTTTTTTTCGGTGGACGTGTTTCAACAAATTGCTATATCAATGACTCCAGTAATAAAGCAGCAACCAAATGGCATAGGTGAGGATAACGCCGGTGGTTGCCAGCATCGTGATGATCCTGAAAACAGGCCGGTCGAAAAAATTCAGTACCAGATAGTGCATCACACGGGCCAGTAAAAATATGGTGCCTGTGATGTACAAAAATAAGTCCGGTGCATGATTCAGCTCAGCCACAGCCATCAGAATCAAAGTAACCGGCATATACTCCAGATAATTCGCATGAGATCGCACAAGCCGCAGCAAAGTATCATCACCGCCGTCCCGGAACAGGACCCTGACCCGGGCCCGCCGGAGACCGACTGCCGCAGTCATCGGAAAAACCATCAGAGCGAATAAGCCTCCAAATAAAGCTGTCACGAATAAATCCACATTGTTTCCTCCCTTAATCACTTTTATAATAGAAGTATAAGTAACTTTAATTCTATGATGCAAGTAAATTTTTTATGGTAGCAAAGATTGAACATAAAACCCGGACCCAATGTCCTGTGGCCTGCGCACTGGATATCATTGGCGATCACTGGACGCTGTTGATTGTCAGAGACATGATGTTTTTTGATGTACATGAATATAAAGATATGCTGGAATCCGCTGAAAAAATCTCCAGCAGTATCTTATCGACCCGTCTCAGGAAGCTGGAAAACGACGACATTATCAGCGCCATCCCTCACCCCGAAAACGGAAAAAGAAAACTTTATTACCTGACAGAAAGGGGAAAAGGACTCGTTCGTGTGATGATTGAAATTGCCCGCTGGTCCGATCATAACCTCCCAGAACTCATCCATATTCCGCAAGAGAGACGCGAGCTTCTCGATGCGCCTTTAGAAGACGTGACTCAAATCGTTTTTGATAAACTTGAACAGTGGGAAAAAACATATTTAAGCTGACAACTTTGGGGAAATGTGCCGGAAATTTATCCGGCTGTCAGCGTGACCGGATAATAGCTGGTTTCTGAATTTAGTGTATACCGGAAGTTTATGGCTACTGAGTCTGCCTCCCGGTGCCGGGGATTCAGATTTTTAGTGTATTCAGGTGAATTAGAATTCAGGCGTTATACTTCATCATTCGCGGCATGTTGTTCAATTAAATCCCTGACCACCTGATCAACACCAACGATTATCTGAAGCACCTTCCGGACTGAGCGGCCACCTTCCCGCTTAGCATCCGGGTCAGCGCCGAAGGCAAGCCTGATAAGGATAATGGCGCTACTCTGAAATAAAGGAGGTGTGCTGATAAGCGAGCTTTAAAACTATATTACTGCAAGCCTGAATTTACAGTGAGTCACGCATGGAGCTGTTCGTCCTGAAAATACGGTTAATCCCGTACCTGCCATGGAATCAAATCTGCAATTTACCATAAATAAGTGGCTTGGGCTTATCCAACACCCAGATAAAACGTAGGCTGCGCAACACTTATCCTTGTTTGTTATGTGAGCCTCTTTAACTGCAAAAGAAGTTCGGTTAATACTTGTTCGCCCATGGTATTTTCTACAAGCTCGTTCATTTCACCCGCAAGAAACTCTTGCCAAGAAATAGATTTACTACCCGAACCATGTGCATAGCGACCATACGCCAATAGTACAGTTTTATTATCCAAAATGGAGACCAGGTATAACTCTTTATCTGGTTCATCAATTTTCCACCCGAATAGCGGTTTTGGTTGTTTATATACCATTTTTGATTTTCACATAACGCCTTGCTAATAGGCGTAGAAAGCTTGGCTAACCTTGCGACAAAGGGACGCAAGCCAAGCGTGATACGTCCTTTTGGGCAACTTGTTATGTTGCGGCTAGTTTAATGGATTTGTAACGCTCTTCATGACTATGGTTTATGAGTTTTGCTGCTTTTATCAAATGAGACCAAAACTTTTTGCAAGGGATTCAGTTATCAACGATAACTCCATCAAGTTCTTCCATAGCGAGCAAGAGCTCATTGTGATGGATGTAAGTAAGAAAATCCTCTTCGCAATAGCCGTCACCTGATTCAATAGTTTCTTCAGGCAAGCGTTTATAAGCCGCCATTAATTCAGCTTCAATCAATTTCCATTTGATCCACTGGAGCCTCTGAGAACTGAAAGCGGATACTTTGAATAGACACACATCATTTTTGACCGGTGGAGAGATTACAGTGATGGCTTTTATCAGCTAAGTTTGATCTGAGGAAGGAAGCATCGCTTATGATTTATCGAATGCTGGCAGATTTGATCGTCATGCTTCATCTTTTATTTATCATCTTCGCGTTGCCCGGAGTCGCGCTGGTACTGTGGCGCACCTGTATACTGTTTGTCCATATCCCTGCCGCACTGTGGATTGTGATGATCAGTTTCAAAGGGCTAAAGCATACTTTAGCCCTTTAATTTATGGACAAAACGTTATGATTACTTGACGGTAATGCCTATCAGCACTTGCATTTCATTATTGCTGGTATCATTGTAATTCGTGACGTTATCGCTTCTTTCGTATTCCCAGTCAACCACTTCATAGGAGACTTTTGCGTGGAAAGAGATATGGTCGTTGAAGCTTTGTTTAAAGTGAAGCGCGGGTTCAATATGAGCACTTGCCCATGTGTATTCAGAATCCGGCGTATAATATGCCTCAATATAATTCTCTATTTTAAAGGTGAAGCCAGCGCCAAGTGGTAAAGAGTAAGTCAGATAATCTTCTGTACCGACCTGGTAATCATACTCATCTTCAGCTTTGTCGTAGTAGTTGAAGTTGTACCATGCCAGACTTAAGTTCCAGGAGTCTGATAAGTCACCGGAAAGATAAAAGTTCGTCTCAACGCCACTTATATCTTGCAGACTTTGCTCATCTTTAGTTCCCACCTGGCTCCATATTTCAATGCCGAAGTCCATATCTTTGCCAAACAAAGAAACAGTCTTATCCAGATAAGGAGAGAAAATATACTGGTTCTGAGTCCAGCCTTTGTTGCGATTCGAGTGAGCCCATCTGGCATCGTAACGATAGATATAATTCAACGTCACATCAAAACCTGCAAATTCACCTGCTTTTTGAGCAACGCCAAATTCCGTGTCCCAACCGACCTGGTTTGCAGAATCTTTGTTGTCAAAAAAGTCTCTATCAACATCAAACCAGAATTTATAAGTATCGCTGAGCTTGTAAGATCCCTTACCGAGAGTCCATTCCGTATGCGATGAGCCGTCTCTGAAATCACGCTGTTGAACTTCATTTGTCATTGAGTTCAATTCTCCGGAAACGGCTCCCATACTAACCAGGGATAAACCAATACATGTTGTTATAACGCGCTTTTTAATTTCCATATTTTAATTAATACCATCTGTGAAAAGTAGAGATGATCTTAAACCGGACTCTATCCATGTTGAGTCTTTTAGATAAGTATCACTGCTGTACTACTTTGAATATTTAAACGAAAAACAAGTTATCAATAAACCAAATAAACAACTTGCATAAAGGGCTTTCAATAAAAAACAACAACGCACCAAGTCAGGGCAACACGCACCAAAACACTGCATTATCAACAAGTTAGCTATTGAAAACCTTATTCAAACTATCATTTAAAAATAACCGGTTCAATATAAATCAAAGCACATCGATAGATTCAAATGATTCTTCTGAAAAATCGCGGATAAGCTATCATTTATATATACTGACAGAAGATAATCCAGAATTTATATACATAAAAATGGTAATCAACAAAAAAAAATAAAATGATTATTTTATGTTTTAGTGAATTTACCAACAAATTTATATTTTTTTCAAATAGCGCCTTAACAAATCCAATAAGATAATCCAATAGAGATAAATCACAAAAACAATAAAATTTAATAGTACTCCGTCCGGGAAATAAACGTTATTTATTATTCGTAATCACTCTGTTGATTTATACCCGGTCAACCTGAAGGTTCAGGTTATTTAGGTATATAATCCCGGCAGTTATTGATAATTTACATTTTGATGATTGGGATTCCATAACAGACCTGAACCTGCGGAAACGCTTTATGGAATCACAGACGCGTGACAGTATTTCTCACCAGAGAAGCAGGCATCTGGTTAATATCATCTCAACATCAGGGTCTTCAGTCATTGAATAATTTTTCAATATCATCCTGACGTCAGGGATATCCTTGTCCATGCGTTATCACAACGCCCAAGTGCCTGTCCTCACAGCTCTGTAACTCTCAAATTTTTCGCCGTTATCTCAAAGCTCAGTCTTTCGTATTCCGTAGATATTGTCATAGTTCAGCCATGATCAAATAATCCAACATTTTACTGAAATTAATTTATTTACTCCCCCAATTTTGTAATCCATTACTTATAGGATTAATTTTAAAAAATGAGCTACTTTTATTTATATCGACAATATGAATAAAAAACATGCTTTACCGCATATTTATTTAAATTAAATTTTCATGATTCTGATGTTTGTATTTCACATTATTTCATTCCCGCCATGACTATATATGAAACTTAATCTATATCTATTATCTGTGCTTCAAATAGTCAATATTATCCGGAAATCGTCGGTATTCAGATGAAACTGAAGCATAGGACCATACCTGAACAATCTGAGATTCAATGAATGGGTCAGATTATTCACAAAAATAATAACCTGAAAACAGGATAGAACATGAAAATGAAACAACGCTCAGTAAAAATCATCATGCTTGCATCATTCACTGCTCCCATGGCACTAACCTGCCCGGCAGTCGGTGCCAGTTCACTTTCAAACCAGCTGTCACCTTCACCACGCAGTGCCAATGTCTACGAAGACACAACATTCTCACTGACCTTTGACAGCATACCCAAAAAAGGCAGTGGTTCAATCCGCATTTACGATGCAGATAATGATCAGTTGATTGACACAATCAATGTGGGGACAGACACCGATAAAATCGGCTATCACAAGGTCAGAACCCTCAAGACCTATTCTGTACGCATCCGCGGTAAGCAGGCCCACATCACGCCTCATGCAAAAAAACTGCAAACCGGCAAATCATATTATGTGACAGTGCCGGCTTCAGCCTTTACCGGCGCAAAACTCGCAGGCAAAACATTCACTGGCATTGACCGCAACAGCGACTGGGTTATCAGCACACGATCCAATAAACCAGATGTCAACAAAACAACGCTTATCGTCGATGATAACGGCACACAGGCTGATTTCCGCTCAGTACAGGGGGCGATCAATTTCGTGCGTCAGTACCATAGCAACACCAAGATGGAAATCTTCGTAAAAGCAGGAACTTATGAAGAGCCTCTGTATATCTATAAGCAAAATAATCTCACCATCAGAGGAGAAGGGAAAAACAAAACAATCATCACCTATAAAAATAACAACGGACTCAATTCAGGTACATCGGCACGGGCGCTGCTTCTTGTTTACGGTTCTGACATGCTGAGGTTAAAAGACCTGACGCTAAAAAACAGTACATTAATCTCAGAGGGCGGGCAGGCTGAAACCATTTATTTCAACAGCTCAAATGGCCGGCTGATTGCCACCAACAGTAACTTTATCAGCGAGCAGGACACATTGTTACTCAAAGGCTGGACATGGTTTTATAACACCATGGTGGCGGGTAATGTCGACTTTATCTGGGGCTATCCGCATGTGTCCTTATTTGAGAACAGCGAAATTCGCACACTGGGCGACTCCCGCGGGAAAAAAAACGGCGGATACATTTTACAGGCCCGGGTTCCTGATAAAGCAGACAAAGGGTTTGTGTTCCTGAATTCAAAACTCACCCGGGGTAAAAGTGCCAATGGTTACTCTGTCCCTGACAGAAAAACTTATTTAGCCCGCAGTAGCGGGAAGACGTCTTATTATGACAATATTGCCTTCATCAATACCCGGATGGATAAGCATATTCGTACCGTCGGATGGAAAGGCTCTAAAACACCGAATCCATCAAAAGCTGATAAAAATGCAGGATGGCGTGAATACAACAGTAAAGATCTCTCAGGAAATCGCCTGAATGTGTCATCACGGTTATCCAACGCTTACCAAATGACCAGCAACGACGTCAATAATGGATATAAAAACCGTCAGCAAATCTTTGAGGATTACAACAATGGCTCAGGCTGGAACCCACAGAATTAATTCTTCAGTCTCCTCATCTGCCTGATAAAGCGTGAACCATTCAAGGGCAACATAGCTGTCCTTGAATGGTTTCTGTCCTGCGTGGCTGATTTTCAACGTAGAATGACTCTACTTACAAATCAGTGCCTTGGTCAGAAACCAATCCATTCTCGCTGAACATGGATCTAGAGGTCACCTGGGTACATATTCGAAGTATCAGCATCAAACGGAGAAGTGCATTTGAATTATTGCGCTTTGAGTGAATTATGTTTACTAATTAAGATTAAGCCGCGCCCGGCAAACCTTCTCTGCCAAATCTTTCAGCTTCTCCACTTCCCCTGCCAGATAAACCAGCTCTTCCCCGGTAATCTCATAATGCATCGAATAGCGGGCATCGATATACGCACGTTGCAGGCGACGGAAACTGCGGCGGTGGAATTTGTCATCCATCGGGAAAATGTCAGAAAATGCGATCTCCTGTTCGGCACAGTATTTTTTCAGCTTTTCGATATTGTGGCTTTTAGGCAGGTAGTTGGTGAGCGTCAGTAATGTACAGGCGAAGAATCGTTCCGTGGATTGATGCAGAAGAAATGCCGCAATAGAAAGTTCTCCTTCTGATCTTGAAAACTCGTAGTTACGGAAAAATCCCCGGGCTGATTTAAACCATTGATCAAAATGCCCCTGAGCTATCTCCCGCCGTTCTCCATCTGTCAGATCCCCCGGCTCAGCAAGTTCGCGCTTATTGGCATCAAACAACAAAATCCCTTCAGTCCGGATATCTTTAAAAAAGTAGTGACCTTTTTGCAGCTGCTCGTTAACGTCTTGTAATGTATGAACAATTAATCCCAGCGGCGCACTTTTCACTTTGCGATCAATCAGCTCTTCCGCTTTGTGCCAGATGATATCTTCATCGGCCAGCGACTGAGAATTGACGATCACCAGAATATCGTAATCACTGACATAACCATTGGGAATATCACTCACCCAACCGCCTTTGGCATGGCTGCCGAACAGAATGATTTTATGAATTTTAAACTCACGCTTCGCCGCCGACTTCCCGAACAGATACTCGTCCAGTGAATCACGCAAAATGGTTGAGATCTGGGCCAGTTCTTGCTGTTTACGTTCCGGGAGATGGTCGAGGGAGGTTTTCATCGGCGACTGAATTTTCTGGCGGGTGAATAATAGGAATATTTTGGCCGGGGCGCGGGGAAATGTCTATGAATTTATTTGAGGTTTTTGGCTTCAGAGCGCGCTGGCCGGCACGTATTTGGAAGCGCATCCTGCGCTCCAAATACTGAAAAATCGTCGTGATTATTCTCCTTGGGAGGAAGGTTTCTGAGGCGTATGTCCTCAGTATTTTTTTGTTTTTATTGAAGCAATAATATTTTTATAATCAATAGTTTATGAAAATTAAAAATAACACTATGAAAGTTTCACACGTTGTTAGAGTACCTGTCCCTTCAATTCAGCGTCGAGCCAGACAATCGGACAAATTTCATCCAAATCCCGCTCCTGCCATGCTCTGAGTTCAGGAATAAGTCGGTCGGTAATGGCATTAATGGTGCCATTAGAGACGCTGACGCCATACATATCAACAAGATAGTCTCGGATATGTTGATAACTGTTGCCAAGTGCAAACATGGAAATGACGTTGTTTTCCATCTCATCGGTCAGGCGGGTCTGATGCTTTTTGACCGTCTGAGGTTCAAAAGTCCCGTTTCGGTCATGGGGTATTTCCAGTTCGAACTCGCCGGACATGGATTGGATTGTTTTACGGGATTTACCGTTTTTCCGGCTCCGATTCGAGATGCTGGTCAATTTTAGCACCCAGTGCCACTTGCGTGATTTTTTTAATCAGCAGTGTGAGAACGTCGTCCTTGCCGTTGAGCTCCTGACCGGACTGAAGTACTTTGGCGAATTCCTGAATATCAATTTCGTATTTATTGTCAGACATAAAGTGTCATTTCCTTTTTTATATTAGTGTATTGAAATGACACAGAAATTTGAACACTACCGAATATAGCGAAAAATTAACTATTGACGCCATACTC
The DNA here is from genome assembly GCF_024529975.1 of Vibrio quintilis. GTDB lineage: Bacteria > Pseudomonadota > Gammaproteobacteria > Enterobacterales > Vibrionaceae > Vibrio > Vibrio quintilis. The sequence goes on along the minus strand of NZ_AP024898.1, from coordinate 234,215 downwards.
GTTTGTTAGGCTTAATTGCTCAAATGAATCGAGGACTGCCTAAGCCGACATTTAGTTACTTTCGATTTGTTCACAACGCATGTTGGAAATGGCCTTCTTCTTCTTTGCTTTTCTCCATTTGAATATGCTGGGGCCAAGCTATTAGCATAGGCTCGCAGATGTGAATCTAGGCGCTTAATATCAGATTTGTTTGTTGCATCTGTTAAAACAAAGGCATCAACCAAATCATCACTCTCGACATCTATATCAACAATAACTATCCCAACAGGAAAACTTGAGAAATCAAGTTCAAACCTGCACTCATCTGAATTTTGACAATACGAATAGTGCTTTACTCTTTCTTTACCAGAAAAAAAGCCTTTTTTCTTTTCAACTCTGAAAAAGCACTGGCTTTCTCCTGATGGATATAAGGTGCATAATTTCAAGTCTGGAGCGCCAGCAGTGGGTAGTCCCGTACGAAAAATACCAACCCCTCCAGAAGAGCCTCCAATTCCATCCCAGGGAGTATCATTATATTTGGCATGGTCTGCTTTAATTTTTAATGATGCAGCTAGCGCCCCACTTCCAATCAAATAAAGTCCAGCGAATAGAACCGTACTAACTATCTTATTCAAAATGCATCCTCCAAGATTTCCTATGAGCCTAACGCTCCAATATGGGACGAACAAACGCTTGCCTGAAATTAGCGGCGAAGGAGCGCAAGTCAAGCGTTTTGCATCCCTGTCATAATTGGCTTGTTATATTTTACCTGTTCTCGTTGTAATAACTTGGTAGTTTGGGACAGTCAAAGTCACCTTCATCAAACATATTGTAACCCTCCCTATTTTAGTAAAATTCTAAATTAGAGATTTTCCTGTTTTCGTGTCTGGCCCATAGTCACATGGTATTATACCATTCAGAGAGTCATGGGGCCGCTCTTCGTTGTATTCTCTCATCCATTTTTCTGAACAGCTCATCAGGACAGACGCTTTAAATGGCGTCCAAAGCTATTGGATCAGATCACTCAGCCAACCAGCAATGATCTTATTCACAAAAAAAATGTAATATTATGTAAAATTCATTTAGTTCCATAACAAACTCATTTGTGTGATTTTAATCACAATAATTATTGGCTGTTTCTTAGTTTTCTACTTTTAATTGAGAGATAAATCGCTATCATCTTCGGCATTAGTAACCGATGACGTCAACGCAATCGATTATATAAACTAAAAATCCCAATGTAGAGAATCACAGCAATGCGCAAATCACTTTTAGCACTAAGTCTGGCTGCTGCAGTTTCCACGCCTGCCCTGGCCGCTGATTACACAGATGGTAACACTCATAAAAACGATTATAAGTGGATGCAATTTAACCTGATGCATGTACTGAATGAAAAGCCTGGTAACAATAACCACACTTACTTCGAAATGGAGTTTGGCGGTCGTTCAGGAATTTTTGATCTGTATGGTTACCTTGATGTGTTCAACCTGACTGACGATGATGACAGTGATAAATCCGCAGACAAAGGCAACAATGCTAAAACGTTCGCTAAATTTGCGCCACGTATGTCTATCGATGGTTTGTTCAACACCGATTTATCTGTTGGCCCGATTAAAGAATGGTATGTTGCTAACTACACCACGATTGATGGCAATAATGATGGCGGTTACGCGACCAAAAACGGTATCGGTGCCGACGTCATGGTGCCATGGTTTGGTAAAGTGCAATTTAACCTTTACAAATCTTACAACATCAAAAACAACGAGTGGAATGGTTACCAGTTCTCTACAGTATGGTTCAAGCCTTTCGTTAACTTCGACAACGGTTCATTTATCGCCTATCAGGGTTACCTGGATTACGAATTCGACCTGCAGGAAGAAGCCGGCGCAACCTCTGATCACGGCCTGGCCTGGTTTAACGGTATCTATTGGCACAGCAACCGCTATGCAGTCGGTTACGGTCTGAAAGTGTTTGATGATGTTTACGGTATTCAAGATTCTTCAGGCTTTAGATCGTCTGGCGTCTCACACTACTTTGACGTTACTTACAAATTCTGATTTGCCTGGCAAATGAAATTTGATGAATGGCGCGATAATCGCGCCATTTTTTATGCCCGCGGGTTGGCTTTAGCGTCCGGTCGGTGCATCTTCAGGTTGTTTATATACCAAGGCATTTAATTACAACGCCTACTCACTCAAATATAACTCCGCCATACCATCTAAACGGCTTTTCACTTCTTTCCAGTTTGGCATCACGCCCGTCAACAAACGCCAGAATTTATCGCTATGGTTGTACTCCGCGATATGGCAAAGCTCATGCAGAATCACGTAGTCGATACACGCTTTCGGCGCTTTCACCAAATGGGGATTGAGCATAAGGTTTCCCTTAGTTGAACAGCTTCCCCACTGTTTGGTCATTGGCAGAACACGAAAACCGGGGATGCCTGTCACCCAGGTGGCTTGTGGCAGCAAAGCCGCTAAGCGTTCATGGAAAATCCGTTCGGCACGCATGCTGTACCAACCTGAAACCAAGGCTTTGGTTAATGCTTGTTTATCTTCGTTAAAACGATTCAACGTGACCAATAGCTTGCCTCGTTCCATTTTAACATTGGCAATGGCATCACGGTCTTCAACCACTTTCAACACATAGCGCCTGCCAAGGTAAAACTGCATCTCACCGCTGACATATTCTTTGGATTGTACATACTGCAAGCGGTCCCGAAATTCTTTGAGCGCATCGTAAATCCATCTCGCTCGCTTCATCACAGCGTCATGAATATCGCCACGCTCAGCATCCTCCGGCGCATTAACGATCACTTCGCAATTGGGGTGAACCTTAATGGCTATCTTGCGCTTCTTGCCTTCCGGATGAGGCTTACGCACCACTTCATAGGTGACAGCTTCATCGCCATAGATGAAGCTGTATTCTTCAAGTTTGCCTTCATTCGAACTTACGGATGTCATTAATGATGACCTGCCACGCCCAAGCGGGTTCTCTGGATGACATCCTGAATCACTAACTTAGCGTTATCTAATCCAAGCCCCGCATCACGAACTAAAAGCGGAAGTAGTTTCAAGCGTATTTGATTTTCAATTTCCGACGGACTAATTGAGTATTCCGCTATCGCAGAAGTCACGACTTCATCAATTTTAACTGCGTAATCAAAACACTCTTCTTCTGATAAGGGGCAGATAGGTAAATGTTGTAAAAACAATCCATAGTAAGCTTTTACATGGCGTGCGATCTTCGGATCAAGATCTGCAAAGCGATCCGTTGGGATGCCTTCTACTTTCCGCTCTTTGGCTTGCTCTTCTAAATCGGCAAACAACAGATACTGCTTAACAGGCGCATCAAACATCTCTTTGGCTTGCTCGATGGCTTTTTTCAGCAGGTTAGAAAAGTATTCCTGCGCATAAGGGTCATCCGCCAGATCTTGTTCAATCATCCTGGTCACCCGGCCCGTAATTACATCTTTCTTATTACGTGCCTCATCGTCACTCATCTCTTCGGGTTTCCGGGCTTTACCCATATTATCAACCCAATAAACGCCTTTTGATTCCTGAATTTCAACCCCTGCGATATGCTTATCCAGCAGCGCACGAATGCTCTCCGCAAACTCATCATAGTTGACGGTTTCTTCGGCATCTTCACGTACTTGTTTGCGCAATTCCGACATCGACTTGAGTGTCTTTTTGTACAAATCACGTTTGTCATCGAAACTCTTATCTTCGAAGTAGGTCGCAGACTGTAAAGCTACTTTCAGGCAGTTGGCAAACAGCGTCAGTGCCGCATAGAAGTCTTCGCGATTTTTTAGATTGGTATCGGTAAGCTGGCCGTCAATGGTATCGATTTTCGGTGCTAATGCCTGACGCAAGGCTTGACCGTCCTGCTTGTTCTGCACACCATCAAAAATTGCCCATAAACTGCTGTATAGACCTGGCAGCTTTTTGTATTCGGTATCCATGCGGGCGTACAGCCCTTTCAGATCATCAATATCAAATCCGCTTTGCGTGCGCTCTGCCAACTCCTGATAGTCGGCGATAGTGGCATCTAATTCTTTGAGAATGCCGCGATAATCAATCAGGTAACCGAACTGCTTCTTCTGATGCAGACGGTTAACCCGGGCAATGGCCTGAATAAGGTTATGTTGTTTGAGCGGCTTATCGATATAAAGCACGGTGTTTTTCGGCTCATCAAAGCCTGTCAGCAGCTTATCCACCACAATCATCATATCGGGGCCATCGTCACGACCAAAGGCTTCGATGATCTGTTTGGTGTAGGCTTTTTCGTCATTCGCTAAACCAAGCGCGCCGACGTTTTCTTTCCACCAATTCTGCACCAGGTCTTTGCTTTCCCCATCCACGGTATCGTGACCTTCGCGTGTGTCAGGCGGCGACATAGCAACGACTGAGGTCACTTTACCAATCTCATCAAGCAGTTTCTTGTATCGAATGGCTGAAGCTTTCGAGTCACAGGCTAACTGTCCTTTCAGTCCTTCCCGTTTGAAGTTCTGGAAATGGTCGGAAATGTCGTGGGCGATCAGCAGAAGGCGGTCTTCTGATTGGTAGATCTGACCTTTTTGCGAGAATTTTTTCTTTAAGTCAGTGCGCTGCTTTTCTGAAAGCTTATCGGTGATGCGGTCAAACCAGGCATCGATTGCTTTGTCGTTCGTGCACAGCTCAGGAATGCGTTCTTCATACAACAATGGCGTGACGGTTTTGTCTTCCACCGCTTGCTGCATAGTGTAAGCGTGGATGATTTTACCGAATTTGTTCTCGGTTTTATCCTCTTTGAGGAGTGGTGTTCCCGTAAAGCCAATGTAGGCGGCTTTTGGCAGGGCTTGCTGCATAAAGATATGGTTCGACCCGTTTTGGCTGCGGTGTCCTTCATCAACCAACACAATAATATCGGGGCTGTCGTTATAACACTCAGGCAAGGCAACTGCGGTACCGAATTTATTGATGATAGAGAAGATGATCCGCTCGTTACCCTGACTAATTTGTTCGGCAAGGCGTTTACCTGTGGTCGCCATCGCGTCTTTTTTATCCTTATCGGATAACGCGCCACCAGAGGCAAAAGTACGCGCCAGTTGATCTTCCAGATCGACACGGTCGGTCACGACAACCACACGACATTTTTTCAGCGCTTCTAACCAGATTAAGGCTTTGGAGAGGAACACCATGGTGAACGACTTACCCGACCCTGTGGTATGCCAAATCACACCGCCGTTACGTGCTCCCTTTCTTTTTCCAGGTAAAGAGTCATCAAACGAAGTAACCCGCTCAATCAGTGCTTTAATGCCAAATACCTGCTGATAACGAGCGACAATCTTGCCTGCCTTTTTATCAAACAGCGTAAATAAGCGCGTCATTTCCAGCAGACGATCATGGCGCAGCAGCGATACCAGTAAACGGTCCTGGTCAGTCACAACCAGTTCACCACCGGCAATCAGCGACAGATACTCGTCGCGTAATTTGGCTGGGCGATGGTTAAACAACAAATCGAGTTTATCTTCCGTCAGTGGCGTATTCTTCAGCCGCTGACAGGTCGCTTCAGTGATCGCTTCCTCTTTCCATCTTGCCCAGAATTTTTCAGGCGTACCGCAGGTTCCGTACAAACCATCATGACCATTCACGGAAAGCAGCAACTGGCTGTAGGCGAACAGATGGGGAATTTCATCGTTCTTTTGGTTGCGGATATTTTGCGAAATACCTTCGGAAACTGTGGGCTTACCTTCACGGGAAGAGTCGGGGCGTTTGGCTTCAATTACCACCCAGGGCAGACCATTCACAAAACAGACCAGATCAGGAATACGTTTGCCCGTACCGTGAGTGTTTTCAATTTCCATCTCTTCGGTGAAGTGGAACTGGTTATTCTCAGGGGTTTCCCAATCAATGATTTGAATGGTTGGATTGGCTTTTTTACCATCGATAAATTCCGTCACGCTGATGCCATAGGTCAAAGCATCGCAGAGCTTTTCATTGGCCACTTTTAACCCTGCATTCATTGCAGGCGTTGCCAGCTCCTGAATAATTTTATCGATAGCCGAATCGGAAAGCGGATAGTCCTTGCCCAGAAAGGTATGGGTTTTGTGTTTCAGCACACTGCGCAACACATTGGGCAGGATCACTGAAGACATCCGGCCACGCATCGCTAAACAGTCACTTGGTGGAATAAACTGATAGCCGAGGTTGGTCAGCAGTGTCAGTGCGGGAATTTTGGCACTGAATTCTTCGCGGAAGTTGGGTAGCGGCTCTGACATTGTTGGGATTTCCCTATACTTTGATTATTTTTTGTTTTTCCTGGCTCTTGCCTGATTCAAATCGATCACATTATCGGGAATCGAGTTCAGGTTTTCGTAATACTCATTTAACGCAGCATTCATCAGGGCATCTGATTCAGCGGTTTTTTCGTATTCTGAAAGTGAAGGCGACGTTTGTACGCGTAGCGAATGGAAATACTGGCGAATAAGCGGTTCTTCGCTTTCGTCCAGATCGCCATACTGGCTTATCCAGTCAAGGAACATCTCTTCATCAGGGTGGAAATAATCTTTGTGCGATTTGGTTGACCGAATCATGCTGTTGACCCATTCATCAAACGAAGCACACTGTTCCTGACCGTCGGGCAAACAGCCTGCTTCATGGACGCGATACTCAAAGTGCCACACCACATCATTAAGATGGCTTTGCACGCTGCGATCGCCGCGCTGGCAAAAATGCAGTTTCGGGTGCAAGCGTAGAAACTGATTAAACATGGTGTGAAAACTGGCTTCATCACACAGCTCAAACGCTTCACCGAAGAACTGCATATTATTGAACAACCGTTCTAAACATTGATTGAAAAATTCAGTCCAGTCACCTTTTTTCAGGCCCGTAAACACCATGGCGTAACGGGTCGGCACATGCATGGCGATTAACACGTTTTTACGCTGTACCTTGGTGGCATGCACCAGCCACGGACTGACGGGCTGGCTATTGTGCTGTGTATCACCAATCGCAGATTTTGGTGATGGTTTGAGTGGTGACTGTTTCTTTCCCTGCCGCGTCACAGTAAAAAACTCCGCTGCCGCTTTGGTACAGTTAAACACTAACATTGTGGTTTTCCTTGCTGCTCTGACAGATGCTGACGCTCTTTTTCCAGTTGAATGCGCAGCTCTTCTTCACTCGGTAACTCCAACATGTATTTGGACGCAAATAACTGTTCGCTGCCATTGAGTACCGAATATTTCGCCACGGTGTGGTTGTTTTCGGTGCAGAGGATCAAACCTATGGTTGGGTTATCATCACTGCGGCGTTTTTTCTCTTCATACATGCGCACATACATATCCATCTGCCCGATATCCTGATGGGTCAGCTTATGCATTTTCAGGTCAATCAGCAGGAAGCATTTCAGATGGAAGTTATAGAACACCAAGTCGATGTAATAATCGCCATCATCGGTATTGATGCGTTGCTGGCGTTCAACAAACGCAAACCCTTTGCCCAGTTCCAGCAGGAACTGTTGCAGGTTGTTGATCAGTGCTTGCTCCAATTCACACTCTTGCAGTGAGGCACCGGGTAAACCTAAAAAATCGAAAATATACGGATCGCGCAGATAATCTTTGGCGGTCAGCGCCAGCTCGGCCGTTTTTTGTTGCCCCTCGGCTAACACGGGCTGAATGTCTTGCTGCCTGGCTTGCGTCGATAGCAAACGCTCATAGTAAAGTGCGCCGATTTGGCGCTCTAAAGCACGCGCCGACCAGGCCTGGTCAATCGCTTCTTGCATGTACCAGTCACGCGCTTGTGAATTTTCGATGCGGCTCAAGGTGCGATAGTGCGTCCAGCTCAATTCGGTACGCACTGCGTTCCGAATTGGGAAGGCGAGATAAAAACTGCGCATATTACGTAAGTTACGCACGTCAAACCCTTTACCAAATTCTTTGGTTAACGCTTGAGATAAGGATTTTAATACGGCCTTACCATACTCCGCCCGTGCTTGCCCTTGCTGCTCATCTTCCACAATCAGGCGGCCAATTTCCCAGTAGGTTTGCACCATGGCGCTATTGACCGCTTGCACGGCCTGTTTGCGCCCTTGGGTAAGCAGTTCACGGATATTGCTGAGCAGTACGTTTGCTGTTTGTGGTAAATCGTCACTCATTACGCCGCCTCCGTGGTATCCACTTTGACTCTGCGCTTACCTGTCAACAACTGCTGCATTAATGCCTTTTTTTCCTCTTTTAGGTGAGCAAGTTTGGCTTGTAATAGCTCGATTTCTTTATCGGCAGCGGTGAGGACTGAAGCGATTTTTTGTTGTTCGGATAGAATAGGTAAGCCAAGATTAACTCCATATATAGGTTTTTGAGATATCAACGGTTGACCACCTTTGTTTCTAAGTCTGGACAAGTCATACTGTTTTAACTGATAAGTTAGAAATTCATTACAAACACTATTAGAAATAGACTTTGTATATAGCGCGTTATCAGTTACCCAGCATTTATCTCTTACTAGCCTAGTAACACCACAATATTCCCCAACTCTGCCAATTAATATTACGGAACAATCTGAGTTATATTCCGATGAATATCCCATGATGTTGTTTCCACCATACACAGGATATTTATTATTCTGTGATTGAACAGATTCCACATCGTCGGGCTTCTTATCTCCACTACCAAGTTTAAATAGTTCTCCCAACTTAACCTCTTCCCAATCCCCCTCAAACACCATCCCCGTATCAGGATTGACCAACCGCTTTTTCCCCGTCAGCAACTGCTGCATCAGGGCTTTTTTCTGCTGCTGGCTGGTTGCAATCAAACGCTCGGTGGTGGCAATCGCTTTATCCCAGGTGGAGAGGATTTTGGCGATTTTTTGTTGTTCTGGGAGGGGAAACAACGGAACCTTTAAAAGTTTTTTTAATTGAGTTGGGTTTATGTTGGCTTGGCTAACAGCCTTAGTTGCAATAGATTTTAATCGCTTTTTGGTTGAATCATCGTTCATAAAAAAGTTTATAAAAAATGGATCTGCGATTTCTTTATTTACTTTTAAACGAACTAAATAAGAAGCGAAAACATAATTCCCACTAAGAGTAAATATTCCTGTTTTACCAACAAGGTCGATACTATTTGTTCTATTGAACAAAATATCACCACATTTTAATTGATACTTTTCAAATTCACTTTTCTCTAGGTCAACTGAATCAACTCCATCAGCAGACATAAATCCATTGCTAAAATTATTCATTTTAAACATTGGATACTGTCCATTATCTATGGAAGATACTGACAAGCCATACTGTGATTCTAGTAACAAATCTCCCAATGATACCTTAGGCACCATAACCCAACTCCTTCAGATAACCTGCCATTTCCGCTTCCAGTTCTGTCAGCTCGTTTTGCAGCACTAAATGATGACAGTGCTTCGCCATAGGATTATTCATCATTATCTCCATCGATAAATGGATGCAGTTCTTGCTCTAACTCTTCAATGCTGGGTAAATTGGAGGTCATGTTTTGAGGTAGAGATTGATATATTTCTTGTTCCCAGCTTGCGACACTCATCGGTTTATCGTAACCACTCAGGGAATATTCCACCACCAAGTCATTTTTATCTTTTACTAAAAGTAGCCCAATGGTGTCGTTATCATTTTCGTGGCGCATTTTGTCATCAATCACAGCTCGGTAAAGGTTCAACTGGCTAATGTGCTCAGGTTTAAACTTGCCATTTTTCAACTCGATGACAACATAGCAACGCATTTTTAAATGATAAAACAGCAGGTCGGCATAAAAGTCTTGATCACCAAGCTCCAGATGAACCTGACGCCCCACAAAGGCAAATCCTTGACCCAGTTCAATTAAGAAGTGCTCTAAATGCGCTAATAAGCGGTTTTCTAATTCAGCTTCACGCTTAGGTTCATCAAGGCCAATAAAATCAAAAATATAGGGGTCTTTAAAAGATTGCTCAGCCATGTCTGAATCAAATGGCGGTAACATTTTAGGGAAATTATTAATGCTTTTGCCACTGCGCTCATATTCATTGGCATTAATGCGAAAGACGACCATGTCTCTTCCCCAGCCATTTTCTAGTGTTTGCCGGGCATACCAAAGACGTGCCTGATTATCTTTGACTTTATCCATGAGCGTGCAATTGGTTCCCCAAGCCAATTGTGCAACGGTGCGTTGCACAAACTCGAGATCTTCCCAAACTGTGGCAAATTTAACCATATATTTTAAATTACGCGGACTAAAGCCTTTCAGCATTGGGTAGTGTTGCTTGAGGTCTTGAGACAGGCGGTCAATGACTTTCGCCCCCCAACCTTGTTGCGCCTGTTTTGCAGCAATATGTTTGCCCAGTTGCCAATACAATAGGTTTTGTTCAACATTCACCTTTTGAATGGCGACCTGGCGCTGCTTTTTCACTATGGCGACAACTTCGGAGAAAAATTGTGGATAAGCCGCGGGTAAATTGGCTAACGACTCACCGACAGGAAAGCGAATGTCCTTATGATTCGTTTCTACTCGTTGCTTTCGTGATGAGTCATGCTTACTCATAACCCAACTCCTCCAGATAACCCGCCATTTCCGCTTCCAGATCCGCCAGTTCACTTTGCAGCGCCAAACGTTCTTGACGTACCGCCATCAGGTCGATCTCTTCCTCTTCCTCAAAGGTATCCACATAGCGTGGAATATTGAGGTTAAAATCGTTCTCAGCAATCTCTTCTAAGGTGGCAAGGTAAGCGTATTTGTCAACGCTTGCACGGGCTTGGTAGGTATCGACAATTTTCTGAATGTTTTCTTCGGTCAGTACGTTCTGGTTTTTGCCTGATTTAAATTCACGCGAGGCATCGATAAACAGCACTTTTTCATCCGTTTTATGCTTTTTAAAGATCAGAATGGCCGCAGGAATGCCTGTACCAAAGAAGAGTTTTTCTGGCAGGCCGATGACCGTATCCAGCAGGTTTTCTTCAATTAACTGCTTGCGGATTTTTCCTTCGCTGGAGGCGCGGAATAACACACCATGCGGTACGACGACTCCCATTCTGCCCCCCTCTTTACCTTGAGAACGGGGTTTCAGGGTTTCAATCATATGCGAGATAAACGCATAGTCGCCTTTGGTTTTGGGTGGCACGCCACGGCGGAAGCGACCAAAGGGATCGTCTGCGGCATCTTCATGGCCCCATTTATCTAAGCTAAATGGCGGGTTGGCGGTCACCACATCAAAGTGCAGCAGGCCACCGTTGGCATCCTGCCCTGTTTCCAAAAGCTTGGGGTTACGAATGGTATCGCCCCATTCAATGCGGTGGTTATCTTCACCGTGCAGGAACATGTTCATTTTTGCCAGTGACCAGGTCGAGCCAATCGCTTCCTGACCATACAGGGCGTATTTCTTTGAACCGTTAAAGTTCTTTTGTACCTGTTTGCCACATTTCATCAACAGTGAGCCAGAGCCACAGGCGGGGTCACAAATGGTATCGCCCTCTTGCGGCGCAAGGATAATCGACAACAGATCGGAGACTTCCGCAGGGGTATAGAATTCACCTGCCGATTTACCGCTGCCTGCGGCAAAGTGTTTGATCAGGTATTCGTAGGCGTTACCAATCACATCCAGTGAACCGACACGGCTTGGACGCAGACTGAGCGTTGGCTTACCGAAGTCTTCCAACAGATGGCGCAGAATGTCGTTCTTCTGCTTTTCATCACCGAGTTTATCGGTGTTAAAGCTGATGTCCTGAAACACGCCTTTGAGCTTGGTATTGGCTTCTTCAATCGCGTGCAGTGCGGTATCAATGCGTGTGCCGTTGCCCGCTTCAAAACGCGCTTCGTACAAATCCCAGAATGAGCTGCCCGTTGGGATTTTAAATGACTGGCTTTCGAGCATTTCAGCAATGAGCTCAGGTATATCGCCAAACTCTTGTTTCAGATCTTCCACTTTATCCATATGCACATCCGAGATGTACTTTAAGAACAACATCGTGAGGATAAAGTCTTTGTAGATGGAGGGATCAACGGTGCCACGGAAGGTATCACAGGCGTTCCACACGGCTTTGTTGATTTCACTTTGGTTGATTGGGGTATGTGGCATTATTGCTATCTCACTTATTTTAATCTTTGAATATTTGCCTGGCTATTTCATCGAGTTCTGCATTTCTTAACTCAATCAGCTTTCGGTAAATCTGTTTTTCCCGGCTGGCACATTCTGCCAGTTTGATGATCTGCTGCTGTTTTACCAGTGATGGTACCGTGATTAATGTTTGTTCTAAAACGCTGCGGCGAATACTCACCTGCACCGAACCTTCGGCTGATTGCTGAAAATAACGCTGAGCAATTGTCTGGTTCAACTGCCAGGCCAAAAATTCCGGCAAAATATCTGTACCATGATTCACTCGTATCTGAAAGTAATGAGGGGAACAAACAACAGGTAAGTTCAATTCTCCAATTTCATGTGCATGCACTACAGAAGAAATATTTCGTATCCCCCGGGCAGAAAAAAGAATATCACCCGGCATTAACCATTCAGGCGCTTTACGCCCGATAACTTCCGCCTGAATCAATTGTGCCCAGGCTATCTGTCCATCTTCATTTTGATCACGGATTTGAATGACATAACCATTCCCGTTCGTCGATTCTTTAATGGCTCCCCGAAACGGATGTCCGGCTCGAATCTCAACAATTTGTTTAAGTGGCTTTTTCACACCTGAATTCGCATCATATTAAATGATGCACAAATCATGCTTAACGTGGCATCAAAAGTCAATGTAGCCCATCAGTTCATGCATCATTTTATGTGATGCAAATCATTGGGGAGATATTCAGATGGCAGCAAATCGTCATCCTCATGCAACACCAGATATCTACGGCAATGACATCCCAAATGCGACAACTATTCCCTCATCAACCCATGGCATTAACCAAACACCCAGTAATTCAAATGCACTTGCTCGCTGAAAGCGGAGACTTTGAATAGACATACATAATTTTTGTGGGTTTTATTGACCATCTCATGATTGATTTGAGCAAAGATGAATTTGCAATACGTTTAATTCAATGATGCTGATATTCGGTATGTATTCCCACGGAGAACCGTGGGAACAAGGAAAAAGGAAAACCCAGCCAAATTGATAGATGCTCAAAGGAGGAACTTTCAGGAGAAAGTTTCAGATTTGTTGATGCAGGGACGCATCTACAAATCGGTCCTGACCCACGCGTACTGAAGCTGAATAAAAAAAGACTTTTTCGGCGGTTTTTGGTCTTTCAAAAACCGTCTGGGCCGCGTTCGATCATACCAATGAAACCGATAAAGGCAGGTGCGCAACATACCTGATCCAGACCTGAATACAGCCGACTGCCCCGATAATTGAACATGATAGATGTGAGCAAAGATGAATTTGCAATGCGTTTAATTCAATGATGCTGATATTCGGTATGTATTCCCTCGGAGGACCGTGGGAACAAGGGTTATCATGGTAATTTCCAGCTCGGTATGCACGCGGAGCGTGAGAACGAGGAGAAACTCATCTTTCTTTCCTCCACATCAGAATTGTTGCGGTTGCAAAATTGTTGGGTGGTCTTTTTGTGCATAACTCTGCCAATCAGCCGTACGTGCCTTTGGCGCGTCGGCTGAATTGGTCTTGTTAGCCGAATAGTTTTCATGTCACTACAAAAACAACTACCCATGAGATAGCCACAAGACATGGGAAAAGAAACAAAAGCCATGTTTGCCTGAAGTTAACAAAGCTCTTCCTTACTTCAACATCAAACGTTAGCCCGATTCTTTCGAACTGTTCCTTGACTTTTTGCTCTACATCCGTAGTTATTTTTCCGTGTTTTCTCATTGAAACGTAATCTTCAGCTCCCAAGAGACCCCACAGAAGGGCAACGATGATGCCGACCAATGGAATGCCATTTTGTAGCAATGACTGTGATGCAATTTTTCCTGCTTGCGAGAAAAAGAAACCAAAGGCCGCCACTTCAACTGTCATGAACCAATTAAATCTATTCCACACCCGGTCAGAATACTCGCTCAACGCTACCATTCTCACTTCATAGTAGTGAACAAGTTCACCAAGAACGCTATTGAATTTATCGCTTTCTGCTTCCATCAGTTCTCCATGTTCTTCAGCTAACACCGACAATAAGGTGTGCCCCACTAAACCTGCAAAGCGCACCGAACTTCGAACCAAAACTGCCAAGTTCAACGCATCACCTTCACAATTGTGGCAATTGTGGGGACAGGCACCCCATCTCCCCATGTCTATTTCAACACCGAAGCCTCTGGAAATTATGCCCCAAAAAACACAATAACTCTCTCTTCATCAATAAGTAGAATTGACCAAATACCCAGTAATTCAAATGCACTTGATCACTTAAAGTTGATACTTTGAAAATACACACAATTTTTGTAATTTTTGTTGACCATCTCATGATTGATTTGAGCAAAAGTGAGTTTGCAACGCGTTTAACTCAATGATGCTTATATTTGGTCTGTATTCCCACGGAGGACCGTGGGAACAAGGGTTATCATGGTAACTTTTTGCATTCGGTATGCATTCCCACGCGTGAGAACGAGGAGAAAAAACACAGCCAAATTGATCATTGCTCAAATGAGGAACTTTCAGGAAGAAAGTTCCAGATTTGTCAGCGCAGGGACGCGCTTACAAATCGGTCCTGAACCACGCGTGACCAGGCAAAAAAGACGTTTTTGGTTCCTTTTGGCGCCTACCAAAAGGAACCGGGGCGCGTTCGGTGCAGCCGGAGAGATCGAAGAATCCTATAGCGCAACAAACCATACCACTATAGCCAAATAGCCAAAGACAGCAGAAACCAACAAAATACAGCCAAAAACACCAGAGACAAAACAAACAAAACCAAAAAGGGCCAGGCAAAACCTCACCCGGCCCCAAACAACCCAAAAGATCTTAAGCCATCACCAGTTCCGCCAGCGAAGGCTCAGGTGCAGGTTCAGCTTCACTCTCCGCCAGCGGCGCACCCTGCGGACGCTCATCCACCACGATTTGCCCGTTCTCAAACTTCACCAGCTGATCGGCCAGATGGAAATACCGGTCATCATGACTGATCACCACCACCAGCTTATTCTGCTGCTTCAGTTGCGGAATAATCCGGGTGTAGAAAATTTCCCGGAACCGCGGATCCTGATCGGCGGCCCATTCATCATACAAACACACCGGTGTATCTTCGATGTAAGACATCAACAGTGCCAGCCGCTTTTTCTGCCCCTGCGACATGGCGACGGAAGAAAACTTACCGTCTTTCGACGTCACTTTATTCCCCAGCTCCAGATCCGTCAGATACCGGCTGATCACCTCATCACTCTCCGGTTGTCCTTCGGCGTTCAGCACATGCTCAAACAGATGAAAATCCGAGAAAATCGTCGAGAACATCTGCTGATAATCACTGATGTCGACCGCCTCATACACAGCCTGCTCATCGAGCACAATACTCCCCCGATCCGGCTGATACAAACCCACCAGCAGCTTGGCGAAAGTTGATTTCCCGCTGCCGTTACCGCCGGTCAGAAATATCGCTTCGCCGCGGCGGAACGTTGCATTGACCGGGCCGACATTGAAGGTGTACTCATCCTCAAGATCAGACTGATACTGAAATTCCAGATCACGCACTGACAGTGTTGACCAGTCCGTTACCGAGTCAGGCACCTGCCGGGTCAGATCAGTCCGCCGTTCAAATTCATCCGGTTCTCCCAGTTCCAGCCCTTCAATATTGCGGTAAGACGCGGAACAGTCACTGAAACGGTTCATTGAATCCACCACACTTTGCAGCGGTGTTACCATATACAGAATTGTCAGCACAAAAGTCACCACCACACCCAGCGGCACATCCGGAAAATACACCTGACTGCCGAATACAATCACACCAATCACAAAAAACACCAGCGTCGATGCCATACTGCCCAGCATGGTGAAAATCAGCGACACCTTAACACTGCGGTCACGAATCACCGCGAAGTTCGGCTCCAGAATTTCATCGTAAGTGAAACGGCGGCGGCGGGCGTTGATCGTCAGCTCTTTCACCCCGTCCACCAGGGTTTTCATACCGCTGAACATGTCATCTTCATACTCTCTCAGCCGCAGGTAATGATGCAGACCACGGTTCAGAATCAGTTTGGAGATAAACATAATCAGCGCAATCAACACAAACACCACCGTAAACAGCTGCCACGAGGTGTACACCATATAGCCCAGACACAGCAGCACCGTGACGAAACTATAGATAAAGCCGGGTAACAGCAACAGCCCGTCGGATAGCTTCGCCGCATCCGTCTTCATCGCCGCCATAATCCGGTGGCCGCCAATCTTTTCAATACTGGCATAACTGGTTGCCAGCAGACGCTTTGCCAGCGAATCCCGGAACTCATACACAATCCGCGCACTCAGCTTTGCCAGCAGATAGCGCGACAACAGACTGAACAGCAACACGGTCGATACCGCCCCGACAAAGATCGGGAAGTCGTACGGCCCGGCTGCTTCTCCGGAGCCGAGCTGACTGACCTGCATCGTGATAATCTTCAGCATCACAATCCCGGCCATCGCCCCGACAACACTCAAAACTGTCGCACCAACAATCGACCATTTAAAGCGGGTAATAATAGATTTAAACATCTTCATTCCTCATTTATCTTCTGCGGCCATACCGGCAGACAGAAAGAACATCTTCATTAAACGGCCGTCCGGCCCTGGATTAAATCAGCCAGAACAGACACATCCGGAGATTTCAGTAACATCACATGATTGCCCTGACTGCGGCACACCTGTACCGATGGTGCAAAAGACTGCCACTCAGCCAGCCGTGTCTCAGGCACATCGCTGGCCAGCAGCAGGCTGACCGGCGCTTGTGGTAATGCCTCCGGTATGTACCGGGTCCGGACATTGGCAGAGAATGAACGATAAATCGCAGCCACCTCTTTCAATGCGGTCCGTTTGGGCATCAGGCCGCTTTCAGTCAACCCCTGATGCAGGCGTGCAAGGCGCGCCGCAGGAGTCAGCGGGGCCAGTATGGCTTCCGTCAAACCTAAAGATTTACCGCGCATCTCAAACAACCTGATCAGCCACATCATGGTTTCCAGATTGGTATATTCGACCTGCTGCGGGGCGACCGGCGCCCGTGAATCAGCAATCGTCAGCGAAGCCACCGCAATGCCCTGCGCTTCCATCTGATTGACCAGCGCCATCGCGACCCAGCCACCAAACGAGTGGCCCAGCACATGAATCTCGCGCTGTGCCAGCTTCGGTGCCAGTGCCTGTAAATAAAATGCGGCGGCGGCCTCAACGCTGGAATGCGGTACACCATTGCCCCACAGACCGCGGGGTTGCAACGCCAGCATGGTCTGCGCTTTCGGCATCGCCTGAACCAGATCGACAAATGTCAGTACATTATCGCCTGCGCCGGGAATACAGATACACAGCGGCTGCCCTTCTTCCCCGGCCTGCAATGTGACCACCGGATCAAATGCTGAACCGTGGCGCAGGTCAGGCTGTGATGCCTGCGTCCGGCGCCGCGCCACTGTTGCACGAAGCGCTGCGGAAACTGCCTGCCCGACACGGGGCAAAAAAGGTGCCGTAACCAGCTCATAATGCTCGCCCGGCACACTTTCCACATGAATTTGTGAGGATTCCAGCACCTGATCCCAGCCCAGATACAATTCACCCAGTGCAGATGGATTGTCCTGCGCCGCAATCAGATCAATTTCAACCGGCAGCGGCAGCGCCTCATATTCCGCATCGAGAAAATCTCTCTGATGAATCAGCATGTTATGAAAATAGGTTTCTGACCAGTGCGGCGGCAGACAACCCGCGGCTTTCCCGGCCCGGTAATCATCCTGCCAGTTACCGCTTTCCGGTAACACCACAGGTTGATGTGCCTGTTCGTCTGATGTCTGTTTAGCCAGGGCCTGCATTTCCCCTCCGTCCATCGCCTGAACATAACTCATCCCGTGTTGCTGCATCAGAAACGTCACCATGCCCCGGCTCAGATCGCGCATCTTCGCCTGCTCAGACATCACCGGTTTTTCAATCAGTCCCGGCTTCCAGCTGTCCAGCATACCAATGAACTCAACCGTCTGGTCCAGACCGAGCAGCTGCGCGGCAATTTCATACGCCACCACACCACCGGAAGACCAGCCAAGCAGCCGGTACGGCCCTTGCGGCTGTGTGCGGCGAATCATCTGCACATAGCGGGCTGCCATGCCCTGATAGGTTTTCAGCGAAGGCTGCATCCGGTCAGGTGCTGATAAACCATAAACCGGAATATCAGCATCAATCGCCGCGGTTAAAGCCGGGCCATAGAGCAGTTCACCACTGAATTCCGGCACGATGAACAGCGGGGCCTGACTGCCGGTGGTCCGGAACGGAATCACCGGATCAGCCTCACTGCGGGTAGCGGAGGATAGAGTGATGATTTCAGCCAGAGAAGACAAGACCGGTGAGGCAAATAAGGTCGCCAGATCCAGCCGGAATCCCTGCTTCTGTGCCTCGCTGATGAAACGGATTGCCAGCAGCGAATGGCCGCCCAGTTCGAAGAAGTTATCGTGACGGCCAACCTGCGCCACACCCAGCAACTGCTGCCAGATTGCGGCCAGTGTCTGTTCGGTTTCTCCCTGCGGCGCTTCATATGCATGGCGGACTAAGGCACTTTCATCCGGCTCCGGCAGGGCTTTGCGGTTGACTTTGCCGTTTGGTGTCAGCGGCAGACTCTCCAGCACCACGTATGCCGACGGCACCATATACTCCGGCAGCCGGGCTGACAGGTCTGCTTTCACTGACGCCAGAGCAACGGGCGCTCCGGTGCCATGTGCATGGGTATAATACCCCACCAACTGTTTGTCTGCGCCATCACCACGGGCTATCACCACCGCTTCCTGTACACCGCTGCAATCCTGCAGCGCCGAGCTGATTTCACCCAGCTCGACCCGGAAACCCCGGATTTTCACTTGATCATCGTTCCGCCCCTGATAGTCAATCGTCCCATCCGGCAGCCAGCAACCCACATCACCGGTGCGGTACATAGTGGCGCCTGTCCCTTCAAAACAGGCTTCTTTTGCAAACGGATCCGCAACAAATTTTTCTGCGGTCAGCTCAGGGCGGTTGAGATAGCCGCGGGCCACCTGCACACCACCGATGTACAGCTCACCCGGCACACCCACCGGCACCGGCTGACCCTGCCCATCCAGCACATACATCCGGGTATTGGCAACCGGCGCACCAATTGACATCCGGTCGCCTTCAAGATTGTGCGGACAGGCCCAGGCCGTTACATCCACCGCCGCTTCCGTCGGACCGTATAAATTATGCAGCGCCACATTTGGCAGCCGCTGCGTGGTTTTTCTCACCGCCGCTGCCGGCAGCGCTTCCCCGCTACAGAACACCAGCCGCAGACTGTCGCAGTCACCCGCTTCAATCCCCTCAAGGAAGGTTTGCAGCATCGGCGGTACAAAGTGCAGAATCGTCACCTGACGCTGCTCAATCAGCGTTTTCAGATACAGCGGGTCTTTGTGACCTTCCGGCTTCGCCATCACCAGCGTTGCACCGGCCCACAAGCTACAGAAGAACTCCCACACCGACACATCAAAACTGAACGGGGTTTTCTGCAATACCACATCCGTTGGGCCGAAGCCGTAGTCGTCTTTCATCCAGCTCAGGCGGTTGACCACACCGCGATGCTCGTTCATTACGCCTTTCGGGTGACCGGTCGAGCCGGAGGTGTAAATGATATACGCCAGATGACGGTGATTCAGATCATCCCGGTTCAGGTTGTGTGTTTCCAGAGCCGCCCACGGACGGTCAGCCGTCATATCCACCACGGTGGTATTGTCCGGCATCTCACCCAGCCGCGATTGCAGCTCCGCCGTGGTGAGCACCACCACCGGCTGGCTGTCTGCCAGCATACAGGCTAACCGCTCCTGCGGATAACCGGGGTCGAGCGGCACATACGCACCACCGGCTTTGAGTGTCGCCATCAGCGCCACCACCAAATCACAGCTTCGCTCCAGCGACACCGCAACCCGGCTGTCGGGACAGACACCCTGACTCACCAGCCAGCGGGCCAGCTGATTGGCCTGCTGATTCAGCTGATGATAGGTCAGCGACTGCTGCTCACTCACCACGGCTGTCGCGTGTGGCTGCGCGGCCACCGTCTGTTCAAACAGCTGATGAATACACTGGTTGTCCGGGAACGGCGTTCGGGTCTGGTTAAAGCCGGAAATCACCTGATGCCGTTCACTGTCCGGCAGAATAGCCAGCTGGCTGACTTTGACAGCCTGTTGCGGTTGTTCCAGCGCCGCCACCAAGGCTTCCAGCGCCTGACCAACCATCGCCGCCACCCGCTCACAACCAATCTGCGCATCGATTTTAAGATCAAGACAAAATCCCGCGCCGGCAATATCATCAACCGACAGTCCGAACGGATAATTGGTTCGTTCTTCTCCGGATATCATTTCAACACCCTGCCAGACGCTTTCCACCTGTTCGGATTGCGCCGGTGTATGGCCGCCCTGATAGCGGTAGTTAAGCAAGGAGGTAAACAGCGGCGCCTGCGGTGCGACACCACTGCATTGCTGCACCAGAGACAGAGGGGCATGTTCATAATTCAGCAGTTCAGCCAGCCGGGTATGGGTGGCCTGTACGGCATCTGCGACCGTGATGTCGTCCAGCGACAGACGCAGCGGCAGCGTATTCAGGAACATCCCCAGCGCCCGGTCAGCACCGTCGCCGCCCGCCATCCGGCCAAACAAGACGGTGCCGAACACCACATCATCCCGGCCGGTCGCCGCCCGGACCACCAAGCCCCAGGCTAAATGGAACAGACTGGCCGCACTGACGCCCTGCTGACGGGCCTGTACCCGCAGGTTTTGCGCCAGTGAATCCGCCAGCGGATAGCGCTGTGAATCAATCTGCTGACCATTACTTTGGGCATCCAGCAGATTGAACGGCGCACAAGAGGTCTCAATATCGGCTAACTGCTCACTGAAGTAGCGGATATAAGCGTCACGGTCCATTTCCTGCGATGCCTGAGCGACAAAGTTGCGGAACGGCACCGGTACCGGCAGTGATTGTTCCTGCCCGGTCAGATACGCCTGAATTTCTGCCAGCACCAGCTCCAGCGTGGTGTGATCCATACTCAGGTGATGCATCATCAGGCACAGGAACCAGCGGGCGGAGGACGGCTCTGCGACCTGCCAGGCCGCAATCATCGGCGCACGATCAATTTCAACCCGCATTTCTGACGGAGCAAACCGCCGCTGTAATGCGTCGGCGATCCCGGTCGCCTCCGTATCTTCAAACAGCAATGCATCGGCGGTCAGTTCCGTCACCCGGAGCGGCGCATCACGCCACACCACCTGCTGCGCTTCATTCAGTCCGTCCCACACCACAGCAGTGCGCAAAATATCATGACGCTGAATCACCGCCTGCATCGCGGTCAGGAAATCGTCCAGACGGGTCTGATTATCAAAGCTCAGAATCGCCGGTGTCACATACGGATCGTTGTCCGGCTGTAGTAAATGATGGAACAGAATCCCTTCCTGCAACGGCGCCAGCGGATAGATGTCCTGAATATTCGCCGCACCGCCGGGAACCGTTGCTGCAACTGCGTCAATTTCTGACTGTGTCAGTGTGGTCAGTGGCAGCATGTCCGGTGTAATTTGCATGCAGTGCACCGGAATCAGATTGTCCGGAATCTCAACCTGACTGGCCGAAACGCCCTCAGACAGCGCTGTGGCCAGTGTGGCAATCGTCGGATAACTGAACAGGGATTTGGCATCCAGATGCCAGCCGTGCTGACGCAGCTTTTCAATCAGCTGCACCGCCAGCAGAGAATGACCGCCCAGTTCAAAGAAATGATCCTGACGTCCGGCCCGCGAAATGCCCAGCAGTTCACACCATAGCTGTGCCAGTAACTGCTCTGTTTTACCCTGCGGCGCTTCATAGGCCTGACGGGAAAATGCTGATTCATCAGGTTGCGGCAGGGCTTTCCGATCCACCTTCCCGTTTGCGGTTAACGGCAGTTCATCCAGCACCACGTAAGCGGCCGGGACCATATAGTCCGGCAGCGTTTCACTCAGTTGAGATTTCAGCGCGGTCAGCGCCACATCAGCCGCGGCTTCACACACATAATAAGCGACCAGCCAGGTGTTTCCGGCGGCATTTTTCTGCGCTTCAACCACCGCTTCAAGAATGCCCGGACACTGCTGCAATGCGGTTTCAATTTCACCCAGCTCAATCCGGTAACCACGGATTTTGACCTGATGATCACAGCGTCCCTGATAGTGAATCAGACCATCCGGCCGCCAGCAGCCCAAATCTCCGGTACGGTACATACGCTGACCCGGTTCATTGGTCTGCGGATCATCGGTGAAAGGTTCTTCGTTCGAAAACGGATCCGGCAGAAACCGTTCCTGCGTTAACTCCGGCCGGTTCAGATAACCCCGGGCAATCCCGACCCCGCTGAGATAAATTTCACCGGTGACCCCAAGCGGCACCGGTTCACCCGCCGGGTCAAGGATATACACTTTTCCGTTCGGCCGCGGCAGACCAATCGGCGGTTGCCCGGTAAAGGGCTGATGCAGCGGACAGGTGGTGCCCCAAATCGTGGTTTCCGTCGGACCGTAACCGTTATAAACATCGCGCCCCGGCCTGATCCACGGCTCAATCACACTGCGGGTAATCGCTTCCCCGGCAGTCAGCAGGAAGGTCAGATCCGGTAAATCCACATCGGTCCGCAGGCTCGATATCGCGGCCGGTGGTAAAGGTGCATGAGTAATCCTGCGGGATTTCATTACCTCAGATAAAGACGCACCCAGCGGCTGTCCCGGTCCGGCAAAATGCAATTCAGCACCGGAACAGATCCCCATAATAATTTCAAACATACTGGCATCGAAACTGATCGAACCATATTGTAACACCCGGCTGCCGGGGCCAACCGAAAACATCCGGCGCTGCGCTACCGACACATTACACACGCCCTGGTGCGGCACCATCACGCCTTTAGGCTTCCCGGTTGAACCGGACGTATAAATGATATAAGCCAGATGCTGAGAGGTCAGCTGCAAAGCGAATTTATCCGGATTAGTCTGCCCATAGCTGTGCCATAAATGCCGGTCCCGGCTGATGTCAATTTCTGTGCAATTATTGCCGGTTGTGCCTAAACGGGCCCGGACTTCAGCACAGGTAATCAGCACTTCCGGATCACTGTCAGTCAGCATATGCTGTAATCTGGCATCGGGGTAGTTCGGATCCATCGGTACATACGCACCACCGGCTTTCATCGTCGCCAGCATCGCAATCAGCAGGTCCGCACTACGGGGAATGGCGACTGCGACCCGGCTGTCCGGCTGGACACCGTCTTCAATCAGCCAGTGCGCGAGCTGATTGGCCTTTCGGTTTAACGCATCGTAAGTCAGCGACTCGCAATCCGTCACCAGTGCACCGGCCTGCGGGTCAGCAGCCACCATATTTTCGAATAACTCATGGATACAGGCATGTTCCGGAAAATCCATCCGGGTCTGATTCAGCCCTTCTAACAGATAGAGCCGTTCTGAATCAGACAGCACAGGGAGTGACTGAAGCGTCAGATGGCTGTCTGCCACCATCCCTTCCAGCAGCCTGATCCAGTAACCGGCATACCGTTCGATCGTCTCTTTATCGAACAGCGCCGTAGCATAATTCAGATTTCCGCTGATCTGCGCTTCGCCTTCGTTCATGATCAGCGCCAGATCGACCTTGGCAGACTTATCCGGCACATCGACATGAGACAGATGAATGCCGGACAGGGACATATCGCCTTTCGGCAGATTTTGCAGCGCAAATACCACCTGAAATACCGGCGAATAAGACAGGCTCCGCGCCGGTGCGACCGCCTTCACAACATCTTCAAACGGCATATCCTGATGCGACTGCGCTGCCAGCGCGGTCGCTTTCACCTGCGCCAGCAGTGCCTGTGTATCCGGCGTGTCAGACAGATCCACCCGCAGCGCCTGTGTGTTCACAAACATGCCAATCAGCCCTTCGGCTTCTTTGCGGGTCCGCCCGGCAACCGGTGAACCAATCACCACTTCTTCCTGTCCTGACAGGCGGCTCATCAGTGCCGCCCAGCCCGCCAGTAACGTCATGTATAAAGTACAACCGTGGCGCTGACTCAGCGCTTTCAGCCCGGCGGTTAAATCCGCATCCAGCGTCACAGCAACATTATCGCCGATGTAATCACGCTGCTCAGGCCGCGGCCGGTCGGTCGGCAACGTCAGATATTCCGGTGCCCCCTGAAGGTGAGAGACCCAGAATTCCTGCTGCTTTGCCAGGACTTCGCCCTGCAGATAAGATTGCTGCCAGCAGGCATAATCACCAAACTGAACCGGCAGGGCCGGCAGCGGGTCCGGCTGACCCTGCGCAAATGCAGCGTATAACGCACTCAGCTCACCGGTAAAAATGCCCATCGACCAGCCATCGGCGATCACGTGGTGCATGGCGATTCTGAGAATATGTTCCTGTTCATTCTGATGAATCAGCTGCCCCTGCACCAGCGGGCCGGTTGCCAGATCAAACACCGGCTCAAACGGCTGTGCTTCAGAGGCCGCCTGTCGCTGAGAGACTTCCTCCAGCGGGAAGCCGCAATCCTGCGCCGCTATCACCTGAACCGGCTCACCATCACGCATTTCAATCCGGGTACGCAACGCAGCATGACGGGCAACAATCCGGTCCAGTGCCCGGGTCAGCGCTGCCATATCGAGGCTGCCACGCAGCCGTAATCCCCCGGCAATCACATAGGCGCTGGTCGTGACCGCATCCATTTGTGACATGACCCACAAACGCTTCTGGGCCAGAGACAGCGGGAACTCCCGCCGGTCCGGATCGGCTGTGATCATCTCAGGAACCGGCGCCGCACTCCGGATCGGTTTTGCTTCGTCCTGCTCTAACTGTTCAAGTACTGCCATCAGTTCTTCCGGTGATAACTGATCAAGAGAAAAACGGGTATCAGTCATTGATTTTTCCTTTTGATAAACGTTGCATGACCTTCTCAATATCTTGTGAAGCAAATGCTGAGAGTTTGATATAAGCCAGCTTCGCAGCGAATGCGGATAACGAAGCGTTTTCAAAGAGTTCTGTAATCGTCACCTCAAGATTCAGCTGATGACGGACTTCGGCGATAAGCTGCACCGCCAGCAGAGAGTGTCCTCCCAGTTCAAAGAAATCGTCCTGACGCCCGACCTGTTTCACACCCAGCAGTTGCTCCCAAATCGCCGCCAGCCGGGTTTCCATCGCTCCTTTCGGCGCTTCATAAGTCCGGGTGACGAAGGCCGATTCATCCGGCTCAGGCAATGCCCGGCGGTCAATCTTGCCGTTCGCGGTCAGCGGCATCTGCTCAAGAATCACGTAAGCCGATGGCACCATATAAGGGGGCAGCCGTTCGCTCAGCTGCGCTTTCAGTTGTTGGGATGATAATTGCCGGGATAACTCATGCGCCCCGGCAGGTGTATGACCGGGCACAGAGGCTTCACCGGATAAAAAGGCTTCACCGGATAAAGAGGCTTCACCGGGTAAAGCAGCTTCACCGGTTACATAAGCCACCAGTTGTTTCTCTCCCGAAGGCTGGGTATGAACGACAACCAGGGTTTCCTGTACGCCTTCACATGCCTGAAGTGCCACTTCAATTTCACCCGGTTCAATCCGGAAACCGCGGATCTTGACCTGAAAATCATTCCGCCCGACGAACTCAATCGTTCCGTCAGCATGCCAGTAGCCGAGATCACCGGTCGCATACATCCGGGCCTGGCTTTCGCCACCGCTTTGCTCAGGGCTTTGGCCACCAGAGAACGGATCCGTCAGGAACCGTTCTGCAGTTAAATCCGGACGATTCAGGTAGCCACGGGCAACACCGGCCCCGCCGATATAAATCTGTCCGGTCACACCGACCGGCACCGGCTGCAGGTGTTCATCAAGAATATATGCCCGGGTATTACCGATCGGACCACCGACAGGCATGGTTTGCCGGGCCGGATCAGCATCGTTCATCCTGAAGGCCGTGGCATAGGTTGTGGTTTCTGTCGGGCCGTAAACATTCAGGAAATTCTCCGGCGGGCAGGTTTGCAGCGGCTCGCGCACAAATGCGGTATTCATCGCCTCGCCACCGATCAGCAGATAACGGAATGCCGGTAAACGGGGTTTCAGAATGTCGGCATACTGGTTAAATAATGCCGTGGTCATAAACATGATATTGACCTGATGCGTTTCCAGCGCGCGGACGAACTGCTGTCCGTCCAGCACCATCTGCGCATCGAAAATCACCAGCTGGCCACCATTTGCCAGTGCGCCCCACAATTCCATAGTCATGGCATCAAATGCCGGGTTGGACAGAGAAGCAATCCGGTCTGTCGGCTGAAAATCAGCATAACCGTTATTCACCACCAGTTTGACCACATTCCCGTGAGTGACCATCACGCCTTTTGGCGTGCCGGTGGAACCGGAGGTATAGATGATATAAGCCAGGTGCGCCGGATTCAGCCCGGATTCAGCAACCGGGATATCCGTGTCCGGGTAATCCAGCCACGGACGTTCCGCGCCATCAAGGCAGACCACAGACAAACCGGCCGGTAATTCCGCGGACTGTGTCAGTATCGCCAGCGTCGCCTGAGTCACGATCAATACTTCCGGCGCACTGTCGGTCAGAATATGGGCAATACGGTCCGCCGGGTAATGCGGATCCACCGGGACATAACAACCACCGGCTTTGATGGTCGCTAAAATCGAACC
The DNA here is from genome assembly GCF_024529975.1 of Vibrio quintilis. GTDB lineage: Bacteria > Pseudomonadota > Gammaproteobacteria > Enterobacterales > Vibrionaceae > Vibrio > Vibrio quintilis. The sequence continues at coordinate 207,491 of NZ_AP024898.1, read as the reverse complement.
CGTCAGTTCAAACCCGCGCGGCAACGCCATCGCGACCCGGCTGTCCGGGCGAACGCCCTGTTCTCTCAACCAGTGTGCCAGCTGATTCGCCTGACGGTTCAGCGCATCATAAGTCAGTTGCTGCTCAGAGCTGACTACGGCGATGGCATCCGGAGACGATTGCACGCGCTGTTCAAACAGCGTCTGCAAACAGGTTTGCGCCGGGTAATCCTGAGCGGTGGCATTAAACGTATGAACCACCTGCTGATATTCAGCGTCACTCAGTAGCGGCAGGGCGGCAACCGGCAATTCAGGCTGCGCGATCATACCTTCCAGCAGCTGTTGCCAGTAACCGGAGTAACGCTGCACCGTCGCTTCATCAAACAGGGCAGTTGCATAGTTCAGCATCCCTTCGAGTCCGGCTTCGGTCTCGTACATCATCAAACTGAGATCAACCTGCGCGGTGGTCACCTCTGCCGGCAGGTCAGAGAAAGTTAACCCGTCCGCCACCAGCTGTTCTTCCGGCATATTCTGCAACGCGAACATCACCTGAAAGACCGGACTGTGATTGAGGCTGCGCACCGGCGTCACTGCTTCGACCACCTGCTCAAACGGTAAATCCTGATTCGCCTGTGCAGCTAATGAAGTCGCCCGGACCTGCGCCAGCAACGATGCGGTGTCCGGCTGGCCGGATAAATCCACCCGCAGCGCCTGTGTATTGACGAACATCCCGATCAAACCTTCCAGCTCTGCGCGGGTCCGGCCGGCCACCGGCGAGCCAATCACCACGTCGTCTTCTCCGGACAGGCGGTTCATCAACAGCGCCCACGAAGTCAGTAAGGTCATATATAAAGTACAGCCGTGACGCTGAGCCAGCGCTTTGAGCGATGCCGTCAGTGCTTTGTCCAGCCGTAGCGGCAGCGCTGCGCCACTGTAATCCTGATATGCCGGACGCGGCCGGTCCGCCGGAAGCAACAGACAATCCGGGATACCTGCCAGCTGCGCCTTCCAGTACTGCTGTTGTCGTTGCAACACTTCACCCTGCAGGTGCGTCTGCTGCCAGGCTGCATAATCACCATACTGAATCTGCAGCGGCGGCAACGGATCGGCTGCTCCCTGAGTGAAAGCGGCATACAGCGCTGAGAGCTCGCGGGCCAGAATCCCCATCGACCAGCCATCGGTCACGATGTGATGCATCGCCAGACGCAACCAGTGCTCATCATCGCTGAGATGAATCAGCTGCCCCTGAACCAGTGGTCCGGTCGTGAGATTAAACACCGGTTGAAACGGCGCCGGTTCATCCGGCACTTTTTCTCCCGGTACGGTTTCTCCCGATACGGTTTCTCCTTCCAGCCAGGTGAGCGGGAATCCCTGCTGCACATCATTGATGATTTGCACCGGCACACCACCCGCATCGGCAAACCGGGTTCTCAGCGGTGCATGACGGGTCACAATCTGATTCAGCGCCCGCTGCAATGCGTCCACATCCAGTGTTCCGCGCAGCCGCAGACCACCATAGACGACATACGCTGCTGAGGCCGCAGGATCCATCTGTGACAGGAACCATAAACGCTGCTGCGCCAGAGAAAGCGGCGGGGTTTGCCCGTCAGCCAGCGGCACAATCTCCGGGAGCGTGGCTGACGACTCTGAAGCCGGCGCTGTCGCCAGCTCATGGGCCAGTTCATGTAAGACGGATGTCGCAAACAGGGTTGTCAGCGGCAGTTCCGTTCCCAGCACAGTGCGTACCCGCGAGGCCAGCTGTACAGCCATCAGAGAGTGGCCGCCCAGCTCAAAGAAGCTGTCGTGGCGGCTGACCTGTTCAACACCCAGCAACTGCTGCCAGATCGACGCCAGTGCCTGTTCTGTCTCACCCTGCGGCGCCTCATATTCATGGCGGATCAGCGCGGTTTCATCCGGCTCCGGCAGCGCTCTGTAGTCAATTTTTCCGTTTGGTGTCAGCGGAATCTCCGCCAGCATCACATACACCGCCGGTATCATGTATTCCGGCAGTGTGGCACCAAGCAGTCCTTTCAGTTCGTCAGGCGTGACACCGCGGGACGTGTCACTGACCGGCAGATAATAAGCAACCAGACGTTTGTCTGAACCTTCTCCTTTCGCGACGACAAACGCATCCTGCACGCCGGTACATTGTTGCAGCACGGAGCTGATTTCACCCGGTTCAATCCGGAAACCACGAATTTTGACCTGATCATCGTTCCGGCCCAGATATTCAACTGTGCCATCCGCCAGCCAGCGGCCCATGTCGCCTGATTTATACATCCGCGCGCCGGGCGTGGTCACCTGCACAAACGGATCTTCCGGGAAGCGTTCCGCCGTTAGTTCCGGACGGTTGAAGTAGCCACGGGCCACACCGGCACCGCCGACATACAGCTCACCTGCCACACCAACCGGCACCGGCTGTTGATGCCGGTCAAGAATATACAGACGTAAATCTGCCAGCTGACGTCCGATCGGGCTTGGCCCGGGGCGTCCGGCATCTTCTGCCGTGACCGGATAATACGTCGTATGCACCGTGGTTTCGGTAATGCCGTACATGTTAACCAGCTGAGTCCCGGCATTGACCGGGCGCTGATACCAGGGCGCCAGTGCTGCCAGATCTAACGCTTCCCCGCCGAAAATTACATAACGGAGCTGATGCGCTGCGGCTGCTTTACCCTGGATCATGTCGCCCTGAGCATGAATCAGCTGACGGAATGCACCCGGCGTCTGATTCAGCACCGTGACGCCCTGTTCGCACAGCAGTTGATAAAAGTCCTGCGGCGAGCGGGCAATCAGCTGAGGCACCACAACCAGTCGCCCGCCGAACAGCAATGCCCCCCAGATTTCCCAGACAGAGAAGTCAAAGGCATAGGAGTGGAACAGCGTCCAGACATCCTGCCGGGTGAACTGATAATCGCTTTGGGTTGCCGCCATCAGGCGGATGACATTGTAGTGTTCAATCATCACGCCTTTCGGTTTTCCGGTCGAACCGGAGGTATAAATTATGTATGCCAGATGGCGGTTATTGAGGCCCGTCTGTTGTGGCGGAATATTGTCTGCCGGGAAAGCATTCCAGGGCTGTTGCGGTTGATCAAGCAACACCAGCGTCATGGCCGGATTCAGACTTTCGGTGGTAAACCCATCCGGTTGTGACATCACGGACAGCGTGGTGATCAGCACTTCTGGTGTGCTGTCACTGAGGGTGTACGCTATCCGGTCGGCCGGATAATCCGGATCCAGCGGTACATAAGCACCACCGGCTTTGAGCGTTGCCAGAATGGCAACCGGCAATTCCAGACAGCGCGGCAGCGCGATCGCCACCCGGCTGTCCGGCCGGACACCCTGCTCAATCAGCCAGTGCGCCAGCTGGTTGGCTTTACGGTTCAGTTCCGCATAAGACAGCGACTGATCCTCAAACACCACCGCCACCGCATCCGGCGTGGCCTGAACCTGCTGCTCAAACTGCTGATGAATCAGCGCATCCGAAGGAAACTCTGTTTGATCGCCGTTAAAACCATACACCAGCTGCTGATATTCTGTTTCATCAGGTAACGGCACTTCACTGAGTGGTAACTCAGGTGTGGCCGTCATGGCTGACAGTATATTGTGCCAGTATTGCAGGTACTTCTGCGCCGTCGGCCCGTCAAACAGCGCCGTTGCATAGTTGAGGGTCGCGACCAGCGTATCACCGGCTTCATGGACCTGCAGGCTGAGATCGACCTGCGCGGTGGTCATCTCTTCCGGCAGGGAAGATAAAGTTAATCCATCCGCTTCCAGTGCTTCCTGCGGCATATTCTGCAAGGCAAACATCACCTGAAAGACCGGGCTGTGCGTAAGACTACGCACCGGTGCAACGGCTTCCACCACCTGCTCAAACGGCAGATCCTGATGCGACTGTCCCTGTAACGCGCTGGTTTTCACCTGCGCCAGCAAACCGGCAGTGTCCGGGTTATCCGCTAAATCAACCCGCAGGGCCAGACTGTTGACAAACATGCCGATCAGTCCTTCCACTTCGGTGCGGGTTCGTCCGGCAACCGGGGAACCAATCACCACGTCATCCTGACCGGACAGACGGCTCATCAGCGCTGCCCAGCCCGACAGCAGCGTCATATAAAGCGTACAGTCATGAGTCCGGCTGAGTGTTTTCAGTGCCTGCGTCATTGAAGCATCAAGGTTGAGGGTCGTTGTCGCCCCGCGATAATCCTGATACGCAGGCCGCGGCCGGTCTGTCGGCAGACTCAGGCATTCCGGAATCCCTTTCAGTTGTGCTGTCCAGTAAGCCTGCTGCTGTTGCAACCGTTCACCCGCCAGATGAGTTTGCTGCCATGCGGCATAATCACCGTATTGGATCATCAGCGGCGCCAGCGGGCTGGCTTCTCCGCGGTTAAACGCGGTATATAACGCGGACAGTTCACGGGTAAAGATGCCCATTGACCAGCCGTCGGTGATGATATGGTGCATCGCCAGACGCAGCCAGTGTTCGTCATCCGCAATCCGGATCAGTTGTCCCTGAACCAGCGGACCGGCGGACAAGTCAAATTCAGGCGGAAACGCAGCTGCTTGAGCCTGCGTACTTTCCAGCCGGAGCAGCGGGAAGCCCTGCTGTACATCACCGATGATCTGTACCGGCACCCCGTCTTCAGCGGTAAAGCGGGTCCGCAGCGGCGCATGCCGGGCAACGATATGATCGAGTGCCTGCTGTAAAGCTTCAATATTGAGTGCACCGCTCAGCCGGACTGCGCCGGTGACGGTATAGGCCGCGGTTGCTGACGGCTCCATCTGTGACAGGAACCACAAGCGTTGTTGTGCCAGTGAAAGCGGCGGTCTGACACCATGCGCCAGCGGCGTCATTTCAGGTAAGGCGGCCGGTCCCAAAGCGTTTACCGACAATTCATGCGCCAGCTCATGCAGAACGGGATGGCTGAACAGGGTTGAAAGCGGCAACTCACAACCCAGCGCTGAACGAATGCGGGAGACCAGTTGCACCGCCAACAGAGAGTGACCACCCAGTTCAAAGAAGTGATCATCACGCCCCACCTGCGCCACGCCCAGCAGTTGCTGCCAGATATCGGCCAGTGCGGTTTCCGTTTCACCCTGCGGTGCTTCGTACTGCCTTGTCACACGGGCACTGTCATCCGGCTCCGGCAGTGCTTTCAGATCCACCTTGCCATTCGGCGTCAGCGGCAGTACATCCAGCGCAACATATGCGGCAGGCACCATGTATTCAGGTAAGCACTCACTCAGGCGGGCTTTCAGTGCTGCCGGTGTCAAATCCGCTGCCGGTGAGTGGGAAGCTGTTCCCGGAGTCCGGGAGGTCGTTTCCGGTGTACGGGCATACGTTTCCGGTGTTTTGGTATACGTTTCCGGTGTTCTGGTAAAATAGGCATTCAGGCTGAGATATCCTGACGGGTCTTTCGCTGCAACCACCACGGCGCTGCCCACACCATCACACTGCTGAAGGGCAGTTTCAATTTCACCCGGTTCGATCCGGTGCCCCCGGATTTTGACCTGCTGATCGCTCCGGCCAAGATAATCTATGGTGCCGTCCGGCCGCCAGCTGGCCAGATCGCCGGTACGGTACATCCGGGCATCAGGCATGTCAGAGAACGGGTCGTTCAGGAAACGCTCCTGAGTTAAATCATCACGGTTGAGATAACCGCGGGCAATGCCGACGCCACCGATATAGATTTCACCGCAGACACCGACCGGCACCGGCACGCCCCGGGTATCAAGAATGTAGATCCGGGTATTTTCAACCGGCAGACCAATCGAAGGCTGACCGGTGAAAGACGGGTGCAATGCAGCGGTTGTCGCCCAGATGGTCGTTTCAGTCGGACCATAGGCATTGTAAACTTTCCGCCCGGCCAGCCAGGGCTCAATCACCGCCCGTGTTAAGGCTTCCCCGGCGGTAATCAGCACTTTCAAATCCGGCAGCGTACAGGCGGGATTCAGGCTGGATAATGCCGCCGGTGGCAGAGTCACGTGGGTAATCTGCCGTGTTTGCAGCACATCAGACAGCGCGTCACCCAACAGTTGTGACGGACCAGCCAGATGCAGCTCGGCTCCGGAGCAGAGTCCCATCACGATTTCGAAGATACTGGCATCAAAACTAATCGAGCTGAATTGCAGCACCCGGCTTCCGGCACCGACAGAGAACAGACGACGCTGCGCCGAAGCTACGTTACACAATCCGTGATGCGGCACCATCACGCCTTTCGGTAATCCGGTTGAACCCGAGGTATAAATAATGTAAGCCAGATGTTGCGGTGTCAGTCCCGGCACCTGTGGATTATGGTCAGGCTGTTTTGCCCAGCGGGACTGATGGCGCTGGATATCAATCTTCACCCATTCCCCTTTTGTCTGCGCAAAACGGGGAGTCACTTCTTCCGTGGAGATCAAAACTTTCGGTGCACTGTCAGTCAGAATATGCAGCAGACGGCTGTCCGGATAATTCGGATCCATCGGCACGTAGACACCACCGGCCTTGAAAGTCGCCAGCATCGCCACAATCAAATCAACACTGCGGGGAACGGCGACACCCACACGGTCACCGGGCTGAATGCCCTTCTCTGTCAGCCAGTGTGCCAGCCGGTTTGCCCGGTGGTTCAGCTGTTCATAAGTCAGCGATTCATCGTCACTCACCAGTGCTGTCGCGTCAGGTTTTTCCCAGTCAAAGCGTTCAAACAACTGATGAATACAAACATTGTTCCGGAATGACTTCCGGGTCTGGTTGAAACCATGCAGAACCTGCTGCAATTGCGCTTCGGGTAACACATTCAGCCGGTTCACATCTGTCGCTGACTGTTGTTCCAGCGCATCAGCCAGTCCGGCTAAGGCTGTCGTCATCATTCCGGCGATGCGATCTGCACCGATCTGACGGACAACCATCACATCCAGTGAGAAACCCGCCCCGGCGATATCATTCACCGACAGATTCAGCGGATAGTTGGTATGCTCTTCAGCAAATACCACCGACATCCCGGACGTGGCCGTTGTCTCCGCGTTCAGTTGCTGGCTGCCACCCTGATAACGGTAATTGATCAGCGAACTGAACAGCGGTGTTCCTGCCGCCACACCACTGCATTGTTGTGCCTGAACCAGTGAAGCATGTTCATGTTCCAGCAGCCCGGCCAGTTTTTCACGGGTTTGCTGCAAAGCCTGCTCTGCCGTGAGATCAGCCAGTGAAAGACGCAATGGCAGCGTGTTGAGGAACATCCCCATCACCCGGTCAGCCCCTTCACCGCCATCCATCCGGCCAAACAGAACCGTACCGAAGACCACATCGTCCTGTCCGGTTGCCGCGCGGGTGACCATACCCCAGGCGAGGTGAAACAGCGTCGCCGGACTCATCCCGCGTGTCCGGGCCAGTGTCCGCAATCGCTGTGCCAGTGATGCATCGACGTCGACGTGCAAATTGTCGGTCTGATCACCGCTGTTTTGTACATTCAGCAGACCAAACGGCGCACATGGCTCATCGATGTCTGCCAGTTGCTCAGTGAAATAGGCCTGATGTGCCGCTTCACTGACTTCACGGGAACGGGCAACAAAATTGCGGAACGGCAGTGGTTGCGGCAGTTGTTCTGCCTGCCCTGCCAGATGTGCCATGACTTCTTCAACCACCAGTTCCAGCGTGGTATGGTCATTACATAAATGGTGACAAAGGAAACACAGCAACCAGCGGTTCTGTGCCCGGTCAGCGACTTTGTACGCCTGAATCATCGGCGCACGCTGCACATCCATCCGGGTATGGGCCGGGTCAAAATGCTGTTGTAAGGCGGTTGCCACATCATCACTGTGGGCAAAATCAAGGGTTTCTGCCCGGACAGAGGCCTGACGCCAGACCACCTGAACCGGTGTTTCCAGCCCTTCCCAGACCACGGCTGTGCGCAAAATATCATGGCGCTGAATCACCGGCTGAAGCGCCGCAAGAAAGGCATCAAGTTCAGATTCATCATCGAATGCCTGAATAAACCGGGTGACATACGGGTCACCATCCTGCTGCAACAGGTGATGGAACAGAATCCCTTCCTGCAAAGGTGCCAGCGGATAGATATCCTGAATATTCGTCATGCCACCGCCCACTTTGGCAGCGACGGTATCAATCGCTGCCTGCGACAGCGCAACCAGCGGCAACATGTCCGGCGTGATCGCCTGACAGGCCTGCGGAATCAGATTCGGCGGCACAACTGTCTGTTTAACTGTTGCCTGAGCCGCCAACACCGGCGCCAGGCCGGCTACCGTCGGATGGCTGAACAGATCCCGGATCGCCAGATGCATATCATGTTGGCGCAGCTGTTCAATCATCTGTACTGCGAGCAGCGAATGGCCGCCCAGTTCAAAGAAATTATCATGACGGCTGACCTGTTCAATCGTCAGCAGCGATTGCCAGATACCGGCCAGCAGCTGTTCTGTATCACCCTGTGGTGGCTCATATTCTGCTCTGGCAAATGCGGATGCATCAGGCGCAGGCAGCGCTTTGCGGTCCACTTTGCCGTTGGCGTTCAGTGGCATCTGATCCAGCACCATAAAGGCGGCAGGCACCATATAAGCCGGTAGCCGTTCACCCAGTTTCTCTTTCATGCTTTCCGCACAGAGATCCTGGCCACTGACATAAGCGACCAGACGTTTCTCACCGGATGGCAGCGCAGGTGCAATCACCAGTGCCTGCTGCACACCGGCACAATCGCGCAGCGCTGCCTCGATTTCGCCTAATTCAATCCGGAATCCGCGGATTTTGACCTGAAAATCATTCCGGCCCATAAATTCGAGAATGCCATCCTGTCGCCAGTAGCCTAAGTCACCACTTTTATACATCCGGGCACCGGGTTGATTTGAGAATGGATCCGGCAGGAAGCTGGCCGCAGTCAGTTCCGGACGACCCAGATATTCCAGTGCCACACCGTCACCCGCGATATAAATCTCACCCACCACGCCACAGGGCACCGGCTGGCGGTTGTCATTGAGAACATAAATCTGTGTATTTCCAATCGGCCGTCCCAGCGGAATACTGGCATCATGTTCACCTACCGACTGAATATCATGGGCCAGGGCGAACGTGGTTGCTTCTGTCGGGCCGTAGCCATTGAGCAGGTTTTGTGGCGGATGATTGAGCAGTACCTGACGAATGGTTTTCGGGTCCAGCGCATCCCCGCCGACCAGCAAATATCTGAGCCCGGAAAACGCCGGACCGATTCGCTCAGCATACTGGTTAAACAGTCCGACAGTTAACCACAGAATACTGACCTGATGGCGAATCAGTGCCGCGGAAAATTCACCGGCATTGAGCAGGGTTTCCTGACTGACTACCACTACGGACGCTCCGTTGAGCAGCGGTCCCCACAGTTCCATGGTAGAAACATCGAAAACCGGGTTAACGGCGAACGCAACCCGGTCCGCCGGGTCGATGTCCATATAACCGTTATTAATCACCAACCGGGCAATGCCCCGGTGCGGAATCATCACCCCTTTGGGTTGACCGGTTGAACCTGAGGTATACATCACATAAGCCGGGTCATGACCGCGGACCGGGACATCGACCGGTGCGACGGTTGTCTGTTCCGGAACGGGTGCCTGTCCCTGCAAAGGTGCCTGTCCCTGCAAGATATTATCGATATTGATCACCTGAACAGCGTCACCGGCGGCAACCGGCTCACCAGCGGCGACGATCACCGTCGCGCCGCAGTCATCAAGGACGAAATCCAGCCGATCCTGTGGCGCGTTCGGGTCCATCGGTACGTAAGCCGCACCACATTTGAGAATCGCCAGCTCCGCCACCACCAGTTGCAGTGAACGGGGCAGCAATATCACCACAAACTGCCCGCGGGAAACACCGGCTTCAATCAGCTGATGCGCCAGCCGGTTGGCATTGTCTTCGAGTGTGGCGTAATTCCAGTGTCCACCTTCCGGGATACCATTTTCATAAACCACCGCCAGCGCGTCCGGCGTCAGTTGCGCCTGACGGGAAAACAGACGGTGCACCCCGGTATCAGACGGGTAATCATAACGGGTGTCGTTAAACTGATGGATCACCTGCTGATATTCCGGCTCATCCATTAAAGGCAGTGCCTTTACTGGGGTTTCCGGTTCAGCGACCATGCCTTCCAGCAGATGGATCCAGTAATTCAGATAACGGGTTGCGGTCGCTTCGTTAAACAGTGCGGTCGCATAATTCAGATAGCCGGAAAGCTGATCACCGCATTCATCAATCAGCAGACTCAGCTCAAATTTAGCCGTCAACATCGGTTCTTCCACCGGTGACAGACTCAGCCCCGGCAATGTCAGGGAGGCATCCGGCAGGTTCTGCAAGGCAAACAACACCTGAAACACCGGGGAGCGGGACGGATCACGCGTCGGAGCGATGGCTTCAACCACCTGTTCAAACGGAATGTCCTGATGAGACTGAGCCGCCAGTGATGTCGCTTTGACCTGACTCAGCAGCGTGGTGGTATCCGGATTAGCGGATAGATCGACCCGCAGCGCCTGGGTATTGACGAACATGCCGATCAACCCTTCCAGTTCGGCACGGTTCCGTCCGGCAACCGGAATTCCGATCACCACGTCGTCCTGATTGGCAAGGCGCCCCATCAGTGCACCCCAGCTGGCGAACAGGGTCATAAACAGCGTGCTGTCGCAGCGTTGGCTCAGGGTTTTCAGCGCGGCGCTTAAGGCCGGGTCAAGACTGAATTTCAGGCTGGCACCGGTATGTTCCTGCACAGCCGGACGGGGGAAATCTGTGATCAAATCCAGATATTCCGGTGCATCGTTCAGTTGCCCGACCCAATATGCTTTTTGCGTGTCCAGCGTCTCTGCCGGTAGTGCCTGTTGCCAGTGGGCATAATCGGCAAACTGCACCGGTAACTGAGGCAGCGGATCGGGCTTATCTTGTGTCAGCGCCTCATACAGCAGGCCGACTTCACCAATCAGCACGCTCATCGACCAGCCATCGGCAATCGCATGATGCAGCGCCACCCGCAGAATATGTTCCTGTTCAGAGACCCGGACCAGCTCAGCGCAGGCTAATGGTCCGGTGGTTAAATCAAAATGAGGCAGATAAGGTGCAGACAGATCCGTTGATGCGGTATCTGTGCATGTCAGGCGAAAGCCGGTCTCTGCCGGCAGGATTTTTTGTACCGGCTGACCATCATGCCGCGAAAAATAAGTCCTCAGTGACTCATGGCGCGCCGCCAGACGATCAAAGGTCGTCTGCAGGGCAGCGGTATCCAGCTGTCCTTCCAGACGGAACGCACCATTGATGATGTAAGCTTCAGAGGTTTCCTGTTCCATTTCGGACAAAAACCAGATCCGTCGCTGTGCCAGCCCCATAGGCTCCCCTTCCGGGGAGCGCGGCACCGCTTCAATCGCGCGGTTTGCCGGTTTCTTTTTCCTTTTTAACCCTCTCGCTTTTGCCAGCTGAAATAGTCTGACGACTTCATCTTCCGGTAAGTCGTTTACTGCATTGCTTTTTTTATTTTGGTCCATCATTACAGCCTTTTTTATTCTGCCAAATCCATCAAATCACTGACGTCAAACTCAGCAAGTCCGATATAAGCCACCCGCTTGCTGAATGCGGTTAATGTCGGATGAGAGAACAACTCCGTCAGAGGCACTTCAAGTTCCAGCTCATTGCGAATCTGAGAACCCAGTTGTGCCGCCAGCAGAGAATGTCCGCCCAGTTCAAAGAAATTGTCATGGCGTCCTATCTGTGCCACTCCCAGCAGTTCCTGCCAAATCTCTGCAATCACTTCTTCCAGTTCACCTTGTGGTGCTTCATATTGCTGACGGATCACCGCCGCCTCATCAGGTTCCGGTAACGCTTTGCGATCAACTTTACCGTTCGGAGTCAGCGGGAAAGAAGCCAGCGGCATCCATGCTGACGGCACCATCCAGTCCGGCAGTGCGCCTGCCACATGCGCCCGCAGCTCTTGTGCACCGGCACTGCCGACATAATAAGCCGCCAGCAACCGGGAACCGTCCGGCATGTGCGGGGCCAGCACAGCCACCTGTCCGACACCGTCAACTTCCCGGATACAGGCTTCAATTTCGCCCAGCTCAATCCGGAAACCACGGATCTTGACCTGAAAATCATTCCTTCCGACAAATTCGATCACCCCATCTTCCCGCCAGAAGCCGAGATCACCGGTCTGGTACATCCGGGCCTGCGGATTCTCAGAGAATGGGTCGGTAACGAAACGGGCCTGCGTCTGCTCAGGCTGGTTGAGATAACCCAAAGCCAGTCCGTCACCGGCAATAAACAGTTCACCGGTCACCCCGATTGGTGCGGGTTGTCCGTGTGGGTCAAGGATGTATACACGGGTATTGCCGGTTGGCCGGCCGACCGGCACACTGGTCGCCTCATCCGCCAGTGAATCGATATGGTGAGTCAGGGCAAAGGTCGTACTCTCCGTCGGGCCATAGCCATTGAGTAAATGCTGCGGCGCATAATCACGAAGCACCTGCCGGATCACCGCCGGGTCAAGTACATCACCGCCGACCATCAGATAGCGCAGCTGTTTCAGTGTTTCACCCAGTGCGTCTGCATACTGGTTAAACAGGCCAACGGTCAGCCATAAAATACTCACTTCATGTTGTGTCAGCGCGACCGCAAACAATGCCGGGTCAAGCAGTGTCGCCTGATCGATGACCACCACAGCACCACCATTGAGCAGCGGTGCCCAGATTTCCATCGTCGTGGCATCAAATGCCGGGTTCGCTGCCAGCGCAACCCGGTCAGTTGGCCGGAAATCAGCATAGCCGCATTCAATCACCAGACGATTGATCGCCCGGTGCGGCACGACCACGCCTTTTGGCTGCCCGGTCGAACCGGAGGTATACATGACATAAGCCGCAGATTCGCTGTCAACCGCAGCGGGTGTATTTGCTCCGTCACCTGCATGCAGCACAGCCTGTGTGACCGCGAGCATCTCCGCCCCGGTCTGATGCAATGACTGAAGTAATGGCGCATGCTGTATCGCTGCGTTTTCGTGAACCAGAATCAGCTTCGCGGCACAGTCCGCCAGAATATAGTGCAGCCGTTCAGCCGGTACGTGCGTATCCAGAGGCACATAAACCGCACCACATTTGAGAATCGCCAGTTCAGCAATCATCAGTTCTGCTGAGCGTTCCAGACAAATCGCGACAAACTGCCCGGCCTGTACGCCTTTGGCACGCAGGTGACCGGCAAGGCGGTTCGCCATCCGGTTCAGCGTGTCGTAGTCATACTGACGTTCACCATCAATCACGGCAATCGCCTGAGGATGCGCCGCCGCCAGCTGTTCAAAACGCTGATGCACACAGAGGTGACGCTGATAATCACTTTGTGTCTGGTTAAATGATTCCGTCAGGGTGTCGCGCTCCGCTTCCGACAGCAGCGGCAGTTGTCCGGCCGGTAAGGCCGGTTCAGCCACCATGCCTTCTAACACAGCCACCCAGTAACCGAGGTAGCGTTGTACCGTCGCTTCATCAAACAGTGCGGTCGCATAGTTGAGAAAGCCTTCGATCCGCCCGTTGGCTTCACGCAAAATCAGGCTGAGATCAAACTGCGCCGTGGTCATGGTCTCCTGCAACGGGGACAGAGATAAACCGTTGAGATGCCGGGTTTCCTGCGGCATATTCTGCAGACTGAACATCACCTGAAAAACCGGGCTGTAACTGAGGCTACGGACAGGTGAAACGGCTTCCACGACCTGCTCAAACGGCAGATCCTGATGAGACTGCGCCTGCAGTGCGGTGACTCTGATCTGTTCCATCAGTGTCGCCGTATCCGGTTGCTGAGACAGATCAACCCGGATAGCCTGTGTATTGACAAACATACCAATCAGCCCTTCCAGTTCTGCACGGGTCCGCCCGGCCACCGGTGAGCCAATCACCACCTCTTCCTGACCAGACAGACGATGCATCAGCGTTGCCCAGCCTGTCAGCAGTGTCATGTAGAGCGTACAGCCATGACGCTGGCTGAAGGTTTTCAGCCGGGTAGTCAGCACTTTATCCAGTTCAATACCGAGACTTGCGCCACGGTAGTCCTGAAATGCCGGACGCGGCCGGTCAGTTGGCAGGGTCAGGCACGCCGGCGTATCTTTGAGCTGCTCAACCCAGTATTGTTGCTGGCGCTGTAGCACCTCACCCTGCATATGTGCCTGCTGCCAGGCAGCGTAGTCGCCATATTCTATCGCCAGCGGCGATAGTGGATCGGCCTGCCCCTGACTGAATGCGGCATACAGTTCAGACAACTCGCGGGTAAAGATCCCCATTGACCAGCCATCCGTAATGATGTGATGCATTGCCAGTCGCAGCCAGTGTTCATCCTCACGGATATGAATCAGCTGTCCTTTCACCAGCGGACCGGTTGCCAGATTAAATTCCGGGCAGAAAGGAGCCAGCTCGTCTGAAATCGCTTCACCTTCGAGCCAGGTCAGCGGGAATCCGGCATGTACATCATCAATCATCTGCACCGGCGCGCCGTTCCGTTCAATAAAACGGGTCCGCAGCGGTGCGTGACGGGTCATCATCTGATTCAGTGCCCGTTGCAGCGCATCAATGTCCAGTTGTCCGATCAAGCGCACCCCGCCCTGAATCACGTAAGCCGCTGTGGCCGATGGCTCCATTTGCGACAGGAACCACAGACGCTGCTGGGCCAGTGATAACGGCGGTGTTGCCCCCTCCGCCAGCGGTGTAATCTCAGGTAACATCATCGCAGGCTGGCTGTTTTCCGCCTCACCGGAGAGTACATGTGCCAGTTCAGACAGCACCGGTCGGGCAAACAGTGTTGTTAACGGCAATTCCGCACCCAGCGCCGGACGCACACGGGAAACCAGCTGCACTGCCAGCAGCGAATGGCCGCCCAGTTCAAAGAAGTTATCGTGACGGCCAACCTGCGCCACACCCAGCAACTGCTGCCAGATTGCGGCCAGTGTCTGTTCGGTTTCTCCCTGCGGCGCTTCATATGCATGGCGGATTAAGGCACTTTCATCCGGCTCCGGCAGGGCTTTGCGGTTGACTTTGCCGTTTGGTGTCAGCGGCAGACTCTCCAGCACCACGTATGCCGACGGCACCATATACTCCGGCAGCCGGGCTGACAGGTCTGCTTTCACTGACGCCAGAGCAACGGGCGCTCCGGTGCCATGTGCATAGGTATAATACCCCACCAGCTGTTTGTCTGCGCCATCACCACGGGCTATCACCACCGCTTCCTGTACACCGCTGCAATCCTGCAACGCCGAGCTGATTTCACCCAGCTCGACCCGGAAACCCCGGATTTTCACTTGATCATCGTTCCGCCCCTGATAGTCAATCGTCCCATCCGGCAGCCAGCAACCCACATCACCGGTGCGGTACATAGTGGCGCCTGTCCTTTCAATGCGTGCCCTGTCAGAGAGAGCAGTGCCTGTCCCTTCAAAACAGGCTTCTTTTGCAAACGGATCCGCAACAAATTTTTCTGCGGTCAGCTCAGGGCGGTTGAGATAGCCGCGGGCCACCTGCACACCACCGATGTACAGCTCACCCGGCACACCCACCGGCACCGGCTGACCCTGCCCATCCAGCACATACATCCGGGTATTGGCAACCGGCGCACCGATTGACATCCGGTCGCCTTCAAGATTGTGCGGACAGGCCCAGGCCGTTACATCCACCGCCGCTTCCGTCGGACCGTATAAATTATGCAGCGCCACATTTGGCAGCCGCTGCGTGGTTTTTCTCACCGCCGCTGCCGGCAGCGCTTCGCCACTACAGAACACCAGCCGCAGACTGTCGCAGTCACCCGCTTCAATCCCCTCAAGGAAGGTTTGCAGCATCGGCGGTACAAAGTGCAGAATCGTCACCTGACGCTGCTCAATCAGCGTTTTCAGATACAGCGGGTCTTTGTGACCTTCCGGCTTCGCCATCACCAGCGTTGCACCGGCCCACAGGCTACAGAAGAATTCCCACACCGACACATCAAAACTGAACGGGGTTTTCTGCAATACCACATCCGTTGGGCCAAAGCCATAGTCGTCTTTCATCCAGCTCAGGCGGTTAACCACACCGCGATGCTCGTTCATTACGCCTTTCGGGTGACCGGTCGAGCCGGAGGTGTAAATGATATACGCCAGATGACGGTGATTCAGATCATCCCGGTTCAGGTTGTGTGTTTCCAGAGCCGTCCACGGACGGTCAGCCGTCATATCCACCACCGTGGTACTTTCCGGCATCTCACCCAGCCGCGATTGCAGCTCTGCCGTGGTGAGCACCACCACCGGCTGGCTGTCTGCCAGCATACAGGCTAACCGCTCCTGCGGATAACCGGGGTCGAGCGGCACATACGCACCACCGGCTTTGAGTGTCGCCATCAGCGCCACCACCAAATCACAGCTTCGCTCCAGCGACACCGCAACCCGGCTGTCGGGACAGACACCCTGACTCACCAGCCAGCGGGCCAGCTGATTGGCCTGCTGATTCAGCTGATGATAGGTCAGCGACTGCTGCTCACTCACCACGGCTGTCGCGTGTGGCTGCGCGGCCACTGTCTGTTCAAACAGCTGATGAATACACTGGTTGTCCGGGAATGGCGTTTGGGTCTGGTTAAAGCCGGAAATCACCTGATGCCGTTCACTGTCCGGCAGAATAGCCAGTTGTTGTAACGGCGTCTCTGTGGTGTGTTCCAGCGCACCGGTTAACTGATTCAACGCGTGGCTGAACATGTCAGCCACGCGGGCCGAACCAATGCGCGCATCGGCCTGTACTTCCGCAGAGAAGCCGCCGCCCACAATATCGTTTATGGTCAGGGTCAGCGGATAATTGGTATTTTCTTCCACATAAACCACAGTGTGACGCAATGCGTCTGTACCGGTATCATCAGGCTGTTGCTGGTTGCCGCCCTGATAACGGTAGTTGACAATCGAATTGAATAATGTCGCCTTCCGGCTGACGCTGCTGCACTGCTGAGCCTGTGCCAGTGACGCATGTTCATGGTCAAGCAGCTCTGCCAGTCGTTGCTGTGCCTGATGCAATGCTTCATCCGCCGTGAATATACCGGGAGACAAGCGTAGCGGCAGCGTATTGAGGAACATCCCCAGCGCGCGGTCAGCACCTTCTCCGCCCGCCATCCGGCCAAACAAAACGGTGCCGAAAACAACATCTTCCTGTCCGGTTGCAACCCGCACCACCAGCGCCCATGCCAGATGGACAATGGCAGCCACACTCATCCGGCGCTGACGGGCCAGTTCACGCAGCCGTTGCGCGAGTTGATCATCCAGATTCAGCAGCGTGGTCTGAATGGGCTGATCAGCATCGCGTTCAGCGACACCAAACGCGACACACGGTTCAGCACGATCCGCCAGTAAAGCCTGAAAATATGCCTGGTGACTGTCCCGGTTCACCGCTGAGGTTGTCTGTGCCACAAAATTACGGAACGGCAATGGCACCGGTAATTCATCCGCCCGGCCAGACAGATGCAGCATGACTTCTTCCGCCAGCAGTTCCATCGTGGTGTGGTCATTACACAAGTGATGCAGTAAGAAGCACAGCAGCCAGCGATCCTGTTGCGGATCAGCGACTTTATACGCTTCAATCATCGGTGCCCGCTGTACATCCATCCGGGTCTGAGCCGGATCGAAGTGCGCCTGCAAGGCACTGAGGACATCGTCACTCTGAGCAATGTCCAGACGTGACAGTCGCACCGGGGCCTGGCGCCAGACCACCTGTACCGGTGTTTCCAGCCCATCCCACACCACGGCGGTACGTAAAATATCGTGCCGGGAAACCACATGCTGCAATGCCGCAACAAAGGCATCGACATCCGCTTCCTGATCAAATGCCTGAATAAACCGGGTGACATACGGATCGCCCTGTTGCTGCATCAGATGATGAAACAGAATCCCTTCCTGCAACGGTGCCAGCGGATAGATATCCTGAATATTGGCACCGCCTCCCTCAACAGTCGCGGAAATGGTCTCAATCTCAGCCGGTGTCAGTGTAACCAGTGGTAACATCTCCGGCGTAATCTCCCGGCAGTCCGCCGGAATCAGATTCGGTGGCACCGCAACCGCCTGAGATGATTGCCCGGTCGTGAGGACAGATGCCAGAGCGGCCAGACTGGTTTGCTGAAACAACTCACGGATAGCGAGATGCCAACCCTGCTGACGCAGGCGTTCAATCAGCAATACAGCCATCAAAGAATGGCCCCCCAGCTCAAAGAAATTATCGTGGCGCCCGACTTGTTCCACATGCAGCAAGGATTGCCAGATCGCAGCAAGACACTGCTCGGCTTCGCCTCGTGGCGCTTCATAACTATGGTGGATCAATGCCGTGTCATCCGGCTCAGGCAAAGCCCTGCGGTTGACTTTTCCGTTCGGTGTCAGCGGCAACTTCTCCAGCATGACATAGGCCGCAGGGACCATATAATCCGGCAAACGAACGGCCAGTGAAGCTTTTATCGCTTCAAGCGCAACCGGCTGCGCCGGATTGCTTTGGGTGTAATAACCCACCAGCCGCTTGTCCGCACCCTGTCCGCTGGCAATCACCACGGCTTCATGCACACCTTCACAATCCTGTAGTGCTGAGCCGATTTCGCCCAGCTCAACCCGGAAGCCACGGATTTTGACCTGATCATCGTTCCGGCCCTGATATTCAATCGTACCGTCTGCCAGCCAGCGCCCCACATCCCCGGTACGGTACATCCGGGCATTCGGTTCGTGCGAAAATGGATCCGCCAGGAATTTCTCTGCCGTCAGTGCTTCGCGGTTAAAGTATCCGCGCGCCACCTGAACACCACCGATGTACAATTCACCAGAGACACCAACCGGCACCGGCTGACCCTGCGTATCAAGAACGTACATCCGGGTATTAGCAACCGGTGCACCAATCGACATCCGGTCACCTTCAAGATCTTTCGGACAAGCCCACGCGGTGACATCGACCGCCGCTTCCGTCGGACCATATAAATTGTGCAGCTCAGCCAGTGGCATACGCTGTGCGGCTTTTCTCACCACAGCTGCCGGCAGGGCTTCTCCGCTACAGAACACCAGCCTCAGACTCTGACAGTCGTCAGTGGAAATCACTTCGAGGAAGGTTTGCAGCATCGGTGGCACAAAGTGAAGAATCGAGACCTGCTGCTGTTCAATCAGTGCTTTCAGATACAGCGGATCTTTGTGTCCTTCCGGTTTTGCCATCACCAGGGTTGAACCGGCCCACAGCGAACAGAAGAATTCCCATACCGAAACATCAAAACTGAACGGGGTTTTCTGTAACACCACATCGTCCGGGCTGAAACCGTAATCATCTTTCATCCAGTTCAGGCGGTTAACCACGCCCCGGTGCTCGTTCATCACACCTTTCGGATTGCCGGTGGAGCCGGAGGTATAAATCATATAAGCCAGATGACGGTGATTCAGTCCGTCCAGGTTGAGATTATCCGTCGCTTCAGTCGTCCACGGACGGATCGCGGCCATATCAGCCACAACGGTTTGCTCAGGAATCTCACCCAAACGGGTCTGCAGTTCAGCTGTGGTCAGAATCACCACCGGCTGGCTGTCGGCCAGCATATACGCCAGACGCTCCTGCGGATATCCCGGATCAAGTGGTACATAAGCACCGCCCGCTTTCAACGTCGCCATCAGCGCGACCACCAGATCACAACTACGCTCCAGCGATACGGCAACGCGGCTGTCGGGACAGACACCCTGAGTCACCAGCCAGCGTGCCAGCTGATTGGCTTGCTGATTGAGCTCGCGGAAAGTCAGTGTCTGCTGTTCACACACCACCGCCGTTGCCTCTGGCTGGCGGATAACCGTCTGTTCGAACAGCTGATGCACACAGATATTTTCCGGCAGTTGTTCATTCGGGAAGGTGGTTTGTGTCTGATTAAATTCGTCTGTCACCTGCCGGTATTCTGCATCATCAAGAATTGGCAGCTGGCTGAGTGGCACTTCCGGTGTCGCCGTCATGGCTGTCAGCAATTGTTGCCAGTAGTCCAGATAGCGCTGCACCGTTGCTTCATCAAATAATGCCGTTGAATAATTCAGGGTAGCAATGAGCGTGTTGCCGGTTTCATGCAGCTGCAGGTTCAGATCAAACTGGGCCGTCATCACTTCGGTTTCAACGTCGGAGCAGACCAGCCCCGGCACATTAATATCTGTTTCCGGCAGATTCTGCAATCCAAGCATCACCTGAAAAACCGGTGAATGAGACAGGCTTCGGGTCGGAGAAACCGCTTCAACAACCTGCTCAAATGGCAGATCCTGATATTCCTGTGCAGTCAGCACCGTTGCTTTCACCTGCGCCAGTAAACCGGCCGTGGTCATTGTGTCTGACAAACCAACCCGAATGGCCTGAGTATTCACAAACATGCCGATCAGCGATTCCAGTGCGGTATGTGTCCGGCCGGCAACCGGCGTGCCGATCACCACATCATCCTGACCTGCCAGCCGTCCCATCAGGGCCGCCCAGCCTGACATCAGAGTCATAAATAAAGTACAGCGGTTCTGATAACTCAGTTGATGCAGCGCCGAAGTCAATGATTCATCCAGCAACCGGGTGACATTAGCACCGGCAAACTGCTGATTTTGGGGCCGTGGCCGGTCTGCGGGCAACGTCAGACAATCCGGAATTCCCTGTAACTGCTCAGTCCAGAATTGCTGCTGCTCCTGCAACATCTCTCCCTGCAGATATTCCCGCTGCCAGGCCGCATAATCGCCATACTGAACCGGCAGCGCCGGTAATGGATCGGGCTGTGCCTGAACAAACGCTGTATAAAGCTGACTGACTTCCCGGATAAGAATGCCGACGGACCAGCCATCCGAAATCATGTGATGCATAGCGAGCCGTAACCGGTGGGTTTGTTCATCCAGCCGGATCAGTTGCGCCTGAATCAACGGGCCGGCCGATAAATCAAATGCTGGCGGAAATCCGGCATGCACATCGCAATCGCCGTCGATCACAGACAGTTTCATCCCCTGTGTTTGCGGTCCGGTCTGCAGTACCGGCTCACCATCCCGGACTTCAATATAACTACGCAGCACATGGTGACGTTTGACGATATGATCAAGTGCCCGCCGGAGTGCCGGAATATCCAGCGGACCATCAAGCAACATACTGCCGACCATGTTGTAAGCAGCCGTTGCTTCGGGGTGAAAACGGGACAGCAGCCATAAACGTTGCTGCGCCATCGATAACGGCGGTGGCACATCAGACTGATACGGCACAATGTCCGGAGCAGGTCGCTTCGCAGGTGCGACGGCAAGTGCCCGGGCTAAGTCACATAACACCGGCTGAGCAAAAATCGTCGCCAGCGCCGGTTCCTGACTGAATTCGTCCCGGATTCTGGCAATCAGCTGCATTGCCAGCAATGAATGACCGCCTAACTCAAAGAAGTGATCATGCCGGCCAATCTGTTCTATATCAAACAAGTGTTGCCAGATTTCAGCCAGCCGGGCTTCAGTGCCTTCCTGCGGGGCTTCATACCCGTTGCGGGACAGTGCAGATATATCCGGCGCTGGTAAGGCTTTACGATCTACTTTACCGTTCGGGGTCAGCGGAAACGCCTCCATCGCAACATACGCAACCGGAACCATGTAATCCGGTAACCGCGCACGCAACTGTGTTTTCAGATCATTGGTACCGATCCCGGTACGGGTGATGAGGTAAGCCACTAATACCGGCTCGCCTCCCCGGATATCTGCCGCACTGACCACCGCATCATCAATCCCTTCACAGGCCAGTAACAGCGATTCAATTTCACCCGGTTCAATCCGGTATCCACGGATTTTGACCTGAAAATCGCACCGGCCCAGACACTCTATCGCACCGTTGGCATGCTGACGCGCCAAATCGCCGGTCCGGTACATCAGCGCACCGGATTGGGTGGAAAACGGGTCATCCACGAAAGCCGCTTCGGTTAAATCCTGACGATTGAGATACCCATGAGTCACCCCATCTCCTGCGATATAAATTTCCCCGACCGCCCCGACAGGCACCAGTTTGCGTTGTGCATCCAGCAGATAAATCCGGGTATTGGCAACCGGATGTCCGATCAACACACACGGATCCGTTTCACGGATATCCCATGTCGCTGACCAGACGGTCGTTTCAGTTGGCCCGTACATATTACGCAACCTGCCCACCCGGCTCAGAATGGTGTCTGCCAGTCCTTTTGAAAACGATTCACCGCCAATCAGCCCGGTCAGTTTCCGGGAACCATGCCATGAAGACGCCAGCAATAACTTCCAGGTCGCCGGAGTCGCCTGAAACAGCGTAATGTTATGTGCAATCAGATACTGTCCCAGCGCATCGCCGTCACGGCTCAGGTTTTTACCGGCCAGGTGAAGTTCGCCGCCACAGATCAGCGGCAGATAAATTTCCAGCACATGGATATCAAATGAAATCGTGGTGACGGCCAGTAAACGGGTATCCTGGGTGACATCATTTTGCTGTTGCTGGCTGAGAAGAAAGTTCATCACAGAGCGGTGCGGCACCATCACGCCCTTGGGCTTACCGGTTGAGCCGGAAGTATAAATCACGTAAGCCAGCTGCTCTGCATTCAGTGCCGGTACGCCCGGGTTAGTTTCCGGCAGTTGACTGAACCACTGCCGGTCTTGTTTCAGGTCGATGATATCCAGCCCGGTCAGATGTGATCCGATGGTATCTTCAAGCACCATCGAGCTATCGGAAATCAGGACTGCCGGCTGACTGTCTGCCACCATATACTGCAGACGTTGCGCAGGAAAAACCGGATCCAGCGGCACATAAGCAGCCCCGGCTTTCAGAGTCGCCAGCATCGCAACCACCATGTCACAGCTTCTTTCCACAGCAATTGCCACACAACGGCCAGGCTGAACCCCTTTTTCAATTAACCCATGTGCCAGCTGATTCGCTCTGGCATTCAGCTCGCCATAAGTCAGTGAACAATCATGGCTCACCACCGCAGTCGCATCAGAGCGACACATTGCCTGCTGTTCAAACAGATGATGAATACACTGAGTTCGCGGGTAATCGAGCGATATCCCCTGAAACCGGGTCATGATCTGTGCATGTTCTTCTGCGGATAAGATATTTGTCTGACAGGGGAAAGGATTTTCTGAGCAGGAAATCCGGGTTAAGAAATGGTGGAAACGGCGGATATGGCGTTGTAATTCTTCCTGCTGGTACAACGCGGAATTGGCATTAAAAATCAGGTTGAATCCCAGCTCCGGTCCCCAGTCGTAGATGTTAAATGAAAAGTCATCCACCGGGCCGATTGCAGTATAGGTAATTGCCGATGACACATCACCATAGTTGAGCCGGTAGCCGGACGGAATATAGTTGATGATGGTCGAAAACCAGCGGTCATCCGTACTGTTTTGCCCGCACATCTGCCGCAGGTCTTCTGCCGGGAAACGGGAGCGCCGGGAGGTTGCGTTGACCTGAAGCCTGACCTGTTCAAGCAGGGCTTCCAGTGGCATGTCCGGGCTGACATGGATGCCGAGCGGCAATACATTCGCCAGCAACCCGGTGGTCCGGCGCAAAGCCCGGCTCATCCGGCCGCTGTGAATAAAACCGGTCAGCAGCGAGGTTTCGCCGGTCATTAAATGGAGGTAAACCGAAGTGAGTGCAATCAGCAGGGTCGATAACTGGCTGTCATGCTTTCTGGCAATAGTTTGCAGTCGGTTATACGTCTCCGGCTGAATCCGGAGCTGCTCAGATAAAACATCGGTACAGGCCGAAACCGGAACAGAAGCCATGCTGACCGCATGATAGTTCTGGCTCATCTGTGCCAGCCAGTATTCCTTATCCCGCAGAAAAGAAGATGAGTTTCGGTAGGCTTGTTCGGCTTCAACCTGAGCGGCAACACCGAGAATGTCACCGGGTGATGCGGGCTCACCGGCAACCAGTGAAGAATAGATTTCCGCCAGCCGGGTATTAAACAGCATGAAGCCGTATCCGTCAGCGGCAATGTGGTGGGTACTGCAATATAAATAAAACCGGGATTTTCCGGATTTCAGAAGCGCGATATCAAACAGCGGTTGTTTTTGTTCAAGAGGAAGCGGGAAGTCAGCGCGTGATTTCAGCCATCGCCTGGCTGCCCTATCGGGGTCATCTTCCTCCGTCAAATCAATCAGGGAAAAATGCCAGTCCGGGAACGATTCCACACTTTGATACAATTTCCCTTCATCATAAAATGCGCTGATCCTGAGCGTTTCAGCTTCGTGGATAGCCTGCCTTGCAGCCGCTTCCATCAGCTCCGGCTGAATCTTTCCCTGTAGACTGGCAAACCCGGCAACCTTCAAGACTTTACCGGCGGCATCCGGTGTGACATGGTGAGCAAACCAAATACCCTGCTGAGGTGTTGATAACGGAAAAATAATGGATGGGGGAATATCCTGATTCTCACAGGAGTTTTTATTTTCTTTATTCATAGCAGCACCAACTTAATTTTAATTTTATTTTTATTACCACGTTTTTTACGCGTACAAATACCGCATACATCCGGACAAAATCGCAGATGATGAAATATAATCACAACAAAAAATGATTTATTACCTACCAAATATTAATAAAGATATGAGAATTTAAATTTAAGCCCTAAATAAAAAATACCACCTATTCATAACTTATTTTTTATAATTTCAATGAAAGCCAATTCCAAAATACATCAATAAATCGATGAGAATCAAGTAACAATTAGATTAAATTAATAAAACTACAAATGACAATAAGATCACTTAACTTAAGCCTTAAATATCATGCAAATAGAATTATAATCATATTAATAATGCAAAAAAATATGGAGTATTTACTCTAAAAACCGCATCTATATTGATATGATCATCTAATAATCCATGCGCTATTTTTGAGGAAAAACACACGGATAATCATCGACAAACAAATAAGAATAATCATTAAAAATCAATAGGATATAAAATAATACGTATTAAAAAAAAACAGGGTTTGATGGAACAGATATAAATTAACAATTTGAATGTAAATCAATGTAAAGCAATTCTGCCAATTTAATTTATTCACAGATATAAGGTCCGTGCTACATTTCACAACCCAAATATTAATAGTTAACTTAATATTAACATTACCCTGACACAAGATTACCTCTGAATCAGGGAAATACAATACTTGTTTCTTGTACTTCATTCGGCCTGAGTCGTTAATGATAAGAGTACAATCAGTTAAATTAACCAGAGTTGAGTTATAGCCACCATCAGCAGGCTGGTATGATAAGGACGAAAAGATGTGGAAATGATTATTTTCTAATACAGAACAAAAGCAAAGTTTATGATATGTATACAATACATTATTCCACTACTGAATTTATCCGATTATATATCATAGCGATATTCTACATAAGCCCATATATTTTAGTCATGACTTCAATCGATAAAAATTGATTTTACAGCATAAAGTACAATAAATATAGACAAGGTTTTTATTGTTAATTCACATCACAAAATAAGCAATTTATCTCAGGATAAATAACAATAATATGCTGTGTCATCAGATTGAAAACAGTTATTCATATTATTTAAAAAATGTTCAGGTTCATTTTCTTTATACCCAAACAACCTGAAGATGCAGAGTTCAGTGACTAAAGCACGGATCGCCGGATTATGTTCACTGGCCCGGTTCATTAGCAGGTACTCAGTTCATTGTCAAACAGCTTCATCGCGGTATGACTGTGACTATGTTCAAGATGGTGATCACCGTAAATCATCAGTACATCCAGTTCGGAACGTTTCAGTTTATCGACCAGTTCCAGGTTTGAGCCGGAATGAAATTCCAGCTGCACATCGGGGCGTCTGTCCTTATAAGCGGATAACAGATGCGGCACCAAATCAATAATCAGGGCATTCACAGAATCAATACGAATTTTTTTAGGTGTAATTCCGCCGGCGATCTGCGTGTTGTCGATTGCACGGGATAAATCACTTAATACCGGCACAGGCCGGTGACAGCCGCCATCGCATAGCCCTGCGGAAAATCCCCCGCAATCACCGCGGCCGCAAAAGCACCCACAGATAAACCCAGCACATAGTCCGGTTTGATGCCGGTTTCGTTTCTCTGCTCTTTTGATATGCCATTGCCTGGTAGACATTGAGACACCTTCCCGTTGAGATTGGAGGAGAGATCCGCTGCTGCAACAGCAGCGTTACAGGTGAATCATACGGGCTGGTAAAAAATTAAAAACCGGGGCGAATGACAGCTTAATATACAAAAAGCGATAATATTTTCTGGTGAAGCATTGTGAATAAAACGATAAATACAAACCCATGTGCTATTGAGCATGTAAAGCTGTGTAAATATACCGCTGAGAAACAGCATCTGATGCTAACCCGCCTCACCATAAAATCAGCTTTTTTCCACAAACCATCCCCGGTGAAAGCAGATAAAACCTGACAAAAGCCAGTTTACAACACAACATGCTGCAAAATTCTTTAATGTGAACCACTTCTGGTTAACATCTTTTTTATCAAAATATACAATTGCACAAATCACTGTGTAACCATATGATAAACATATATATTTTACGCATAAAAATTCACCCCCCGGAATAACAAAACCATAACTATTAATAAAACAGTAGGTAAATAAGGACGTACAATATGATAAAAAAGCTGAACATATTCACAATAGCAGTTTCCTTTATACTCATGGCGTCAGTGATTGCTCTTGGCTATTTCTACCTTGAAGGATGGAAAGAACGGAAAACAGTTCAAAACGATATCCAGTCAAAACAGATGCTGCTCACACTGCTGGATTATGCAGAATCACAGGCAGCGCATCAGGCTAAAGCGATTGCCTCTCAAATGAGTGACGGATTTAATTCATACACCGAAGACGACCTGACCCACAGAATCAAACAGATTGAGCATGCCAACCCAATGTTTTCCTATGCCTTTATTGCTTTTCCGGATGGCAGAATCATGAAAAATAATGGCTATCTTGCGAATTTCAATGCTAAAACGTCACAGCGGGAATATTACGTCAGAGGATTTGAGAAATCTGAAAGCGGATTTGTTACCAAACCCTACAGCAATGCCAGTGGCGGAACGTCTGTCGGCATTGTTGCATCGATTAAAACAGGTCAAAAAACATCAGCGCTTTTGGTGATCATCATTGATCCATTGTCCCTGGTTCCGGAAACAGGCAGTACCTTTGTGATCACCCAGCCAAACGGTGATGTCTATCTGGCGGATGGTGCAGTGAAGGACTGGCTGGGAAAAAATATCTATGACGTCAAACCTGAGTTTAAACAGGTCAGTGTCGGTGATAAACCGTTCATGCATCTGAGTCCGAACGGTGAATGGTACAGCGTGACCAAAAACACCCTGAAAAACGGTAACACCTTCTGGAACCTGACCAATCAGAATGAAGCCGTTCATCTGTCCGACTCGATTCTTTATAGTATTTTGTTTATCTCCATTTTTTATATGGCCGCAAATGCAATCGTTCTCTTTATTGCCCTCAGAAGAGAATTAAGACATATGCCCCAAACTGTTTCTGTTATTCATGGCATGTCCCAGGGTGATTTTTCCGCCAAAGATATTCCGTCTTCATCGAATGAGCTTGATATCATCAGCGCAGCGGTTGATACCCTGCAGGCAGAAGTGTCAAAAATCGTTCAGGTCTCAGAGCAGAGTATGGATGAGCTGGCGCAGAATCAACGCAACATTACCGACATTGTGCATCGCAATCAGCAGAACTGTGAGCGCGAACTCACGGCGGTTGAACAGGTCGCGACCGCCGCAACGGAACTGTCTTCAACTGCTGCTGATGTCGCCATGAACGCCACGAATGCTGAAGAAGCGACATCTGGCGCCATGTCCGTGGTTTCTGCCAGTTCGGACACACTCAAACGGTCAGAAGATATTACACGACAAGTCCGTGCGTCCATGGTGGAATCGGCTGGCACAGTCAATGAATTAAGAGTTCATTCGGAAAAAATCAGTGAAGTGATTGAAGTGATCAACTCAATTTCCGAACAGACCAATCTGCTGGCTTTGAATGCAGCGATTGAAGCGGCCCGCGCGGGAGATTACGGCCGGGGCTTCGCTGTTGTTGCTGATGAAGTCAGAGCACTGGCCGGTAAAACCCAGCAATCAACCGTAGATATTCAGAAGATCATTCTTCAGTTACAGGAGCAGTCGAAAAAAGCCGATGAGTCCATGCACCAAAATTCGACGCTGATGGAAGAAGCTGGTGAAATATCCGATGAACTGTCTGAAGCGTTCAAAAGTATTTCAGAAAAGATCTCGATTGTGTCTGAGATTAATGCCCTGGTCGCAACCGCATCGGAAGAGCAAAGTTCAGTGACACAGGATATTTCAAAACAAATCGAAGATATCAGTCATATTGTCCACAGCAATCAGCAAG
Source organism: Vibrio quintilis (assembly GCF_024529975.1). Classification (GTDB taxonomy): domain Bacteria; phylum Pseudomonadota; class Gammaproteobacteria; order Enterobacterales; family Vibrionaceae; genus Vibrio; species Vibrio quintilis. Next base: position 179,183 of record NZ_AP024898.1, on the reverse strand, counting down.
ACATCACCAAAACCACGCAGTTTAACGATGACATTTCAGCGCTGACCAAACAGCTGGGTGATGAACTGTCTTTCTTCAAAATGAAGGCCTGAGCCCCGGAATTCATCATGAGTTCAGCAGGCTCTGAAGGGCCTGCTGAACAGGCAAATCAGACAGACATTTCCCTGAATCAGATCTGGCACCTTTTTTGATACAGTTGATATAACGACTGTTTATACCCGGGCAACCTGAAGATGCAGGTTATTTGGTTATAAGTAATCATCACCGAAAAGGAAGCACAATTTCTGATGAAAAAGATACTGGACTGGTCCAACTACCACGATCAGGGAATGGGAGACGCTTACGCCGATATTCCCAAACACGGAGAAAACTTTGCCAAGGCTGTTTCTGTCTGCATTCGCAGCGGCATTTGTCAGAAACCGGACAACCGGAGTGTCATGTGTCCCAGTTTCCGCATCAGTGATAATCCGGATTTATCACCGGGTGGCCGGGTACAACTGCTGAAACAATTACTCAATGACAGCGACACCGCTTTTCTTCACGATCCACAACTCGCACAGTCACTGGACAACTGCGTATCCTGTAAAGGATGTAAACGCGAGTGTGAAAACAATCTGGATATGTCAGCCATCAAAGCAGAATATCTTGCCCAGAAACGACGGGCCGGGTATCGTTCATTTCGCAGCTGGTTATTTGCTGAGTTCCCGTATCTGCTCTTCCGCTTTCCGTTTGCAGGCCATCTGATTCGCTGGCGAAACCGCAGTCCTTTCCTGATGAAAGCCGCAGACAGGTTACTTGGTCTCAACAGCACGATTCCCCTGCCTGAACCCGCCCGGCAACCCTATGTGGATACCCGCGAACAGCAACAACGCAATATTCAGCTCACCGCCCGGACTGATAATGCATCGGCAGTCGTGTTACTGATTGATAGTTTCACCGCTCTGTTTCACCCGGAGGCCGCAACGGACGCGCTCCGGGTTTTAACCGCAGCAGGTTATCAGGTGATCACTTTGCATCCGGCGTCAACCGGACGCAAATCACCAAATGACAGTGGAAGAAGCCTGTTTTCGCAGGGTTATATTGAGCGGGCAACACAGCAGGCAGCACAACTGCTTGATTCTCTGCGGCCTCATCTGCAGGCAAACCGGAAGATCATTGGTTTAGAACCTTCGGCATTGTTAATGTTGCGGGATGAATACTTAATGATGCACCTGGGCGAAGCAGCCATCTCACTGGCAAAACAGGCGCTGCTGTTTGAAGAATTTATTGCCCGGGCGTCAAAAGCAGGCCGCTTTCAGGCGCAGTTTAAGCCTCTCTCTGCCGGTTCAACGGTATTGGTCCACGGGCATTGCCACCAAAAAGCTGTTGGTGCGATGAAGTCGGTAAGGAAGGTGTTAAGACTGATTCCGGATCTACCGTTTCAGTTTATCGAAGCATCCTGCTGTGGCATGGCTGGCAGTTATGGCTTTGAGTCAGAACATGCTTACAGTTCTGCCGAAATGGCTGCACTGGGATTATTGCCCGGACTGGATGCAGACCCGGACGCCCTTGTGGTCTGTAACGGCTTCTCCTGCAATCATCAGATTGTTGCCCTGAGGAACCGCCAGCCCATTCATCTGGCAACCCTGCTTGCCAGACAGCTTCTCAATTAACGGCATGACCGGAGATGAGTCCCGGACTAATATAAAATGACGTTTTATTAAGTTTTATATTTTGTTACTGTTGCATCGGTTACAAAACGGGCGTCCCCCTGAAAACATCAAAACGGAAGCGAACTTTATGGAAATAACCTATAAACCCACCTATTCGGATTTTTGTGAAGCAACAAAATACATTGAAAGGCAGGTGGTAAGATCAACAAAATGGCGATATTTAAGAGTGCTGTCCAAAATCATTCTGGTCACTTTGTTTGCCTTGGGTTTAATGTCAATTATCCGATATTACGAAAAATTCAGCTTCATTTCTCATCAGGAATTAACAGAGGGCCTGCTTGCGATAGAATTCGGAATCATTATATTTTTCATCATTTCAAGAATATACCATAAAAAAATCAGGGCTCTGATGTTTGAAGACGGCTGGCTATATCTGTCGACAAATCATCAATTCAGGATAGAACAGGATTACCTGTTACTAAAGATAAGAGAGAACCAACATCAATATCGATGGAAATATGTCCGAAAAACAGAAAAGACAAAAAGCTATATTTTTATTTTTATGGATCGGGGATCCGCCCTGTTTATTGCAAGACACAGCTTTCAGTCTGACGAACATTACAACACCTTCTATACCCAAGTGACCTCAAGATGCATGTTCAGCGAGAATTGATTAATTTCCGAGCAAGGCACTGATTTAATTGTCACAAACCCGCCGGAAGCATTCCGTTCAGGATAAGCTGTCACTCCTCCGGTGTTGGTTTCCGGGCTGAATCTTCAAACGCCACGGCCTGAACACCGCGATCAGCAGGACGAACCACCACCGTTCTGGCAATCAGATCGTGCCAGCCCTGTTTTTTGCTGTTCAATGCAACCCAGAGAAATCCAAGGCAAAGTGGGAACGCACTGATATAGTAAGCAAAATACCGGAGCACGGAGCGGGAAACAGATAAAGGCTCGCCTGTTCCGGCATCCACAACCTGTAATTTTAACGCCATTTTTCCGGGAGTCGCAGACCGGTATACCCAGAATGCGACGGTAGCTGATAAGGGAAAAATCCAGTTCAGTAACAGGTTCCAGACATTAAAGAAAGAGTCGCTGCCGGCGAAAGTAAAACCACCATAAGCCCAGCTCAGCAAAGGTGCCGTGATGAGTAAAAACAGAAAGGTATCAATACATGTTGCCCCAAACCGTACCCAGAATCCGGCGTATTCCAAAGTTTTATCTTCCATCACTATTCCTTATTTTAATGAGATTTTCAGGAGTCCGGAGCCACTCAGCACCGGCTCTGAATGGCGGTTAGACAACAAACGTACGGAAATAGTTGCCGGAACCGGCATTAAAAAACCCGGCATAATCAGCCGGGTTTTTCCTGGAGAGCACTTTGTTGAATACAAATGCGCTGTTATTTGATCGCGATGCCCATCATCATCGATAATTGTTTCTCTCCGTGGGTAATTCTGAACGCCCGGGAGACGCGAACCTCTGAAAAGCCTGCCTGAATCAGTTCATCCTGCATTTCAACCATACCCACACCGGATGCCCGGTCTTCATCATCAGAAATAAAATCCCAGTGAATAAACTTCCCGCCTTTATCCAACAGGGAGTAAACCACAGCTAAAGACCCTGCAAGATGGGACAAGTAACCACAAACAGAACCCGCAACGATTAAATTAAACTGCTTACGGAACGCCGGATGTTGTGCCACCAGCCCGCGGGTTAACGTATCAACAACAGGTTCAACATTGACCAGCTCTTTCTTATCCAGTTCTTCAATCATAGACTCTGATGCATCTAAGGCAACGATTGATTTTGCATGAGGAGAAATCAACTGACTCAATAAACCGGTACCGCAACCAAAATCCAGTACATGGCAGCCTTCCAGCGAGACTTCTTTTGTCAGTTCAGCAAAGGCTTTTTCTGCAAACTCAATGTTCGATTCGTCTTTTTCCCATGTGACTGCGAGCTGATCCCAACCCTCTGCCATTCTGACCTCCATCCAACTTCAGTAATTCGGGGAAATATCATTAAGAATAAACCAAAACAACCTTTTCTTCATAGAGTTACCTGCTTCAAGAGTCAAGATTTGTTTCACATATCCCAACAAACTCTCAGAAAAGTCTGCAATCGCTCAGCAAACAGGCAACTCAGGTGTCTGGTATGAAAAATTTAAGACTCAGGCTGAAAGTCTTCCAGCTGACTGCCATACAGAACATAACCCGCCTCTCCCAGATCCAGATTCATCGTTTCTGTTTTCAGATAACCAACCACATTCACAATATCCCAGAGTTTTTTAATCGGTGCGCCATGTTTGAATTTCACATAAACAATCTGATTTGGAGGCGGGGGTGGCACATGAATACATGCACCAAGAAATGGCACCAACAGAAACTCCGTCACAGTTTTATCATCCCCTTCCAGCGGAATGACAAACCCCGGTATTTTGACCAGCTGATTGTTAAGCTCATGACGAACACTGCCAAGTTTTGCCTGTGGCGGGGTATCGCTGTCATGGTCAACCGGCGTGTCATCTTCCACCGGCACCCGCATCCGCTCTTGCTCCGGAATCAGGTCTTCCCAGTCAAGCGACATGATTTGAGGCTCTTTTGCAGCGATAGCAACTTCAGAAAACACCCCCCCGCTCAATACACAACCTAATAAAAAATAAATCCATTGTACTTGAGTTAATCTCTTCATTCTGTTCTTTAAGGACCACTTACTGTGTCCATTCTCCATAAAATGTAATGTTATAACATGATGAAAACATTAATAAAAAAATATTACAAACATGAAATTGTAATCATCTTTTCATAAATAATTAATATAAATATCGGTTAATAAGTGAGAATTATTTACGTGTTTCCAAACATTGATCTTGGAAATCAAAGGACTATAAAAACGGAGAATTTCTGTGAAACGCAATATCCTGTTAGCCGGTGGTCTCATGGCATCACTCGCGGGTTGTACCGCAAACCATTCTTATGTCGATGCACCGCAAAAGAATGACACATGGTTTGTTGAAGCTCAGCAACAAATCGCGAAGGCAAAAGCCAATAAGCCGATCGATAAACCAGCAAAAAATGTCATCCTGTTCGTTGGTGACGGCATGAGTATCGGCACGATTACAGCTGCACGGATTTTTGAAGGACAGCGCCGGGGATTAATGGGGGAAGAGTATCAACTCGCCTTCGAACAGATGCCTTATGTGGCTTTGTCTAAAACATACAATACCGATGCACAAACGCCGGATTCGGCCGGTACGGCATCCGCCATGGTCACCGGAATAAAAACCAAACAGGGTATCATCAGTATTAACGATAATGTCCGGCGTGGTTTCTGTAATACACAGCAGGGAAATGAAGCGAAAACCGCATGGGAAATGGCGGCGGAAAAAGGTATGTCTGTCGGTGTGGTTTCAACAGCCCGGATTACTCACGCAACACCGGCAACCACGTACGCACATAGTGCAGACCGGAACTGGGAAGATGACGCGAAACTGCCAAACATTGCCAAAAACCAGGGCTGTGTGGACATTGCCAGCCAGCTGATTTCATTCAATGATGGCAAAGGTCTGGATGTTGTGCTCGGCGGTGGCCGCCGTGAATTCATTCCGAAAACAACCATTGATCCGGAAGGCAAAAAAGGTAAACGTAAAGATGGCCGCAACCTGATTGAAGAGTGGCAGTCAATGCATCCGGACGGTGCTTATGTATATGATAAAGCCGGTTTTGATGCGATTGATCCTAACACGAAAAAAGTCTTCGGTTTGTTTGAAAGCAGCCATATGAAATATGAAGCCGACCGCCGTGATGATGAACCTTCTCTGGCTGAAATGACTTCAAAAGCAATTGATGTGCTGTCAAAGAACAAAGACGGATATATCCTGATGGTTGAAGCAGGACGAATCGACCATGCGCACCATGCCGGTAATGCGGCCCGCGCGCTGGCGGATACCGTGGCTTATGATGATGCGATTAAAGCCGCACTGGAGAAAACTAATCAGAAGGATACCCTGATTATCGTGACGGCAGACCACGCACACACGCTGATTTCTAACGGTTATTCCGATCGCGGTAACCCGATTCTGGGTCTGTCGAAGAAAAATGGCAAATATAGTCTGGATAAGTACGGCAAACGTTATACAACACTGTCTTACGGCAACGGTCCGGGCGCAGTGAAAAAAGCGGCGGGTTCACGCCATAATCCAACACAGGCGGAAGTCCTGAAGCTGGATTACAAGCAGCAATCTTTGGTCAAACTCAGCTCAGAAACACACTCAGGTGAAGATGTGGCTATCTTTGCCCGCGGACCTGAAGCGTATCTGTTCCAGGGCGCGGTTGAACAAAATTACATCTTCCATGTCATTAATGAAGCGCTTGGATTAACGAAGTAAGCATTTACACCGTGCTCCCTGTATCCGTTACTTTCCGGTAAAGAGGAAGCGCTAACAGCACAAAAGCCACCCGGCTCAAACCGGGTGGCTTTTTATGATCGGATAACCAGCCCGTCGGATCCAAATACATCTCTCTGCGAAACTTGCCCCGTATTCATCTTAGCGTTAGAGTGCATAATCAATCATTCAGGTGCGCGCCGGGTTGTATATTCAATAATCACCCGTTTGTACCTGAACTGTCTGCTCATACTAATAAAAGGAAATGAATCAATATGTCTCAATTCTGTTTAATTGCTGAAATTCAGGCAAATGAAGGTAAAAGCGATGCAATCACAGCTCAGCTTAAAATACTTGTCGAAGCTTCAAGAAAAGAAGAAGGGTGTATCGCCTACGAATTATACCGGGATGAAACCAAAGCTGATCTGTTCATCATGCGTGAAATCTGGGCATCTGAGCAGGTACTGGAGCAACATCAGCAAACCGCGCACTTTCAAAACTTTGTCGCTGTGGCTGAAAAAGAAGCTTTAATGAAATCTCTGGTTGCCAGACCATTAACTCTGCTGGTCTGATTCATTTATCAAGAGCCTGCCGCCAGAGCGTTTACTCCGGGCAGGCTGTTTTCTTTTTTATGCAGCAGAAGGTTCCGTGACTTCCTCTGCTTCCATGACCACCGCTTTTCTCCGCCGATCCTGATTGACTTTACTTAAAACCTGAATGCTGATAGCTGACAATACAACAATCGCCATTCCGGCCAGACTCAGCCAGTCCGCTGAAGCCGCGTGAATCACATCCGGCCACCAGTCCATCACCACACACAGGCCAATCATGATAAATGTGACCACCGGTGTCATCGCAATCACAGAACTGACCTGCACCGTTTCCCAGTAACGTAATGCCTGAGCAAAAGAACCATAAGCAATGATGGTATTTAAACAACAGAAGAGCACAATCAGCATATCTTCTGCAGATAGCTGAGTTAAACCCGATGGTGATGAAAAAGGTAACATCACGACCATCGCGAACAGATAGATAAACAGCAGGATATTGGATGAATCAAGCCGGCTGAATAACGACTTTTGTACCAGCGCATAGCAACACCAGGACAGTGAAGAAGCCAGAATAATTAACATCCCGGTAATTAGTGTTGCCGTTTCCTGTCCGGCCCCCCCTTCGATCACCGGATGGAAAAAGATCACCAGTCCGGCAAACAGACATGCAAAACAGAACCATTGCATCCGGGAAATATACTCTTTAAAGAAGATCAACCCGCCTAAAGACAGAAACAGCGGCGAAACCTGCATACATAACTGGCTGGCTTCCGGTGTCAGATAAACCAGGCTCCAAGCATAACAGGTGTAATTAATAATCAGGAAAGTCGCTGCCAGCGCAAGTCTCAGCCACTCTTTTTTCGTCAGTGGTTTAAACTGAACCAGTTTATTCCTGCGCTTTTGCAGGGTAAAAACGATGATGCCCGCAACCATAAAACGAAACCAGGTTAAGGTCACCGGGTCAGTAAAGTCAGCCGTCAGCTTTAATGCGATCGCAAGCATTCCCTAGAACAAAGCTGTGGTACAACTGAAAAATAACCCATAAATAAATCCGCGAGATGCGTTCACAACCTGCTCCTGATATCTTGTTACTCTTTAACTGATACCTCTATCATGCAATTCTCTTTTTTAATTATCCAATGCATAATATTTCTAACTATTATGCACAAACCGGGAAATGATAATGCTATCTGCAGAGTTACAACATTTAGATATGAAATCATTGATGGGACTGCTCTATCTGCTGGAAGAGAACAATGTCGGCCGGGCAGCGAACCGTCTGTTTCTCAGCCAGTCAGCGATGAGCCGTTTACTGCAACGACTACGTGATGCATTTGATGATCCGTTATTTATCCGCACTTCAAAAGGAATGATTCCGACAGCCAGAGCCACAGCTCTGGAGCACCCCGTCCGGGTTATGATTGAAAATATGGCCGGTCTGAATTCTCCTCAGACTTTCTCTCCGGACAAAACAGAGCGAACTTTTCGCCTGCAAACCACACATTATCAGGCGCAGGCTTATGTGCCGTTTATCGCCTCTCAGTTTTATCAGCATGCAATGCACGCCTCGCTTGAAACCAGCACCGTCACGGAAAACAGTCTGCTCCATACGACAGACAATCAGGCTGACGTGGTACTGTGCAGTGAGTATATTCAGGTACCAAACACTTTTGAGCGCCAGTTACTGGGATATGAGAAATTTGGCTGTATTATGTCTGCCAGCCATCCGCTGGCGAAAAAGTCTTCAATTACCCTCGATGACTATCTGAAATATCATCACATTCTGGTCAGCATCGGCGGCAGTTCCCGCATTTATATGAATGATGCCCTTGCCGAGCGTGTCAGAGAAAGACATTTTGCTTTCAGAACCCCTTACTTTCTGGCAGCACTGGCAACCGTCGGACGAACGAACTTATTACTGAGCTCCAGCCGCTTACTTGCCGAACGGTTTCAGGAACAATTTCAACTGGTCATCCGTGACCTGCCTTTCGGGTTTCCCGATCCCCGCTATTACATCTGCTGGCCCAAAGCAACAGAGAACGATCCCGGCGGCCAGTGGTTCCGCCAATTGTGCGGACAGGTTGTGCGGGAACATATTCCTTATCCTTCACCGGACGGGAACAACGAATCCCCGGTGATCTGAAGATGCAGGGTATTAGTCATAAAGATGAAAAAGATCCGGCATATTCGCCGGTGAAAGAAATAAGACTCTTATGCATAAATATACTAATTAAGTGAATGATTCATCACATTTATCATTCACTTAATTTACATAGTCCTGATTTTGAATATGTCAATATTGATGCCTTTTGTTTCATAAAAAACGATAAATTTCTTGATTTAACTCACATTGCCACCCAGAGGGGGCCATTAAACTGAAATTACTCTTTCTATATGGATGTTGCCATGATGTTCAAATTTCTCTCTTTTTTTCTGATGTTTTTCTTTTTTTTCTCGTCACCTGTTTTCGCTTCTACAGAATCTGATCTGACTCAGTTAACTTCCTCTCCGATTGGCTATTCGTGTTTGATTTTATTCATTGTCGCGTATGCAATTGTAATGTTGGAAGAGCTGGTCAAACTGAGGAAGTCGAAACCCGTCCTGCTGGCTGCCGGTCTGATCTGGGCCATCATCGGTTATGCCTACCAACAGGTCGGCGAAATGGAAGTCGCCAAAGAGGCTTTCGAACACAACCTGCTGGAATACTCTGAATTACTATTGTTCCTGTTGGTTGCGATGACCTACATCAACGCCATGGAAGAGCGTCGCCTGTTTGATGCATTAAGATCCTGGATGGTCAGCAAAGGGTTTGGCTATCGTCCCTTGTTCTGGATCACAGGCCTGCTGGCTTTCTTTATTTCTCCGGTTGCAGATAACCTCACAACGGCACTGTTAATGTGTGCCATCATCATGAAGGTCGGAGAAGACAACCAGAAATTTATCAATCTCTGCTGTATCAATATTGTGATTGCAGCCAATGCCGGGGGCGCATTCAGTCCGTTTGGTGATATCACCACCCTGATGGTCTGGCAGGCTGAAAAAACGTCATTTTTCCAGTTTTTTGATCTCTTCCTGCCCTCTGCTGTGAACTATTTAGTGCCGGCGATCATTATGTTCTTCTTCCTTCCAAAAGGTGTGCCTGAATCATCTGCAGAACATGTTTCCGCCAAAAGAGGCGCGAAAAGAATTGTCGCACTGTTTTTACTGACGATTTGTACTGCGGTCAGCTTCCACACAGCATTCGGCTTTCCGCCAGTGGTTGGTATGATGATGGGCCTGGGATACCTGCAGATTTTCGGCTTCTTCCTGCGTAAAACTTTCCATGGTTATGTCGAGAAAAAGACAGCTCAGGCAAAAGCAAACAACGATGAAGCTGCACTGAAAAGACTGGGGTCTGTGGTTCCGTTTGACGTCTTCCAGCGTATCTCTCACGCCGAATGGGATACGCTCCTGTTCTTTTATGGTGTCGTCATGTGTGTTGGCGGGCTCAGCCTGCTGGGTTATCTTGAACTGGTATCTAACTCACTCTATACACAATGGGATCCGCTATGGGCGAACTCTTTGATCGGTATTCTTTCCGCAATCGTGGATAACATTCCGGTGATGTATGCTGTGCTGACCATGGATCCGGTGATGCCAACCGGTCACTGGCTGCTGGTCACACTGACCGCCGGTGTCGGGGGAAGTCTGCTTTCGATTGGCTCGGCCGCCGGTGTCGCCTTAATGGGTGCAGCACGGGGCCGCTATACTTTCCTGAGCCATCTGAAATGGACACCAGTGATCTTACTGGGTTACATTGCCAGTATCGCCGTACACATGTGGTTTAACTGTGAACTTTTCTAGGATCGGTTGACATTCTGGCCGGGCATCCATCATCCCGGCATAAATCGGCACCTGCTTCAAAAACAAGACTTTGTCTGACGTTTCAGTTCAGACAAAGTCTTGGTTATCTGCCCGAATCGGTTAAACTAACCGCAATACCCTGTATCACTCATAATCAAGGATGAATTCATGAATACGGTTCGCCTGGGAAATCATAAATGGACGCCCGGAAAAGTACTCTGTGTCGGGCGTAATTATCTGGAGCATATTCAGGAATTAAATAATGCAGTACCGGAAGCAATGGTCGTTTTCCACAAACCCAACAGCAGTGTGACAAACCAGCTTGTTTCCTTTCATCAGGAACCACTTCACTACGAGGCAGAAATCTCTTTTCTGATCAAAGACGGTCTGTTTCATGCTGTCGGGCTGGGACTGGATTTAACCAAACGCTCACTTCAGTCACAGCTCAAAAAGCAGGGACTGCCCTGGGAGCGGGCCAAATCATTTGACGGTTCAGCCGTTTTCAGCCGGTTTGTGTCGTTAAAAGGACTGGATATCAACACATTAAGCTTCGAGCTGTTTATCAACTGTGTCCGGGTTCAGTACGGCACGGTGGCACAAATGATCTACTCTCCGGAAACCATTCTCGATGAACTGAAAACTTATACCACACTCTGTGACGGTGATATTGTCATGACCGGAACGCCTAAAGGCGTGGGAATGATTCAGGATGGCGATATTTTTCTGGCGCGCCTGAAAAGTGATGAAAAAACCCTGATTGAGACGGAGTGGGTTGCCAGCCCTCCGGAGGCGCAATACCGTCTTTTGTAATCCGGTTTTCGCTTTAATCCCCCAGGCAACAGTGACGACGGAGTCAGCCATCCGTCGTCCTTCCCGTTTTCTCTGTTATTTCACCTTATGCTTTTTTTTACCCGGTGCCACTCGATATACCCCCATGAGGGTGGTTTTATCAAGAATAAAGGCCTGATAAGATGACTCAAACATGCTGCGGGTGATCCCGTTTTGTCCCAGCATGGTTGCTGAAATATCAGGGGCACCATAGCCAAGAGCATAAAGCGTAAAGCTATAGGCGTGATTGCTTTTTGAGCACGGGCCAAAGTAACCATCCAGATTTTCCGTCGCCCCGAAACTGCTGACCACCGTATTCTCCTTCAGTGTACGGACACCGACAGGAATATTCACCACACTCCAGTGCGGACAGGAGTCAGAATGAACGCCACAGGGCGCAATTTCATCGTCCATAATCAGTACGAATTTTTCTGTATTCACCGGCGCATTGCTCCAGAAAAATTCCGGAGACTGGTTATATCCGCCGACATCCGTACAGGCGAACCTGTCCGGAATCACACCGCCATTGGCAAAATTCCGGGAATAGAGCGACAAATGACTGTCGTCTGCCGCATCTGAGGATAAATTGGACACGTGTCCTTTATTATCTTTCAATAAACTCATCAGCCGGATGTTTTCTTTTGATGTCACCGACAGACGCCATTTTCCGGAACCATCACCAAGGCCTGAAGACAGATCGATATTGCTGCCTTTTTCCAGTTCTTCCGCTGTTATTTCAGCAATATGCTTTGCTGTCACAGACAAAATCACCGGCCCGAATGACCGGCCTTCATCATCTTTTCCGGTGATTCTTACCGTTGCCCTTTTATCATCGACATTATAAACGCGCAGGACACTGATCTGATTTTTGTTAGAACCCGGATTAAAAAACGGCACATCAAAACGCCCTTCTTTACTTTTAACAATATCGTGCAGGCTGATCACCAGGCCGTCTTCGGTACGCTCATAACTATTCACCCTGAAGTCCAGCTTACTATTTAAAACCAGCCGCCAGTTTTCTGTTCCCGGTCCGATGCCTTTCTTCAGCCCTTTGCTTTGATTGCCATTTTCAATATCAGCAGAATTCAGCGTAATCGTTTGCTGTGGCCTGATTTTCAGAGTGACGATCTCAGTCTTTTTTCCTTTATGATCCATCCCATACAACTGAATAGACCCCGAAATCCCGGACAGATTGGTGACCCGGATAAATCCCTGACGGAATTTATCCGCAGCCTGAGCCAGATACCAGACATTCTGTTCGGCAGCCCCCGCCACAGAAGGCAATGCGAGTGCAAACAATAAAGAAAAGGCAATAAACAGCCTGAATTTCATAATAGAACCTTTCAACAATCCGGAATGACAGCAGAGTTTTTGCAAAAACGGCCACAATGTGACAGAAAACATCACCACAGATCAACCGCACCTGACAAAAAAAGCCAGAATTCATTCTGGCTTATACCCAACAACCTGAAGATGCATGATTCAGGTTATTGGGGTATAGACGATATCCGGATAAGGGTAACCTGTATAGAACAATTAAACGTCAGGTAACACCCATAAATGTAAAACTAAGAACACTGTCATGCTGCTGATTGTGGTAAACAACACATTTTTTGTTTTCCATGCAATCAGACCGGCTAATAAAGCAGACCACAAATATGGATTATGCCAGTTCATCCACAATTTCTGGTCCGGCATAAACACAATCGGTGCCCAAATAACCGTTAACACCGCAGGGCCGGAATAACTCAAAAAGCGTTGTAATCCGGCACCCGGCCGAAAAGGCACTCCCGGCGCGAGAAAAAAGTACCGGCTGAAAAAGACGACACCAGCCAGAATAATAATTTCTGCCATAATCATTGGCAACCTCCATAGCATCTTTCTGTGCCATAACCTGCGACCATTGCACATAAGCTGGCAATCACAAGGCTTCCTTCAACCTGATACACATTCAATATAATAGATGCGGTTAAACCAACAATCACGGTGACAAAAACCGGTAATGAAGTGGCCTGAGGAATCACAATCGCTATAAATGTGGCCGCGATGGCAAAGTCCAGCCCGAAGGAATTCAGATCCGGAATCATATGACCGGCAATCAGACCGGCGAAAGTCGCGAGATTCCAGATCAGATAAAAGCTCAGCCCGGCTCCCAGCGCATACCAGCGATTAAACTGGTTCTGACCCTGATGATTGATCACAGCAAACAGTTCATCGGTCAGTAAAAAACCCAGAATAACCCGCCATCTGATTGGTAATTTGCTGATTCGGTCCCGCATCGACATGCTATATAAAAAATGTCGTGAAGTAATGAACAAAATGGTGATAAACAGTGAGAACAACCCGGCCCCGGCACTGAACATCCCAATTGAAACCAGCTGGGCGGAACCGGCAAACATGATGGCGGAAAGCGCCTGTCCTTCAAGCGGAGACAATCCGGAATCAACTGCATAAGATCCGGCTAAAATTCCCCATGGAAGCACTGCAATACTCAATGGCATCATTGCAATGACTCCCTTCATTAACAAACTCCGGGAAGAGGGTTCCTGGATTTCTGCTGTTGTTGTGATCATTTCCGTGAATTCTCCATACGTTTTCCCTGCAGGTGATCGCGATCCCTGTAACATGATATGGAGACTATTAATACATCAATCAAGTATAAAGAATTGTACAAAATTGCTTTGGCAACAATGAAACCGCTCTGTCCGATATCTAAAAAAAAGAATAAAAAAGAAAAGAATAAAAAATCATCAAAAAACTATCTGTTATACCCGAATCCCCTGAATCAGGCATTCTCAGGTGATTTGGGCAGACATTCAATATATTGACCAGGCGTAATTCCCAATGCTTTTTTAAAGTGCCGGTGCAGATGACTTTGATCATGAAACCCGGCTTCCTGAGCCGCATGTGCCACAGGAAAACCATTTTTTAACCACTGTTTTGCCAGCCTCAACCGGCTTTGAACCTGATACGCATGCGGCGGCATGCCATACGCTTTCTGAAACGCCCGGACAAAATGATACGGGCTCAGCGCAACCATAGTCGCCAGCTCCTGCAGAGAAATGTTCTCCTGAGGAAAATCATCCAGAAACTCTTTGGCCAGTTTTAATTGTCGCTGAACTTTCACCGGTGAATGAACCGGGGGCCTGCGGCGGGCATGCGCCCGGATAAGCCGCACAAGGGTCAGATAAATAAACGTTTCGCGTTGCAGCCGGTTATCAGAATACTCCAGCAGTTGCATGACACTTTTCAGCTGGTATGCCAGTTCAGGATCGTGAACAACAGCTGACGGAAAATAAGGGGCATAACTTAGTTGTTCCCCACATGCCTGAAAGGCCATCGATAGCTGTTCAGGTAAAGGATACATGGCCCGGTATGACCAGCCACCTTCAAAGGCCGAATGACCGGTGTGCACATCATCCGCGTTGACCAGAATAATACTACCTGTGGGCGCAAGATGGTTCCCGCCACTGCGGTAGAACTTTTGCGCCCCCCGTTCAATCACTCCAAAGGTGTATCCTTCATGACTGTGGCGGGAAAAAGTCTGCTTATCATATTGCGCATCCAGCAATTCAATTCCACCCAGTTCTTCAGCAATATGAAAAACTGCTTTTTCTTTCCCGGATTTTTTCTTTTTCACCATCGCAATCACCCGCATCGATATTCCTGTTCACAAACTAAACAGTTTGTTCACCTGAATGATTGTACGTTCTTGCTCTAATCAGTTTATTTCAAAGTTTAACACGCTCAACGGCGTGTTAAACCTGTTCTGATTCACAGCTGGTTTCAGGACTCACACTGAGGCGGTTCATAGGTTGCCGCGTAAGTCACCAGCATAGCCGCCATTAATTGCACTTCTGCCGGTTGTTTTTCATCTATCCAGACATAATCCGCCATTGACAGTCCACCCAGATACACGGATAAATGTAATTCAGCCACAACTTTGTCATCCAGTGTTACCGTATAAGCGTCAATCGATTTGGTGCCAAATTCATCTTTATCCAGTTCAAACCACTGCTTGCCATAGCGGATTCGGGTTGGGTCATCAAATGTCCACAGCCGGTCTTTCAGACGAATTTTACCTTTAAAATCAAATGGTTTAAGCACGCCCCGATTCAGCAGAGACACCAGATTCCAGCCGCAATCCTGCCGGTATTCCAGTGAAGCTGATTCATGGCCCGGCCCACGAACTTTCACCGAGACATTTTGCAGAGAATCATCTGTCAGCATATCAGCCAGGATCTGAATTCCACGGGAATTCACCCAGTTTTTCTCCACTGACCCGTGATACTGACTGAAACGGATATCATGCCCCGGCATATATCCCTGTCGTCCTTCCATCGTATAACGTGGTGTATTTTTAAGATATTCTGCTTCAGAATCCCCCGGATTCACCGTACAACCACTCAGAAGTGCCAGTGAAAATAACCATCCAATGTGATATTTCATCATTAATATTCCGTAAATAAAAAACATAGTTCGATAATGCATTATAAGAAACAACATCAATACACATCAAGTGGCAATTGTTATGTAAAAACGCTTCAGAACTATATAATTTGCCTGTTTTTTATACCCGCATACTCAACTGATTATCTATTAATCAAAACATGTACCCAATTATCTGTCTCAAAATCAGGAATTAGTTTCATAATTTCATACATTAGTTTGAAATGTATTTCATGAGGACACTTCTTTTCATAAAAAAACAAACTTACTCCCGTTTTTCCATGTTTGATATTTGACGGTTTCCCCCCTGTTAATTACTTTTTAATTAAATAAAATATAAATACCCAAACAACCTGAAAATGCAGGTTGCTTGGCTATAACCTATTCCCGGCTTACGTTTTCTGAGGTAAGACATTATGTGGAAAAGTTTAGAATTTCGATACCAAATTGGAACGCCATTGTTATTAATGACGTTAATTTTAATTGGTGTCAGTATATTTAATGTACTGGGAATAAAGGATTTAGAGAGTGATATAAAACTGTTTTCATCTACTTTAATGCCTGCACAAAGCAGTGTTTTAAATGCGGATCGGGATTTATATCAGGCTTTGGAAGCCCAGCAGGATATTCTGATCATGGGAAGTTCCGTGCTCAACGATGCAAAAGAACGCTTCGATGACAATGCGCAGCAGGTTTATGACCGGATGCATAAATATCTGGATAAAACAGCCATGTTCCCGGAAATCCACTCTAAATTCTCTGGATTTGATAATCAATTCAATCACTGGAGAAACAGAGCATCCCGCTTATTTACCCTGGTTCAGGCGGGTAAACAGGATGAAGCGGTGAAAGAGTATCTGATGCTGAAAAAAGATTTTTCAACCATTCGTGATCAATTAGACAGTGCCGGTGAACTCGTCGGAAAAATTGCAGAGGAAAAAGAAGATAATGCAATATCACTCGCGGTTGAGCGGGAAGAATGGAATATTGCCTTTGGTATTATTTCTGTAGTTATCGGCGCCGTTTTTGTCTATATGATTCCTAAGTTTATCTCTGGTGCCCTTCGGTCTGTTCAGGAAAAAATTGAAGATATATCTCAGGGAGAAGGCGATTTAGTCACCCGCTTACCTGCCGACGGAGACAATGAATTGTCCTTGCTCGAACGCAGTGTCAATATGCTGCTCGAACAGCTGCAAAACCTGATCAAAAATGCCGTCCGGAATGTCTCTGAGCTTAATCGTGAAAATACAGATCTAAACCAGTTGATTCAGAAAACCGGCGAAATCTCACATAGTCAGGTCCATCATCTTGATGTGCTGTTCGAATCATTTGAGCAGATTAATCAGGCCGTAAAAGAAATTTCGACCAATGCGCAAAACACATCTTCCCAAAGCGAAGATGCCAAAAATGCTGCCGCATCCGGCATGTCATTAGTTGATCAAAACCAGGGCATGAATACCGAGTTGTCCCGGCACTTTCAGAGTGCGACCGATAAGATTGAATCACTGGCGGAAGATACCGAACAAATTACCTCAGTTCTGGATGTGATTCGCGGGATTGCCGATCAAACCAATCTGCTGGCTCTCAATGCCGCCATAGAAGCGGCACGTGCCGGTGAACAGGGACGCGGTTTTGCGGTGGTTGCCGATGAGGTGCGTACCCTGGCGAAAAGGACTCAGGATTCAACCGAAGATATTCAGTCTATGATCTCACGACTAATTCAGGGCGTTCAGGAAACACAGCAGGCGATGCAGGCCGGCAGTGGCCTGATGGGCGAATCCGTGCAGATGGCAGATACCATGCACAATGCATTTCAGGAGATTCAGCAACTGGTTTCCGTGGTGCAGGACATGAATATTCAGATTGCAGCAGCGACAGAGGAACAGAGCTCAGTCATTGAAGATGTGAATGGCAGAATGCACGATCTGAAGGCACAAACTGATGAATCAAAAAATATTTCAGACAATGTGTCCGCATCCAGTCATCACGTTTCTGATATTGCCCGCCAACTGGCAAATAGTATGGGCAAATTTAAAGTTTAACCTTTCAGAAACGCTCCTTTCTCTGACAGGCCACTGATGACAGTGGCCTGATTGATTTCATTCCATCAGAAAAAAGTACCCTGACTCACCTGAATGCACAGCACTTCGTGAAACGGGGTTAACAGGTATATCAGGTTTCCTCTCCTTTGCGTGTGGTGAAATATGATATACATTTAATGCTATACGCACCTGTACCGGAGATATCAGTGAAGTATGAATTTGAAGTGTTGGCCGCACTTATCCAGTATAAATACCCCAATACAAAACTCATCGCGAATGCGACCGGCATTTCAGAAAGAAAAGTCCAAGGCGTGATTCATACTTTAAACACAGAACTGGGCCTGTGTATTGAAAAAGTGACAGGGGCAGTCTCTGACCAGCAGACCACTTATTTACATATCCGGTCTTGGGGGGTGTTTGAATCGGGTGCTGCACTGAAAAAGCAATTAGCCACCGTCGATCTGGTCAAATCAAAAGCCGCCAGATTAGTGATAGGTAAAAAACGCAAGGCCCTCTGCTCGTTCTCTGAAAAAAAGGCTTATTCGGATTCGGTGAAGGTGCAGAATTACAGGGAAAGTATGCGGCTGGAGGGCATACAGCCTGCCGCGTTCAGCCCTGAACAGGGCAAACAACAATTGCAAAGAAAACGGGAAGAGCTGATCAGGCTCTACACAACCAAAGCTCAGGAGCAATTAAGTCATGTCGGATAAATACGGCGCCGGGGACGACCCATATTGCTATCCCGGTACCCGGGTACTTAAAAATAAACTATCCATTCAGGATGCCAGCCTGCTGGAGGATGCAGAGCGGGATCTGAGTTGTGTGGCTGCAGCATCGATCGATTTTTCTGAGCCCCCTTATGATTTAAGCTATCTGTGTCACATCCATACCATTTTATTTCAGGATCTTTATGACTGGGCAGGTGAGCTGAGACGGGTTGATATCACTAAAGGAACCACCAGGTTTTGTAACATGACTTTTGTTGAAACTCAGGCAAATCAGCTTTTTTCAGCATTAGCCAAAGAGCATAACCTGAGCGATCTGACTTACGATGACTTTATTGACCGGCTGGCTTTTTATTATTGCGAACTGAATATGATTCACCCGTTTCGTGAAGGGAATGGCAGAGCGCAGCGGGTATTATTTGAACATCTGGCTATCAATGCGGGTTACAAGATCTCTTTTGAAACTGTCAATACGGAAGAATGGATAGAAGCGAATATCCGCGGTGTTGACTGTGATTATTCCAAAATGAAGTCCATTCTGAATATTTGTATTTCCCGCTGAATCACTGTGCCTGAATATGCGCCATCTTTAGTAACATATTTCTGCATAATCTATCCCTTCCCAGGCATTTTATGAGCAGACTTCATGAAGCGAAAAGATTCTGTATTCACCACATCCAATCCCGGCTTCCTGATAACCACATACGCTTTCCAGAACATTCAAATGAGCCACCACAATCACTTTAGTGCAATGCTGATAGCGCTGCAGAACCTTCAGTACCCGATCTTTCAGATCGAAAGCAGATTCGTATGACGCATCCGGGATACGCCGCCCATGCTTCAGTCCGGCCCGGTATTCATGCCAGCGGCGGTCTCTTTCACTCAGTTCAATATGCCCGCCAGCCAGATCAGCCCGCCATTCCCTGAGGTCATGTTCAACAAACAGCTCCAGCCCCAGCGATCTGTTGAGTATTTCTGCCGTCTGAAGTGCTCTGGTATAAGGGGAGGAAATCATTAAATCAGCACCAGCAAATACCGCAGCTTCTGACTGGGAACGGATAAATGGAATGCACTCACGGGTCAGCGGGGCATAGTCTTTTTCAAGTTGAGTCATTCGACGCTGGTCTGCCAGCGTGTAATCAGGTGTTCCATGACGAACGAAGACAATTTCCATCAGTATTTATCATATTTAATCCATAGATAACGACGTAAATAGCTGAATAAATTAACAAAGTCAACGAAAAGCCATCATAATTCGCCTGACACTTCCGCCAGTTCTCCCGGATAGAGTGGTTTGACCGAATCGATATAACCATGAACAGCCTGATTGCGGCCATTTTCTTTCGCCTGATATAGCGCCACATCCGCAGCTTTAATCAGTTCAGCAACCGTCAGATTAGAATCCGGATAGGTAATCACGCCAATCGAAACACCCAGCTGACCAAACGATATCCCATTCATACTTAAGTGTAATTCATTGACCTGATGAATTAAGTGATTCGCCAGCTGCACAGATTGCGACCTGTCGCAATCTGTGCTGACAATCGCGATCTCCTCTCCGCCAATCCGGAAGACTTCACTATTCCCTCCGCTCTCTTTTTTGAATAGTTTTGCCACTTCCTTGAGCACATAATCACCCGCATCATGACCAAAATTATCATTGAAACGTTTAAAATGATCCAAATCGGTCATCATCAGAGAAAAAGGCTGTCGGCTACGACCAGATTCAACCCATTCGTTGTCTATCACCTCTTCAAAAGCACGCCGGTTAAACAGACTTGTCAACGGATCCATCATCGCTTGTGAGCGCAGTTTTTCCTGTAAAATAATATTGGCCAGCGCCAGCCCTAAATGTTCAGAGATCGCAAATGCCAGACGTTTTTTATCTTCTGTCATCTCCATTTCCACCTGACCAAAATAGAGATGAAACATACCAATCGTATTACCATGTGCCACTAAAGGAATACATAAGGTCAAATCATTGTCATCACATTGCTCCATATGTGAGCACGGCAAATTGTGATAATCGTCATGAGAAAGATGATATTTCCCCTTACGCAGTGACCAGCAATCATCCGGTGAATAGATTGGGCGGGAAGGCCAGTTTCCTCCCCAGTCAAGCATGATTTCCAGTTGATTACGGGAATCACGCATAATCGATACACAACCGTTCACATCCCCGATAATTCTCGGAATGAGATCCGAGACCACGGCTTGTGCTTCTGTCATCGACTTACAGGTTGCAAGCAAACTCGCTAAACGGTGTAACAACTCAATTTCCCGGGTTCTTTGCTGAATCCTCTCCTCTTGCTGCATCCGTTCCTCATTGATCAAACTAAATATTTTTCTGTGACTAAACCATGAGGTAAAGATAAGAATCACCAGTGAGAATGCTAAAAGAATATGAACAATCAGCCGTAATTTTTCAGCCATTGAAGTCAGGGTTCTTAGTGGCATCGCCAAACGTAAAATATAGCTTTTTTCCGGCTGGCCGGAATTGAGTTGCGCTGTCTTGATATCCAGTTTTTTAGCCACATAAAGCAAATTCTGATTCATCGATGGACTGAAATGTTTCGCAACACCGGTTTTCCCCTGCAATGCCTGCTGAATCTCAGGTAAGTCACTGTGGTCATCCATTTGCATAATTTCCTGGATATTCAGCTGTGAATCCCCTAAAACATTGCCATTGCTATCCAGTAAGGTAAACCGCCGGCCAAATTTCGCCTGAGAAAGTGAATCCAGAAATGCATCCACTTCCGTGATATCTTTTTCCTGAAAATGGATATTCTGCTGCTGAATCTGATAGTCCACATCATCCAGTAAACCAGTCATATAGCCACTCACCATATCCGTCAGCCAGTCATCTAAGGTCCGGTTATATAAATAGTCGCCGAAAACCATGGTAATAAATAACGCAATGACCGGAATAAAATTCAGTCCTTTAAATCGTTTCATTACTCTTCCCGCTGCATAGCAAACACGGCATCATCCGTATCAGTTTGAAGTCTTAGCTAAAGTATAGGTATGAATTTGCCTTTGTTTCACAGGAAAAAGGATGAAATGCAATTACGCAGATAAAAAATGTTGCTGCTTCCCTGCGATGAACAGCGACAACAGGTGAAAAGAAGAATCAGTTGCACCCAGGCGACCTGAAGATGCAGGTTTCAGGTTGCTTAGGTATATAAATATTTATTCAAATTAACAGTCAATCAAAAATAAATAATTCTATCATCTAATGATGAATATCATTAGATGATCAACAATGAGAGATATATTTATACAAAATAATTTAACCTGCCATTGTCAAATATTTATTTAATAAAAAATGTCATCTGAAAATTCAATTCCAGCACTCACATCAGTATAACGGGAATATACCCAAACAACCTGAAGATGCAGGTTTCAGGTTGCTTGGGTATATAAATATCAATAAATTCATGCATTTACTAAACGCAGGTCACATAAAACCACGTTCACATTCATTAAAATACATTTTATCTCTTTAAGTCAATTCAGTACCTGAGAGATTCATACTGTAAACAACCACAAAATTCATAATAAAAGGTGATCAAATTCAAGATCATGGCAAAAATGTGTCGTATTTCCTGCTTCAAGGCTGGTTATGATTTAATCAGACTCTGTAACATGATGTAATGCAGAAATCGCGTCATTCGTTTGAGCTTTTTCTTTTGTGAAGAAAAACGCCAGCGAATAATTAATCAGGTCAACTACTTCTTTGCAACACTGCTGTCACGGAGGGACACAATATGGCAACAAGTATTTGGTTAGATAATAACCTGGTAGAGAACGCCAAGGCTATCGGCCAGTCCAGGTCAAGATCAGCGGCAAAACAAATTGAATACTGGGCACAGATCGGCCGCATGATGGAAGATAATCCCAATTTACTTTACTCGCTTGTTCAACATCAGTCGCCAACAAACAACAAAATAAATCCACCAGATAAGGATAAGTAATCAGGCAACTCATCCACTCACCTGCACCGTATTTTCACCATTTTACCGTCCCACTCATTTCTGGCGGGTAACAGATGTCATGTTATATCGCCTTTCCCTGCCAGACTGAATTCAGCTTCTGCAAAGTTAAATTTTATTCTGAGACAACCAGAGAGTGAATCACCTGTTTCATTCTGGTATAATGTTCTGTTCCCCAAACGGAAATCTATTCATTTATCTGCCCAAATGACCTGAATGAAGCATATTCAGATCGTTCAGGGGATACAGAAATATTCCATACAAGGAGTCTGAGTGACTATTATTGATATTATTGGTTATATACCGGCAATCATTTTTCCGGTTGCAACACTTTCTCAGCTTTTTCATCTGCTGAAGACTAAATCTTCTGCCGGAGTCTCACTGATCACATGGGTTGCTTTCGCGACTGGGAATGTTTCATTATATATTTACACTGAAAAATACAATGAGTTACAAACTATTGCCGGATTATTGCTCACCGCCATTTTACAGGTTGCGATTGTACTGCTGATCCTGAAATACCGGACTCCCAAGCCAGTCTCCGTGTCCGGACGAGAACCTGATTAGTCCGCAATCATTCCCCATTCAGAGAACAGGCTTATCAGCAAAGAATTTAGGGACATCGCCCGATCCAGCCCTTTTATACCCAAATGACCTCAAGATACAGGATTCAGAGCCTGACAAATCTCACTGAATCCTGCATCTTCAGGTTGTTTGGGTATATCATATATGAACCAAAACAGATAAAGAATATGCATCTTTTATCTATTCCGATGTTTCTTATTCATACAAGCTGATTAATTTTTTCCGACAAACGAAAGTACAGAATATAATTTCTTATTGGCCCATAATTTCCACATTATTTTTAATGACATATAATTACTGACAGACTAACAACCTGAAAAATATGATATCTGTCATTAGTTATATCTGTGGATATATAATTACAAATAAAGAGAAATAATTTATCCTGAACGGATACTAATTACCTGTCCGACAGGTACTTACAATCAAACTGAGGCGCTGGTTCCACATTTTAAATTGACAAGATAAAAAATTTGTATGAATAAATAATTTCATTCATATTTATTCTTCTTCAATATTTTAACTCACAAATGAACACCGTTCCATATTATCTGGAAGTAAATTCCCGGGCAGCGTCTTTGTGATGTAACAAGGACTTACTATATGTTTAACATTTCAATCAAATATCGACTGTACATTCTGTCTTTTATTCCGTTGCTTCTGATTGTTGTCAGCATGATGATGATTACCGGGATGAAAATATCAGAACTCAATGCCATGCAAATGCAGGCTGTCCGCACTCAGATGGTCCAAGCCAAAGAGAATGAACTTCAGTCTTATGTTCAGCTGGCTAACTCAGCACTTACCCGGCTGAAACAACGCAGCGCAACCAGAGAAGAAGCAATTCAGGAACTCTCCACGATCAAGTTTGGCCATAACGGTTATATGTTTGGCTATGACAGCCAGGGAACCCGGCTCTTTCTGGGAAGCAGCAGCAAAGGCATCGGACAAAATTTCTGGGATGCAAGAGATGCGAAAAACAACCTGTTCATCCGCGATATCGTCAACAACGGTAAAAAAAGTGGCGGTGGTTTTGCCCGGTATTATTTCCCTAAGCCCGGGGAAACAGAACCAGCAGAAAAACTCAGTTTTACTGTCTATGAGCCTCAGTGGGATATGGTCATCGGTACCGGTTTTTATATTGATGATGTTGAACAGACCATCAACAGTATGGACAAACGTTCAGCGCAGGCCACCAAAGAAGGCTTCACGGCAATTATGATGATGTGTGGCATGGTTGTTATCGTCGCGGCTTTCATTGCATTCTTTATCAGCCGCAGTATTTTAGTCCCGCTGAGACAATTCGATACCTCAATTGCTTCTTTTGCCGGCGGACATGCTGACTTAACCGCCAGAATGGATACATTCCGTATTCCGGAATTCAGTGTGCTGAGTCAGAACTTTAATACGTTCGTCGCCAACCTTCAGTCAATTGTCAAAAATGTCACGGATGTCAGCGGGACCATCTCTGATGAAACAAAGCATATGACATCCAGAGCAAACGAAGCCGATACGCTGGCTGTCGCACAGCGGGAAGAAACTGAACAGGTCGCCACAGCAATCACAGAGATGACAACAACGGCCCATGAAATCTCTCAAAATGCAATGAATGCCGCGCAGTCCGCTCAGACAGCAGATGACCGGGCCAAAGATGCCATGGGAACAGTCAGTTCAGCCGTTGATTCGGTGCAGATACTGGCGACGCAAATCGACCAGGCCAGCCAGGTCATCACCCGCCTTGAAGGCAACGTTCATCAGATTTCCTCCTCACTGGAAGTGATTCAGGATATTGCCGAGCAAACCAACCTGCTGGCACTCAATGCTGCGATTGAAGCCGCCCGTGCCGGCGCTCAGGGGCGTGGATTTGCCGTGGTTGCTGACGAAGTCAGAAAGCTGGCCGGAAAAACGCAACAAAGCACCGGCAGCATTACCGACGTACTGAATCAGTTAAGATCAGCAACGGAAGAAGCCGTCCAGGCGATGCAGATGAGTGTGAGCCAGAGTGATACCAGCGTCAGCCAGGCAAATGCCGCAGGTAAAGCCCTTGAAGACATCGTTCAGGCGATTGGTACTATCATGGATATGAATGCACTCATTGCAACCGCAACAGAAGAACAGAGCCAGGTCGGACAGGATATTTCAGAACGTGTCACCACGATTTCAGATCAAAGCCACCATTCAGCAGACATCGCCAATGATAATCGTCAAATCAGTAACACGCTGAATACTCAGGCCGGTGAACTGATTGGGCTGGTCAACCAGTTCGAAGTCTGATGCCGTTCGGTGTCTGATAGTGATGACCTTACCGGGCACATTTAGCACGCCCGGTATGGGATATGGCTGTCTTCAATGCCCCGGCAAGGCATCAACTGATGCTGGTGAAAGAAAAGGTGCAAAGAATTGACCGATAATGTGGGATCCGGCCCGGGCCCCAGATACACATGCTCCAGCGCCATCGGTTGTTCCGGACTGTACAATGCAAACTCAGTGTAAGGCTTCAGCATCGCATTCCCTTCCCTGAATTTGACCCGGACATCCATTTCGTGATGAACGACGGGAAGGATCACCCGCCATTCCTCTTCTTCCTGAAACGAAGGATGCTTCAATAAGACAGCCAGGCGAAGTAAGTCGGTTTCTACTGTCGCAAACAGCTCGTCTTCTGGCAGATTCATCCGGCAAACCGCATCGACAGCCTGTCCGACCAGCTGCTTTTGCCGCACAGGATCATAAATACACCGGCCAGCCTGAAAGTGCTGCTCTCTGGCCCAGTGGATAATGTGATCCGGGTGAAAACCCAGACTGACGCCTTTCCCCACGGTGCTATATCCACGCCACTGACTCAGCAGGTTTCCGTTCGCCCGGAAAGAAGCAGCGAACAGCATATGCCCTTTATTCAGACGCTCGGTTATCCATTGGGCAAAATGTTCCAGCAAACTTGCCTGTTCATCTCCCCGGTGAATCCGCTCCTGAATAGCCTGAGTCAACAAGCCCAGCGTGTGATGCAGCTCAGCGGCATCATTCATGTAGCGGACATCGCTGGCCCACAGCACTTTCGATTGAACAATGCCTAACAAACCACCAAGCGTCGTGTAGTGATACAAGGTTGATTGCGGAGTATCACTAAATAATTGCTGTACCAGATGACTTAACATAATGACCTGCATTTATCTCATCAAACACATAACAAATTATACGCCGGTCGTATGTCATAAAAATAAACACCGTTAAAATAACCGGCGGTTTAATCCTGCTTTTTCCAGAATCCGGGTAGAGATCTCTTCGACCGACAGTGAGGAGGTATTGATATAAGGCACCGCTTCTCTGCGGAATAAGGCCTCTACTTCTGCCAGTTCCTCTTCGCACTGATGCAGGCTGGCATATTCACTCCCGGCGAGGCGACTCTGACGAATTTCAGCTAACCGCGATGCATCAATCGTCAGACCAAATAATTTATGCCGGTGAACTTCAAATTCGGGCAGGAGCTTTAACCTTCTCAGATCTTCATCGATAAATGGATAGTTCACCACTCTCAGGCCAAATTGCATCGCCATATATAAACTGGTCGGCGTTTTTCCGCTGCGGGAGACGCCAAGTAAAACAATATCGGCCTGCTCTATGCCCTTCAGGGTGATCCCGTCGTCATGGGCCAGCGTATATTCAACCGCAGCAATCCGGTCATAATAAGTATCCACATCTTTGCTGACACTTCTGGAACGATGGAGCTTTGGCTTCGGTTCCAGCTGCAGATCATCCTGCACCCGCTGTACCAGACTTTCCAGTACGTCATAACAAAGCGCAGAAGATTGTAAAAGTTGTGCTCTTATCTCAGGGATAACAATTGAAAAAAATACCAGCGGTGGTATACCATTTTTCTGGTAGGATAAATTTATCATCCGAAGCAATTCATTCAGCTTCTCTTCTGTTTCAATAAATGGAAAGGTTTTTTCATGTGCAACAAAGGAAAACTGCCCCAGCACAACATGACCTAATGTTTCACATGTAATCGCTGTTCCGTCAGAAACATAGAATACATCACGACTTTGATGATTATTTTGCATATTTTGTTTAAAATTTAAAATAAATTTGAGTAAGCTACCATACAGCAGCCATAAGATTTAACAACTGCGAAGCAGTTAAGAATAATACCGATAACAAAACCCGGCATTCAATGACATTCCCGGCAACTTTATAATCTGACATGAGATTTTATTTGCCCTGAATGCAATCGATTGCTCCCTACAAAAGCAAATATCTGGAGAAAGATATGCAACAGAACACCCTCTGGTTTAATCATCTGTCGATGAATGATGTTCATCTGGTTGGCGGCAAAAACGCTTCACTTGGTGAGATGGTTTCTCACCTGACGAACGCAGGCGTTTCTGTCCCAAACGGATTTGCAACCACATCACAGGCATTTAACCAGTTTCTTGACTATCAGGGGTTAGATGAACGGATCCATCAATTGCTTGATGAATTAGACGTTGATGATATTGATGCATTAAAACGAACGGGCAGTACAATTCGCCAATGGATTTTAGACGCTCCATTCCCGGCTGATCTGGAACAGGACATCCGGAATAACTATATCGAACTCACCGAAGGTCATGATGAAATATCGGTTGCGGTTCGCTCTTCTGCTACGGCTGAAGACTTACCGGACGCCTCATTTGCCGGTCAGCAGGAAACCTTCCTGAACGTGAAAGGAATTGACGCCGTGCTGGAAGCAACCAGGCACGTCTATGCTTCTCTGTTTAATGATCGTGCCATTTCTTACCGGGTCCATCAGGGCTTTGACCACCGGGGCATTGCCCTTTCTGCCGGTATTCAGCGCATGGTGCGCTCCGATAAAGCCGCATCAGGCGTGATGTTTACACTGGACACTGAATCCGGGTTTGATCAGGTGGTGTTTATTACTTCCGCATGGGGACTGGGAGAAATGGTGGTACAGGGTGCCGTCAACCCGGATGAGTTTTATGTTCACAAGCCGCTGCTTGAAGCCGGACAGGCACCGATTGTCAAAAAAACCTTCGGCTCCAAGCTGATTAAAATGATTTATTCAGACAATCAGGAAATCGGCAAACAGGTTGAGATTGTTGATACTTCCGACGCGGAAAGAAATCAATTCTCCCTGACTGACGAAGAAATCAAAGCACTGGCAAAACAAGCCATGATTATCGAGAAACACTATCAGCGGCCAATGGATATTGAATGGGCGAAAGATGGTATTGATGGTCAGTTATATATCGTTCAGGCCCGCCCGGAAACGGTTTGTTCACAGAACAATCAGAATGTGATTGAACGTTTTCAGCTGCAACACAAAGCTGAGGTCAGAATTGAAGGCCGTGCCATCGGACAACGCATTGGCAGCGGACCAGTCCGCCTGGTCAGCTCGCTGGATCAGATGTCTCATGTACAGCCCGGCGATGTTTTGGTCACTGATATGACCGACCCGGACTGGGAACCAGTGATGAAAAAAGCATCAGCAATCGTCACCAACCGGGGCGGACGCACATGTCATGCGGCAATTATCGCCCGTGAACTGGGTATTCCGGCGATCGTTGGCTGTGGCCACGCAACGGAGACTTTAACTGATGGTGAAATGGTCACGGTCTCCTGTGCTGAAGGAGAAACCGGCTATGTTTATCAGGGACTGCTGGATTTTGAAATCCGCCGCTCTTCGGTCGACGAACTGCCGCAATTGCCGACCAAAGTGATGATGAATGTCGGTAACCCGGATCGTGCTTTTGACTTTGCCCAGCTGCCGAACGAAGGGGTTGGTCTGGCGCGTCTTGAATTTATCATCAACAAAATGATCGGAATTCACCCGAAAGCTCTGCTGAATTTCGACGCTCAGAGTGACGCACTGAAAGCGCAGATTCGTGAACGAATTCGCGGCTATAAAGATCCGATCGATTTCTATGTCAGTAAACTGACTGAAGGGATTGCCACAATTGCGGCTGCATTCTGGCCGAAGCGCGTGATTGTCCGGATGTCTGACTTCAAATCGAATGAGTATGGTAATCTGATTGGCGGTCAGAGCTTTGAACCTCATGAAGAAAACCCGATGCTGGGTTTCCGTGGTGCATCCCGCTACATCTCACCGGTCTTTGAAGATTGCTTCGAGCTGGAAACTCAGGCGATTAAACGGGTTCGTCATGAAATGGGACTGAAGAATGTTGAAGTGATGATTCCGTTTGTACGCACAGTCAGTGAAGCGGCTTCCGTGATTGATCTGCTGTCTAAATTCGGACTTCGCCGCGGCGAGCAGGGTCTGAAAGTTATTATGATGTGTGAACTGCCTTCAAACGCGATACTGGCTGAGGAGTTCCTCAAATATTTCGATGGTTTCTCTATCGGCTCTAATGATATGACACAGCTGACGCTGGGACTTGATCGTGATTCAGGCGATGTGGCGCATCTGTTTGATGAGCGCAACCCGGCCGTGAAAGCCATGCTGAAAATGGCGATTGATGCTGCGACTAAAGCAGGGAAATACGTCGGTATCTGTGGTCAGGGGCCATCAGATCATGACGATTTAGCGGCATGGCTGATGGAACAGGGTATCAGCTCTGTTTCCCTCAACCCGGACACCGTCATTGATACCTGGCTGAAACTGGGAGAAGTTAATCAAAGCTAATTCTGAGTTTAAACCGGAATTCAGGAAAAAAGCGCCGAAAATGGCGCTTTTTTATGAGTTAATATCCTTTCTTTTCTTTACGGGAATGATGCTGATAAGTCCGGCACATTCTCGCAAACTGTTTTTCTTTATCCCGCTTCTCTTTCAGAGAGGCAGCATTCCTCTCTTGTTCGGCCAATAACTTGAAGTAATTATTTAACCGGCGTTGCTCCAAAACGCCTTCATCAAGCGCCTGTTGAACAGCACATCCGGGCTCCCCCTGATGATGGCAGTCACTGAAACGACATTGTTGACTCAGGGTTTCAATATCGGCAAACGTGGTATGAACACCGTCGGCGCAATCAGCCAGTTGTAACTCCCGCATCCCCGGCGTATCAATCACAACCCCACCAGTCGGCGTAAAATGCAGCGAGCGGGAGGTTGTCGTATGACGACCTTTACCATCATCTTCACGAATCCCGCCCGTCAGTTGCTCTGCCTGCCCCATCAGGGTATTGATTAGCGTTGACTTGCCGACACCGGATGAACCCATAAATGCAACCGTTTTCCCCGGTTTGCACCAGCAGTTCAAAACCTCACTGTCAGCAACTTCAAGAGCATTGACCATTTCAATCATCAACATCGGATCAAGCGCCTGTACGGACGCACGTTTCTCTTCTCCGTCATCACACAGATCCCGCTTGGTCAAAACCACAACCGGCTCAACCTTCGCTTCCTGCGCCAGCGACAGATAACGTTCAATCCGGCTGAGGTTAAAATCCTGATTGAGTGCACAAACAATAAATAAGGTGTCCACATTCGCGGCAATATATTGCTCGCTGACTTTACTTCCTGCCGCTTTACGGCTGAACAGTGAAGCACGCTCCAGCAGGCGGACGAGCCTTTGTTCGCTGTCGATCAATACCCAGTCACCCACGGTCATCGCCTGATAGGAGTGATGGATTTCAAGTGTGATTTTTCCCTTTTCAGACAATAAGATATATTGACTTCGGTGATGTTCAGAAATACGTGCAATAGTGTAATGATCGTAATCATCTAATGTCAGTTGTTGCTGGAAAACAGGCTGCCAGCCAAGTTGACTTAAAGACAATGTAGAATTCATTGTTTTTCCCCACACAGACAATTATCTGTGATTTATTCAAACAAGGAATAAACAGGGTCAAATGAACAGAAAGACCCCGGTAAACTCAAGCACCGGGCAACAGAAAGGAAGAAAGTCATTAAATCTGAACTTAAAATTCAGGCTTGTTAAAGTACACTCCGCTTCTCAGTCTTTGCCGGGTGGATACGTACAACAATCATCAAAATCTCCTGATAAGTATGGTGAATCACGTCATGGATTCTAGCACATGACGAAACCATAATAAAAGTCCACAATAGTAATCCGGGTACCTGTCCGGACAAGCTGAAACTGCATGCATCTATCAGACAATTCAAAATTCCCGTCAGACAAAACTTCACAAATACACCAGATCCCGCTACAATCAAACACCTGTTTATATATACAGGGTTTTATCTATGACAACTGCCTTCGCCCGCCGGTTTCAAAGCCTCGTTGACCATATGGCTAACGGGAGTAAAAAGCATTTTGCCCAGCTGACCGGTAAATCACCTTCCACAATCTACCGGATATGCCGTGGCGCCAGCCGCCCCTCAACAGCGTATCTGGAACAGCTTTACGACGCTTTCCGTATCGACTTAAACTGGTTACTGACAGGTGAACACAGCCCTGGTCAGGAAACAACTCCCGGTCATCAGGAGCTGGTATTTGCACCTCAGTTTGATGTTGAAGCCAGTGCTGGTAGTGGCTGTATTACCTTCAACGAAGAAGTCAGCGAAAGTTTTGCTTTCAACAAAAGCTGGCTCACTTCTCAGCTTGGTGTCCATTCAGAGCAGGTTGCATTTGTCACAGTGAAAGGTGACAGTATGAATCCGACTCTGGAAGACGGAGATATGATTTTAGTGGATTTATCTCAGCATCAGTTAGTGCGTGAAGGCATTTATCTGCTGCAAACGGAAGATGGCCTGCATACCAAGCGACTGAAAACACATAAAAATGGTATTCAGGTGATTAGTGATAATCCGGAATATCCCAGCTGGCAGATCACGCCCACCGACGCCCAGCCCAGCCGGATTGCCGGAAAAGTTGTCTGGTGCGCCCGCGGCATTTAATTTGTTACTCTTTCCGGCGGCCAGGGCATCAGGGTGCATTGAACAGAAAGCAAATGCACCCTGACTGGTCCGGATAATTGAGCAACGGTCTGTTAATAATTCACTTTTCCGCGCAGCGTTTTTGTCTGGCCTTTCTTTTTCTTACTATCCATCCGGCGCGTCTGAGAAGCTCTGGTTGGTTTTGTTGCGCGACGCTTCTTAGGCACAACCATTACCGAACGAATCAGCTCCGCCAGCCTCTGAAGGGCATCTTCTTTATTTTTTTCCTGAGTGCGGAAAGATTGCGCTTTGATGATAATGACACCATCCCCGGAAATCCGGCTATCACGTAATGCCAGCAAGCGCTCTTTGTATATCGCGGGCAGTGAAGAGCGCTGAATATCAAACCGCAGATGAATGGCTGACGACACTTTATTGACATTTTGCCCGCCACTTCCCATCGCCCGGATCGCGTTAAGCTCAATTTCCCATCCGGCTAATGAGACTGTATTTGAAATTTTCAGCATCGGTTTCTGTAGCAAAAAGCAGGTATAAAAATTTGTCCCTACTCTACAGGGAACGCTTCCCACATTGCAACTTCAGAATGTCCGCCGGGAACTTGTTTCATTCCCGACAGCTCATACCCGGATTTCAGACTGCACTCTGTCTGTGTTGCATCGTCCACTCATTCATCAGACGAATAATTTCCTGCTCAAATTTGAAGGGTGCAGATTCAGGATTTAAATCTCCCGCAAGTGCAGTGACGGCATTTTTCATCTGCACATTGCTCAGCATTTCAGGCACAACCGATTTCAACACCCCTTCTTTGACTTGCCGCCACCGGACAACCTGACCTAACTGCTTCGCTTCCACATATTTCATCACCAGCAATTGATCATTGTTTGCTGGTATGCCTAAAACCGGTGTTCCCTGACTCAGGGCAAGATAAGCCATCGGGCTGCCGCCGTTACAAATCACTAAATCAGCTTTCTCAGCTGCCAAATCTCCCGGAATCAAAGGTGCGTGCCAAACCCCCGGATAGGAAGACTGGCTATTGACGACCACATTCACACCGCATTCCTGCAAATCATGAACAATTCTTGCTTCAATCGAATGGACGCCGGAAGAGCCCAACGAGACATAAACTAAAGGCTTATCTTTATCCAGCTGATTAAAAAAGTCAGGCAAAGGCAGATTCGGCGTCCAGCTGACAGACCCAATAAACCGGTGGTGTTCCGGTAAAGCCGTCATATCGATAAAGCCGGGTGGTTCGTAATACAAAGTTAAATCACTGTCCGTCAGCGCCTCACGAAACGTTTTGTAAGGTGGGAAACTATAGTGACGGCGCATTTTATTCAGGTTCGATAACATCAGTTTGAATACCAGGGGCGTAATCGCAGGCATCAACCGCTGCAGGAAACCAACTTTGCAGAAAGGAATGGTTTTATGTTCCGGCACAGGTAATACAGAATTGACAACAAAAGGACTCCAGTACGCATTATTTAAGCCCACATAAGGAATCGATAACATTCTGCAGCTCACACTCAGGCTGTGTCTGAAATCACCAATCACAAGATCAGGCTGAATGCGTTTAAGGAGCTCAGTTTCCTGTTCAACGTAACTGATGAGTGATTCTGCTTCGAATAAGGGACGACAATTTTCAACCGCCTCTAAAAAACTTTCATGGCTCCGGCATGATAAATGATGCCGGGTAATCCGGGTTTCATCATCAAATAAAAAATTGAACCGATCTTCACTTGCAAAATGTACATCATAACCATTTCCGGCCATAAAACAGGCCAGTGTCCAGGGTCTCGCGACGTGCGCCAGCGTGACTGCTTCTCCGATAAATAATAATTTCATGATTTTCTTCAGGCCAACATTATTATGAATATGGACACATTTATATGAAATTATGCGATTAAAACAATTCGTTTCAGTTGATGATCATGAATAAAAAAACTGAATATCTATATCCAGGCAACCTGAAGATGCAGGTTGTTTGAGTATAAAGGATGTGAGCACATGGTCCCGGCCATTCCCGGGAAACACGTTCAGAAAGAGAATAAGAGCAGGAAGCCAGAAAGAATGATTACCAGTTCAGAGAAGCCACGACGCCAATTTCATGCCGGTCTGCCCAGGAGAACAAATACACATTTTTACTGGTAAAATACCAGCCAGACCATATACCAACCGCAGCACCTACGGCGACATCTTCCCAGTGATGCTTATTTCCTTCAACCCGCCCGTTCCCGACTAAAGCGGCAACGGTATAGGCAGGCACTCCGACCTGCCATCCATAACGTATATGCAGATTCGTAGCCGCCGCAAAAGCATTGGCCGTATGATTGGAAGGAAAGCTATCGTGGTCACTTTTATCCGGTCTTTCTGCTTTGACCAGCGCTTTGGTTGTTCCGACGATCGCTGTTGCGGCCAAAATACTCAGTCCGGCATGCTGAAACCCGACCAGATCACCTTCAAGTACAGGCAAAACAAGCGCTGACCCCACCAGCGTGTCTGCACCAATATCACTGAAATCACGCCACTCTGCTGGCGTAATTTCAGCCTGAACCATAAACGGGAAGAATAACAAACCGGTATAAAATATATATTTCAAAATGTTCACTGTCCTTGTCCATCACAGAGCTAATGGATTGATTATAGGACATAAGTTTTATACCGGTATCGATCTGGGTTCAGCTCTCAGGTTGTTTGAATATCACCAAATTCGTGGGCAATATCTTTGCCCTTCGATTTCAGATAAGAGAACAGAGAATCAACGGAATGATTAATAATCAGCTCCTGAGGAAAATCGTACTGTGAAAGCAGCGCCAAAGCATGATCAAAACCACCCACGTTATAAGCAATATGGGCATCCGAACCGACACTAAGCGGCGCATCATATTGTTTGGCGAGACGAACAAAATTAGCGCAATTTTCTTCACTGCCTTTGCGGGAGTGAATAAATGAACTGTTATTAATTTCCAGCGCCACCTGACAATCTGCTGCGGTCTTCACAACAGCTTCAATATCAACCGGGAAACTCCTGTTTCCGGGGTGCGTAATCACATGAACATGACCTGATTTTATGGTATTCACCATCGCCAGTGTATTTGTTTCTCTGTCCTGCGGTGCAAAAACCTGACGGTGAAAGCCGGCTAAAATAATATCCAGTTGTTGTGCCATATCAGGATAACAGTCAATTTCTCCGGCAGTATTTTTGATGTTTGCTTCAATGCCGCGCAACAAGGCTATCCCGTCAACCACCCGCGGGAAAACAGCACTGTTGATAAAATGCCATTTATGAGGCGCATCTTCCATTTCCGGCCCATGATCAGTTATCGCAACCAGTTTAATGCCTTTTTCAGGCGCTTGCGCAATATAATCATGCACCGTACTGAACGCATGGTCACTCGCCACAGTGTGCATATGAATATCAGTTTCTATCGTATATTTCATTGAACTTCCAACACCACTTATTACATTTCTTTATTCTTACAATTGAAGGGTGAAACATCCAGCCCGGAATTTACGTTCTGTCCGGGAAAGTATACCAGCCTGACATATTACCGGATGAATGTAGGAAGAACCGGATAAAAGTGGTAGCAGCCAGGCTGCCACCCAAAAAATTTACTTGTAGACAGGTTTTTTGAGATGACGACGGCTCAGCTGATAAGAAATACCTTCTGCCGTTTCACGGACTTTTTCAAAGCCATTTCTCTCTAAAACACGCTGTGAACCATAGTTATCAGGTTGCACACCATTTGCCACAATCAACTTACAATAATTATGCTGAAACGCCCAATGCACGAGCAATTTCACTGCTTCAGACGTATATTGATTTTTTTCAAACTGCTTTGTAATACCGTAGCCAATTTCACAGGTTCCGTTATCATTAATCCCTTTAAATCCAACTAAACCCATCGCCTTTGAGGATTGTTTACTAATCATAAGCCAGTAAGTAAACCAGTGGTGAAATTCCTTCTTTATCTGCCTCATTTTTTCAATTTTTATCTGAATAGCGGACCGTTGAACCGGGCTGATCACCAACTTAGAAAAATCAATCTGACGACTATTGACTACATCCTTGCAAACCAAAACCTCCAATTCTTCCAGACTGAGAGGACGTAGAATTACTTTACTGCTCATCGCTGTTTTCTCTGCTTTGTATTCTTTACCATGATTTGAAAATGAATCTGACTTGTCTCAGAGATACAAGGGCCTACCGTTCAACTGACAAACGATTGGGTGCAAACACAGTACATTTTTGCTGCGCCGGCCACTTATCAGACTGATTAAGTCAGTTACAAATGGTGCAATAGTGTTGATTAAACTGTCAACAATTTCTTTTCAGTGACTTCAGTTTTCAGTCATCAAAAACGTCAGGATGTCATCAACACACACTCTGTATTCAACATCTGAAAACATGTGAACTGAATCATGTATATTCCGATTACCTGGATATATACCCAACAACCTGAAGATGCAGGGTTCAGGTTGCTTGGGTA
Source organism: Vibrio quintilis (assembly GCF_024529975.1). Classification (GTDB taxonomy): domain Bacteria; phylum Pseudomonadota; class Gammaproteobacteria; order Enterobacterales; family Vibrionaceae; genus Vibrio; species Vibrio quintilis. The sequence continues at coordinate 142,830 of NZ_AP024898.1, read as the reverse complement.
TAACATAAAAACTCATTCATCATAACAAGATGTGTTGTTAATCTTCTGATAAAAAACACAAATACGAGGAAGGTCTCATTTTTATCAGTGACAATTCTTATTTGATACGGGTAAATGGCCGCAAATAAATCATGAAAAAAGTGCAACATCTAAATAAGTGTCACAGAAAGTTCACAACTGATGTTTATTTTTCTGCGAATCGTTGAGTTTTTAACAACAAACAAAAACTATAACTTCAAATCAGGAATATAAATCGTCACAATAAGCGTACTTCAACTTATATTCATTACGTATCACTTCATGAAGAGAGCATCATCTTATTTATTCGATCCTGATTTGCTTCATTGTCAGTGGTGGCTGGCCATAACATCTCCGCAGATTAGTTATAACCGGCCTCTGCTTCAGTACCATATTCCGGCAATGAGTGAAGCGCGGAATAAGCAAGAGTGGCTCAGTAATATTGATGATTCATGGGGGATTTCAGACAGAAGGGGATTACACCAGACAATCTATTCACTGGTTACCGCACAGACACATGGCAATATCTGGCAAAATGAACTGGCTTTCAGGGCCTGCTGCTCAACCCGGGAATGGGAAGACCATGTCAATACGATTCAGAATGTTATCAACCGGGAAGAAATGCGGTTTCTGGATGCTCTTTACCGGCATGTAGGTATTGCCGGATTTCGTGGATGGGACTATTGCCGGGGCTCTTATTTGACCCGGTTCGGCCTGTATGCGGGTTGGGTAACAGAGGAAGAGTTTGCCTTCTTATTAAATTATATCGGAACTCAGATTCAGCATTATTTTGATAACTGGCTACAATATTTACAGAGCTTTATTTTTGGCAGAAGTTACTGGCAATATCTTGTTGATGAAGATCCTGACGAAGATAATTTACCGTATCTGTTAAATGACGGATTTCATTTAGGTGTCTCCCGCTTTTTTGAACAAATAGAAAATGATCCTGACTGCCCCATTCCTGAATTGCCATGGAATATATCCTTGCCAGAACTGACTGTACCAGAAACGTTGCATCAATTACTAAAAGAAGAAAGTGAAAGGGATCCACACCAATGAACTTCTGGGAAATACTCGAATTAGAACCAACATCTGATAAAAAAATTATAAAAAAAGCATACCGGACCAAACTTCGTCAATTTCACCCGGAAGAAGACCCTGAAGGATTTCAGCGTGTTCGTGAAGCTTATGAGGCAGCCATCAGCCATACTGAAAAGAAGGATCATACTGAAAACAGTCCCGTTTTATCAAAGCAAACCGTTAATCCATCAGATGATGAAACCTGCCAACACTTTCTGGTTCAGGCATTACATAACCTGATCGAAGATTCCGGCCAACGGTTCCATTACTCCCGGTGGCAACAGTGGTTTCAACAAGCTTTACAGGTTCCGATTAAAGAGCAGACACTGATTTCTGATTCCGCATTACAGTTGGTTTTAGCAAATCGCTGGTTACCGGGCGAAGTGATTCACTGGATATGGCATGGATTAGGCTGGGAAATGTTTCTGAAAGGGACAGGACAGAATGCTGAAATTGCTGAGTTTCTCGATACCTGGCGTCATCAGAAATTGCTTATTCCGTTATCAGATCTGTCAGACTTGTCATCTGCTCAGCAACGGGGAATTCTCAGCTATTTACAACCACTTCAGAATGCCTGGGATGATCACTGGCCAAATGCGATTAACTATCTATTCTCACAGCCAATGCCCTGGGTTTTACATCGTTCTCCTCAGCTCTCATTATCCATTTTACGGGTATCAGAGCACTGCCCGGACATCACTGATGAAATGGTGCTTTTTTTTCTGTCAGGACTGACAGAAAACGGAGATACAACCGAATTGTCAGCTGAGCAGCTCCGGTTAATTGCACAAACACACCTCCGATTAGGTCAGACCGGGCAAGCCAGTAATATTTGTGAGCAATTATGCAGATTACAGGCACCAAAAGAAGCCAGTGAAATACAGTATCAACTGGCAGCTCAGGTTGATTCAGAGCTGACACCCTGTTTCGCCTTTCTTCACCAGCAATGGACACAACTTCCGGCAATTTTCTGGCGGGCAGAACGTCATTTACATCAATTGATACAGAAGCAGGAACATCCACTATATAGCTGGATTCACAATCAGTTAATCAGCCAGCCGGACAATCGTTTTAATCATTTACCAGATTTGCGGCATCAGTCAGGTCCGTTCGGTTTTCTGCTTCATTGCTTCTGGGCCGGGTTATATGGCAGCTGGGCAAGGATTTCTGAACAATTAGCCGCCCTGCAGCATGAGATAAAACATTCGCAATCAGTTGAATGGAAAAAGCTGTATCAGTTGACGGTACACTGGCTGGAGCATCTGTTAACCACCAGAGTCGGCGCCCGGTCATTATTAAATAAACTGGATCATTACGGGCAGGATCACTTCTTTGAACAGCCAGAGCTAACAGATGAAGAGCTTTATTCACTTTCTCCCGCCAGCTGGCGGGCACTGTTATGCCGTCATCCATTGATTCCGGATCACTGGTTTACCCGTTTAATGGATGAAGACTTTATCAATGTCGATATACTGGATGAATCGCCTTTGTATCCCTATTACATTGACACGCTGTGCTTTTACCGGTGCGTTAATTCTCATTTTCAGCTGACATCTCCCTGGGAAAATCAATCGTTTACAGGATGTTTCATCTGGGCAACCGTTTATTATGGACAACTTGTTACCTCATTTACTCCCGACAATGCAGGGCTGGCGGAATATTTACCGCCACTCCCAGAGCGGTTAAATCACACGGCACTATCCAGTCTTATACCTTTCATTACAGATTCAGATGACTTTCATAGTGAAGCTATTGAAATGTTCAGTGAACATCCTGAACAATTTGTTCTTCGTTATGTAACGAACACGCAGGTACAACTGTTAACCAATCAATATTCCACGGAAGCACTGTTTTCATTAGCCAAAAACGGGGAAGCTGCTGCATACGCCGCTCTGTCAGTCAAATTTCAGCAGGAACATTTTGAAGAAGCCATTATTTGCTGGAATCTGCTGGTGGTAGCCGCCAAAGAAAAAGCGCAGTATAACGCTATTATTGACTGGCAACAGCAGGCATTAATTTCAGTCCGGAGAACCAGAGAGTATGAACTGGAATATTATGAATATGCAAAACCAGACATTGTGTACTGGATGTTGTTAAAAGAGACAGAACATTTCAATCCGCCCGAAGAAATTGCAGGGATTATTCCTGAAAAAGAAGCCAGAATATTTCATTATCCGATGTTTTATATCATCACCCAGCTGCAGCACGGAATTTCACCGGACGGATATGACATTTCGCCTTTGAGACCCCTCATCAAACATCTGAATGAGTTAGACGACTGCCGGCAACAGGTTTCAAATTTGGCACTGGGGGAACTTGAATATCTTTATCAGCAACATTTAGATCTGGATTTGGATAGTCAAAATATCAAATCCTACAGTAAAAGGCGCCTTAAATACTATTTTCTGTTATTGGTGATGTGCTGGCTATTTAATACGTTCTCCGTTGTATTTCAGATTCCGGATGGGATGACCAGCGCTTTTGGCTACAGCCCGATGCTTGCAGGCGTTCTTCTCGCCTATGAATGCTTTATTACCTGGCGGGTCACACAATATCTGTTTATGCGGAGCAGTCAGCTATACTACATTGGCTTTATATTTATGACTTTACTGGCTGCCGGAATATTCAATATGAAATGGTTTATCATCATGAATCTGCTGATCCATTTCTTTTTCATTTATAATCTGTCTCCGCTCCGGGTCAATGGATTCTGGGAAAAAAGGATTATCCGGCGGGAAAAAGTCGATTTAAAGAAAATATTCTCTTCTTAAAATCCATCATCAGACGGCTGAACAGCCGTCTGATATTCTGAGAATAAACAAGAATCCTACAATCCTGATGCCTTCAGATCTGATTCAATCTGCTCTCTCATCGTTTTGATCTGATGATCATCCTGAGTTTCCAGCATCCGGGTAAAGTGAAGAATCAGCTGTTCAATCCAGTGGCGTTCTTCAGCCAGTTTTTCCTCATAAAGACGATTTAACTTTTCCATTAAAGTGATATTGGGCAGCGCATCTCTTGGATGGAACTTTAACTTTTCCAGCCGCTTTCGGCTCTCCAGCTGAGCGGCTTCACTCATTCCTGTCGGTGTTCTGTCAATCACTTTTTGAATGGTTTTCCCGGTTGAAACCACCGTCACATCAACTTCCAGCAGGCCGTTAATATCATAGCTGAAACGGACATCAAGTGACTCTTCTCCTGCCGATGCCGGATTCACATCCACTTCAAATTCATCTATCAGCACATTTTCAGCAACCCACACGCGTTCTCCCTGATATACAGCAATACGCACAACATCCTGCCCGTCATGAATGGTATAAAAACGCTCAACCCGCGATGCTGGTATCACAGTATTCCGCTCAATAATTGGACTGAATACGCCTTGCTGCCCTTCCCGGTTTGAAGCAATTCCCAGACTAAACGGACAAACATCTGTTAACACGATTTCTTCAACCGCTTCGTCCCTTAAACGACATGCAGCCTGAGTCGCTGCACCTAAAGCCACCACAAGGTCCGGATCCAATGAAATCTTACCAAAACGTCCAATCAGCCGGGTTGCCATTTGCTGCACTTCTTTTAAGCGGGTCGCACCACCAACAAAGATTAATTCTTCAATTTCATCCGGACTGATCCGTGCATCATTCAGAGCCTGACGAATAGGGAAGGAAAGCCGGTTGAGGGTCTCCTGCCAGATGTTCTTTAGCTCCTGTGCGCTAAACTGAACAGTCTGAACCCATGGTTCCGGCAAAAAGACTGACATCTCCGCTGCAGATTTCTTTTTAGCCATTTCACAAGATTGAATAATTTTAGAACGCTCAACCGGGGTTAAGTCGTCAGAAGAGATATTTTGCTTTTGCATCACAGCTTCAACCAACGCTGCCGTGAAGTCTTCACCACCAAGCCGGTTGTCACCGGTCGAAGCTCTGACCTCAATAAAACTGTCCTGATATTCAACCACAGTGACGTCAAAAGTACCGCCTCCCAGATCAAACACCAGAAAACGCCGATCATGTGTTTCATGTAAGCTATAAGCCAGACAGGCAGCCGTTGGTTCATTGATCAAACGCGTTGCATTCAATCCCGCCAGTTCAGCAGCCTGACGAACCTCTTTTCTCTGTTGATCATTAAAATAAGCGGGAACAGAAATCACCACATCATCAACAGACTGTTTTAAATAATCCTCAGCATCACTTTTAAGAGACTTCAGGATCATGGCGCACAGTTCTGTTGGTGTGTAGGTTGCAGTGCCTAATTGATAGCTTTTCTCTGTGCCAAGAAAACGTTTAAATGCTGAAGCCGTCTGTAATGGTTTCGTTATCAGCCGGGAGTATGCGGCTTCACCCACCAGAATATGATGATCTTCATCGATACTCACTACAGATGGTGTCAAATACTGACCCAGAGAATTTGGAATCAATATGGCTTTCCCATCCAGCCAAACAGCAATCGCACTGTTTGTTGTACCCAAATCAATACCAATCGCGAGATTTCTATCCATCATTTTCACTTCTCAATTCACAACGAAAATACACCAGTATGACCAATGACCAAACAATCAGGCTGTTATTCAGGCGACCCGATTTTATTCAAAAACAGATATCATTCACAAGGATTATCATAAAATTTCAATGAAATTTGTTGATTAGGATTAAAACCAGCATACAAACCGGTAAAGAAATGAAAAGATGCGGACCCGAATGAATTATTCTGTGCGTGAAAATCATGAACTGACCCAACCAGGGAGCGGTAATATATCGGGAAAAAGACAAAATAAGCCGGGCGGCACAACGAAAGACTACCTCAGGAAAGATCAGAGCCTTTGCTCATTAAATTTTGCAGTTATCAAGACAATTTCTCAGAATATTTACTCAATAACGCCAGTAATTTCTGAGAATGTCTGTTGTTTATCAGAAAGCACAAACCGTCGTCATACGAAAGATGACAACACGCCCAAAAAATGGCTAAGGAATTACCCTTTAGCCACCTTTTTCGTCTCGGTTTTTTTTGCATCAGCGGCAATTTTTGCGTCCGATAAATCAACAACCTGTTGCTCTGATTTATGGGTTTGAGCGGCATGAGTGACACCATTAAATTTACCACCACGCTCAATACTCAGATTATCACTGTAAATCGTTCCGCTCACGCGGCCACAGCTTAAAATCTCAATATTATCTGCGTAACATGTGCCCTCAAATTCACCATTAATAATCACACGATCTGCATGAACTTCACCCTTGATAAACCCTGTTTCACTGATGATCAGAGTTTTCACAACATCGATCTGCCCTTCTACAGTACCGTCAACATGGATATCACTTTCTAACCTGATTTGTCCGTTAAGTGTACACCCTTTTGCGATGACAGTTGTAGTTGAGCGCTGACCCTGAGCTCTATTTTGTCCACCAAAGATTCCCATCGTATACCTCTAACATTACTAAAAATTGCTTCAAAATTGTCAACATTCCAATCGACAAAAGGACGGGGATTTAAAGGACGTCCTACAAACCTCACTTCATAATGAAGATGAGGACCAGAGGATAATCCACTATTCCCTGAATAAGCGATTAAATCACCTTTCTGTACAAAATCACCGGTACGTACATGAAATTTCTGTAAATGAGAATAAGAACTCGAAAAACCGTACGAATGTTGTAACCGTACAAAATTACCTGAGCCTTTATTCCCGGGCCGGACGACTTCGACAACACCGTCGGCAGGTGCATATATCGGCGTACCGATATTCACAGCAAAATCCTGCCCGCGGTGAAACTTAATCTTTCCTGTCACAGGATGCACCCGTTTACCATAACCCGATGAAATTCTGGCATGACGGACCGGTGCCCCGTTTGGTATCTGATTTAGCATCACCATCCTGACAGAAGATGTAATTGCCGCAGTATCCAGACGGGATTCAATCTTACCCTGCGTGTCTCCGACACCGAGTAACTTTTCCAGATCACCAAGACGATCTGAAACCAGACTCATCCGTTCTTCACGTTCCAGTAAATCACTTTCTAAATTATTTTTCAGTTCTTTGAGTGAGGTGACTTCCTCAGAGAGAGACATAGACTTTGTCTCAAGCTCACTCTGTTTAAGTTTGGCAAAATCAACTTCATCGACAAGATAATAAATCACACCACCCGTGATAACTAAACCAGCAATAATGAGGGAGCCAAATCCCTTCAGCATATGACGAAACCACTTCCCTATATAGAAATGCTTCGTACCATGAATTGAGGAGACAGAAATGGTTACTCTTTCTTTCATAGAATTTAACTGCAGCATGAATATAACTTCGTCGGTATTCTAACAAGAAAAGAACACTTCCTGAACACAAGATCAAAAAGGATCATTTCATTACATGAGCTTATTGCTTTGTTTGGATTAGAAATCACAGAACTTTCTATGTGACAGCAAGCGTCACAACGATATAGCGGTAAGCATCACAAAAATCATACAGAGACATTCTTGTCGTCGACCGGCAAATTTCCTCCATGTAATGATTATGATATGTGCAGCATACCAAGCACCGTATCTTAATTACAAGAATGCGGCTAACGGATGTTTTTTCTTTAATTTGATTGATCAAAGAAGCGATAAGTTGTGACTAAGATCACTTCAGATGTTTCAAACGAGCTTCCAAATGCCATTTACGTGACCATGATCACTAAGTTTATACCTGGTCACTAAATTAAAATTGAGACATGAATCATTAAAAATAAATTGACAAATTCAAAAAACAGATTATGTAACAAATTTTCATCACTAACCCATGACGAAGATCACTGAAAAAACATTTGCTCATAAAAATAAATGCTACATATATCACAAAAAACCCGTCGTCAGTTCCAAATGAATATTATGTGGTAGATTGATCAGGTAACAGACAATCAACGGTTTTGGCGAACCGTTACCACTACAATATTCTTTAGAACATCGAACGGGGAATTCTTATGATATCACCAGATGCAAAGATCAGGATACAAAATTTTGGCCGTTTCCTGTCTAATATGGTTATGCCGAATATCGGCGCATTTATCGCATGGGGCTTTATCACCGCACTATTCATTCCAACCGGCTGGTTACCCAATGAGACACTGGCCACAATGGTTGGACCCATGATTAAATATCTTCTGCCTCTGCTCATTGGTTATACCGGCGGCAAGCTGGTTGGGGGAGAGCGTGGAGCTGTCGTTGGCGCAATTACGACAATGGGAGTGATTGCCGGGACGGATATCCCCATGTTTATGGGAGCAATGATTGTTGGTCCGCTGGGCGGTCTGGCCATCAAAACATTTGACCAAAAAGTCGAAGGGAAAATCAAAAGCGGCTTTGAAATGCTGGTGAATAATTTCTCAGCCGGAATTACAGGCATGCTTTGCGCGATGCTGGCCTTTTACTTTATCGGTCCTTTTGTCAAAATTCTTTCAAGTTCTCTGGCAGCAGGCGTTCACTTTTTAGTTCATGCACATTTACTTCCTCTGACCTCTGTCTTTGTCGAACCGGCGAAAATTCTTTTCCTCAATAATGCAATTAATCACGGTATTTTTTCACCTTTAGGGATTCAGCAAGCTTCAGAAACCGGAAAATCGATTTTCTTCCTGATAGAAGCGAATCCGGGTCCGGGACTGGGGATTTTGCTGGCCTACATCGTATTTGGCAAAGGAACAGCAAAACAAACTGCCGGTGGTGCATCTGTGATTCACTTTTTTGGCGGCATCCATGAAATATACTTCCCGTATATTTTGATGAATCCACGTCTGATTCTTGCAGCAATTGCCGGGGGAATGACAGGTGTATTTACGCTGACTGTTTTTGATGCAGGAATCGTCTCTCCTGCTTCTCCGGGTTCTATTTTCGCTGTGTTATTAATGACACCGAAAGATTCAATGATCGGTGTATTGTGTGCCATCTTCGCCGCAGCACTGGTTTCATTTTCTGTTGCCTCTCTGCTGCTCAAATCTCAGCGTTCCACACAAGAAGATGAAGGAGATGAAAACGCGCTTACTAAAGCCACGGAAAAAGTCAGTGAAATGAAATCAGCATCAAAAGGCAAACAAGCCAGCAATCATCACAAAAATCATATCGACATGGCCAGCGTCGAACAGATTATTGTTGCCTGCGATGCCGGTATGGGCTCAAGTGCAATGGGCGCCGGGATGCTGAGAAAAAAAGTACAGGATACCGGGCTGAATATTCGTGTCACAAACCTTGCCATTAACAACCTGCCGAAAGATGCTGAGATTGTTATCACGCACCAGGATTTAACCGATCGGGCCTGTCGGCATGCACCAGCTGCTTATCATATTTCTCTGACAAATTTCCTTGACAATGAAGCATATAACCAACTGATCACTCAGTTACTGGCAGCCCGTCATCAGGTTGCTGCAAATGACAGTCAAATCATGAAAACCCCTGTTCTGGCAGCAAATGATGATCATTACAGGCACCAGTCTCACCCTGTTTTTCAGATTGAGCGTAAAAATATCTGCCTGGGACTGGCAGCAAAAAACAAAGAAGAAGCCATTCTTTATGCAGGAAATAAACTGGTCGAGCTCGGTTATGCTCAGCCAGAATATATACCGGCAATGCTTGAACGGGAAAAACTTGTTTCTACTTACCTTGGTGAGTCGATTGCCGTTCCTCATGGCACCGTTGACGCCAAAGAACAGATTCTGAAAACCGGTATCGTTATCTGTCAATATCCGCAGGGCGTTCAGTTTGGTGAAGATCAGGATGATGTAGCAAAGCTGATTATCGGCATTGCGGCAAAAAACGATGAACATATTCAGGTCATCAGTACCATCACCAGTGCCCTCGATGACCCGGAGGCAATTCAACAATTAACCAGCACCAAAGACGTAGAAGATGTGCTTAACATTCTGGCACGTCATCAGGCAGCCTAGGCTGACAGTTGCTTCTGAAGCAAAACAGAGGCCACGCTTCACCCCCGGTTTAGCTGGCTTCTTCCCTGAAACTTCATACGTCAAATAATATCAAACAGGAAAATATTATGAAAAATGCTGTACATTTTGGTGCCGGAAATATTGGTCGGGGATTTATTGGTAAACTTCTGGCAGATGCCAGTATGGAAGTCATCTTTGCCGATATTAATGCACCGCTGGTCGATCAACTCAGCCATCAGCAGGAATACATCGTAAAAGTTGTAGATACTGAATGTAAAACTGATATCGTCACACATGTGACAGCTGTACGCTCTGATGGTGACGAAGTCATTGATCGCATCACACACACAGATCTGATCACAACCGCTGTCGGGCCTGAGATTCTGGATAAAATCGCCAAAACGATTGCGACAGGTCTTGAAAAGCGTTTTGCGCAGGGTAATTTCAAACCACTCAATATCATAGCCTGCGAGAACATGATTCGTGGCACGACGCATCTTAAACAAGAAGTCTACAAATGTCTGGACACAGCTTTTCACGCCAGAGCCGATGCATTCATTGGATTTGTTGATTCTGCAGTCGATCGCATTGTTCCGCCAACAGGAGCTGCAAACGATGATCTCCTTGAAGTGACTGTGGAAGGATTCAGTGAATGGATCGTCGATGAAAACCAATTCAAAGGGGATGTACCTGACATTGAAGGGATGGAAAAAACAGATAACCTGATGGCATTTATTGAAAGAAAGTTATTTACCCTGAACACAGGGCATTGTATGACGGCCTACTTAGGAAAACTGAAAGGATACATGACCATACGTGAAGCCATTGCGGATCAGGAAATCTATACGCAGGTCAGGCAGGCGATGTTTGAAAGTGGTGACGTATTAATTCGTCGCTATGGTTTTGCGCCGGCCTTTCATGCAGCCTATATAGAGAAAATTCTGAATCGCTTTGCCAATCCTTATCTGATTGATGAGGTCAACCGGGTCGGACGCCAGCCAATACGAAAGTTAGGCCGGAATGATCGGCTCATCAAGCCATTACTGGGTACAATGGCGTATGGCATAGAAAATCAGGCGCTTCTGAGAGGTATTGCGGCCGCTTTAAAATATTCCAATGACAATGATCCTCAGGCAGTCGAGCTACAAACGTCACTTTCTGAAGATGGAGTCAGGCACACATTGTACAAATATACCGGATTGGACCCGGACAGTCCTGAAGTCAGACAAATTGAAAACATTTTCAATCAACCGGATTAAAATGAAAAAATTACAAATGTGTTTTTAAATTATTCCGGCTGAAAATCCGATGAAATACAGGAAGGTATTTCATCGGGTAACAAAAAACGTCATATTAGACCAAACCACACGTTTTAAGCTGAAAATCACACAAACTTGTTACAATAACTAAAGACAACACAGTACATGGCAGAAAAATTGAACGAAAACGAGATTATCGAACAACTGAATCAAACGACTTCCGTCAGGGGATTTTTTATTACCACCGTTGGCGTTATCGAAACTGCTGTTGACTTATTGATGAAAAGAATCTTTTTGAAGGATAATTTTGCTGTTCAATCGGTTGTGGGCCCATTACTGCATGACTCTGGTCCTTTAGGAGATATAACCGTCAGGCTAAAGCTGTTGTACGGCCTGGGAGTGCTGCCTGATCAACTCTACCATGATATTGAATCTATCATTCAACTCAAAAATCAGCTCAATGATGACGGGACTGAATATACTTTTACATCCCCGACAATTCTGGAGCCAGTCAAACAGCTCAATATCGTACAAAAAATAGGGATGATACAGCTGGATATTCAGGAACCAGATGATGATATCGATCTTGAATTCTATCAACTTCAGTTACATCGTCAGCAGCAGGTAATTAAATCAGGTTTATCTTTATCTATTGTCGAAATTTGTAATGAGCTCAATAAAGAAAGCCCCTTTTAATCTCCAGCCATGAAAATATTGTTTCTGTGGCCCACATTAAACCAGAGAGTCCTCGTAACTCATGATCATATGATATGCAAATGTTATAACCTGCACTGAAAAGTACTCCTTACACTTTTCAGATATATTGACTGGCAGCGCTACACTCACCAGCATAAGTCCAAGATTTAAAGCTTTTGAAACCGGAAAATATTCGTCAGAAAGAAGTAACGTACTTACATCAATAATCGCATTTGCAATCATTAATGCCTGTTTGATACCCCCGGAATGGAGTAGTTGTTCGTCATTCAGAAGATATTGAATGTCAGGAATCGCATCTCCGGCAATGACATCGACTAATGCCAGAACATGAACAGACGTTGTTTCTCCCCAGTCTGTACTCAACCCTGCAATCCCGATTCTCAACCGCTGATGATTAATCATCATATTATTGGTATTTTCCGTGAAGCACCGGACAATATCCGGATACCCAAATATCACCAGATAATAGTCATCTCCATACACTTTTATCCCGGCTTTGATGCCTGATTCCCGAAGAATTTCAACCAGTAATCGTATATTTTCATCAGCTGTTCGAACAGAATGAGTTATTTGCTGTGAAGAAAAAATTAGCTGCCATTCTCTTTGAGTTAAAATAGTCAGACACTCAGGCTCATGTATGTATTTCACGAAATCAGATAATCTTCCATTGACGCTATCCGGAGGTGCGACAGGCCAGAACACCGGGGTTTTCTGAAAGGATGGCTGGCAATCCTGAATGAGAACGAACGCTTCCGTCTCTGCACATTCTAAATCTTCCGCCAATAACATCTTTGTCATATTACAACAGCGCTCAATCAGACACTTTAATCACTCACATTGATAAACCTCTCTGCTTTTTGACAGAACCTCAGCAATAACTCCCGGAGCCGGAAATCAAAAAAATAGCCCTCACTAACCGAGGGCAAAGCAACGACAAATAGCATAAACAGGCGTCGTTTAAGGTGTGCTAAGGAGACAAATAACCATGAGTTGTATAATAAGAGTCCGGTGAATTTCCCTTCACAGAAACACTTTATTATTTAAGCAGAATGAAACAATGCAGTTCACTTCATAAAAGATTAAATAAGATCTACTTGTACTGATCGCATAATGGTATCCTTGTTTATTCATATATGTTCTACATGTAATGAAGAGTAGCCGCCCGACATTACATCTCAATCGCGAATATTATTGATCGTTTATGAGTAAAAAACAAGTTTCATTACCTTCCTATGACTATTTGACCGGGAAGCAGGTCACAGAAAGACTCTGTGAGTTATTTAATGCAAAAAATATGAGGGCTTTATCTCAAATGCTTGAAATATCGCCTTCTACGATTGCGACATGGCATCAAAGAGATATCTGTCCCTATGAAGTTGCAATTCGTACGCATTTGCGAAAAGGTGTTTCTCTCAAATGGCTTTTGTTAGGAGAAGGAGATCCTTATCCCAATGCTTCACCACATACTTATCAGCCCGATAAGGAAGAAGTCAGGCACCTTGTTGATATTGACTTATTTACCATCAAAAATGGTCAGCTCAGAGAACAGGGAATTATGACATTTGACCAGATTTTCCTGGATGAACTGGGAATAACCAACGTCATTGCGATTCGGGATGCGGAAAATACCTATATCGTTGATCAGGAATCAACCAATGCTGTCAATGGTATTTATCTGATTGAATTTGATGGTTTCTTTTCTCTTAATGCGATACAGCGTCTGCCAGGTAAAAAGTTAGCCATTCGTTTTCAGGATACAACACTGACCGTAAACGAGACCGAATTAAATGTCACAGGGCAGGTCGCCTTCCTGACCACAAGATTATTGAACGCTTCTTCGAATCAATTTATCAGGGAAGCTGAAGCGTTTTCCGGTGAATCATCATAAGACTCAAACAAATCACCGGCAACCTGACGGTAGTTCAGACATAAAAAAACACCAGCTAAAATGCTGGTGTTTTTTTATTCAGACACCTAACCAGACCAATAAACCCAAGCGGGTAAATCAGGTCAGGTTGATAAAGTCCTGACTGATTCACGAATAATGAGCTTACCAAAAAATTCCTGATGTCCGGAATCATTCAAATGGTTATCACTCATTTTGACGTCAAGCAATGAAGTCAGAGAAGTCAGCATATCTTCTTCAGGAATTTCAAAACCAGTAATCGCCGGTGAATAAAACGCCCCTTCTTTATCTGTATTCAGACTCAACACGGATACTTCCTGAGGAACCTTAAGATTATACTGTTCAAGTGTACGGATCACCTCAATGGCCTGATGATCATCTGCTGCCAGAACTGCAGTAAAAGGAATATAACGATTAATCAGCATCCCGATAGCACCCGCACTATCTCCATGCTGAACCACCAGCTGTTTATTGTAAGGCAGGCTCCGGTTTTCTAAAGCACGACGATAACCTTCCTGCATATGCATACCTGATGTGCCGGCTTCAGATAACATCGCTATTTGAGTATGACCGTGAGAATAGAGATAATTACATGCCATCTCAGTCGTCGTCGCCTGATCATAATTCAGTCCTTCAACTTCCGGAACAGCAAGATTCATCGTCAGTAGTGGCGGATATCTGTCCAGGTTCAAATGTTCAAACCACTGAATATCAAACTGCCTGCCAACCAGCAATACCGCATCACAATGCTTTGTCGCAAAAAAGCTCAGCTTCTCTTCAAGCATTTCACGATTTTGAACATAATTCGCCATAATGAAACAGCGGCCTTGTTGTGTCAGGTCTCTCTCCAGTTGCCGGACCGTTCGCCCAAGCTGAAGGTCATTCAGTCCATGGGTTAACACACCAACGGTATAACTGACCTTCGTCGCTAAAGTTTGAGCGAGTTGATTTGGCCTGTAGTTGAGTTGTTCTACCGCGCGCATGACTGCTTCACGGGTATCTTCCTTCACCCGGCGGTTACCACTCAAAACTCTTGAGACAGTCGCTTTAGAAACGTTCGCCAGTTTGCATACATCAGAAATAGTCGTCATCTGCCCGCCTTCATCATACTCTTACAACCGAAGCCAAGATGTGGAAACCGCTTTCCACCTGAGTACCAAATTATAACAACAATCCCCTTCAAATTCTATTTTGGCGTTGTTGCTCACCTTCCAGCAAAAGACGCTCATGTACTTTGAAAAAGGGATAATAAATGATCCAGGCATTGACAATTGCGAAAATACTCATCAATGTAGGACGCCAGCTACCATTTGCTGACAATGCAGCACCAACCGGAGAAGGCATTGACCATGGCAAGATTGCAATAAACCGATCCAGTAACCCCCACTCAGTCAGATACCATGCGATCGTAGCGTTAACCAGAGGTGCCAGAATAAATGGTATTAAGAAGACCGGATTCATAATGATCGGGAAACCGAATAATATCGGTTCATTAATATTAAACAATGCGGGAACAATGCCGACCTTCCCTGCACTTTTCAGCTGTTGAGAACGACTTTTTAAAGCCATAAAGACCAGTGGCAGCGTCGCTCCTACACCGCCAACCAGCAAATAAAAATCCCAGAATCCATATATAAAAATATGAGGTAACGGTTGGTTTGCCGCAAGTGCAGCCTGATTGTCGAGAATATTACTCATCCAAAACGGGTACATAATTCCGGTTAGCAATAAAGAGCCATGAATCCCGAAAAACCAGAGCAAATTACAAATCAAGATTGAAAGCCAGACCGCAACTAACGTATCAGAAGCAACAATCATAGGACGAAATATTTTTTCAACTAAAACAGGAAAAGACGCTCCAAAGTGTTCATTCAGGCCAATATTTAAGATTGTCATGCTAAACAAAATAACAAATAACGGAACAATGAGCAGAAATCCGCTGGCAGTAATCCGGGGAACTTCTTCCGGGACACGAATCGTCCAGTTACGCTGATAGAAAAAGCGAATTATTTCAATCGCATAAACCGATGCAAGAATGGCCGTAAATATCCCCATCCCCCCCAGGTAATGAAACTCAATTCCATTGTCCTGCTCAAAACCGGATAAGAGTAAAAAGCTGACACAGCCAGTCAGGCCACATAACCTTTCTGGTAAACCATAATGTTTTGCCAGACTGGCCGCCATGCCAAAAGCAACCAGTAAAGAAACTAAACCAAGAGTAATTTGGTAAGGCGCAAGCCAAAGAGTCCGGTAATGCACCGAAATAAAATGCCATGCCTGAGTGAAGGAATTCTGGTTATCAAGAACAAAAGGCGGATAAAGAAAGGGAACACAGATACTTCCGACAATGACAAAGGGCATGGCCAGTTGAAAACCATCACGCAGTGCCATCAGGTACCGGTTTTTTGTGAGGTAACGGGATAAAGGCAACATCCAACACTGTATCCATTCCACCAGCACCTGCATCCAGTAAAAACTCATTGATTTCCCCGTAATTTAGCAACAACGAACGCAGCATACCGCCTTCAAGAGCGAAAGCAATCTCGGACACATCAGGTAACCGCTTACATTGATGAGGATACTAGTCAGATCACATTCTTAAAGATATTTGATACTGCTTTGGTGATCAGGTGCACATAGTTAACAGCCACCATTCGGAAACCGGTTTCCATGTCGTTTCCTAAAAGCTATATTGACAATGAAAACGGTTACTGAGGAACAAAAAATGAAAAAAATTATGTTGTGCTGCTCGGCTGGTATGTCAACAAGTATTCTCGTAAAAAAAATGCTGGTTGAAGCTGAGAAACGTGAGCTTCCTGTTGATATTAAAGCATTCGGGACGTCCGATTTTGATGAGCAGGTTAAGAATTATGAAGTAGTTTTACTTGGTCCCCAGGTCAAATACATGTTACCTGATTTGAAAAAGCGAGCGAATGGGATACCTGTTGAACCTATCAATATTTCAGATTACGGCATGCAACGTGGAGACAAAGTGCTGGATTTCGCATTGTCCCTTATTCAATAGAGTTAAAGAATAATAAAAAGGATGAATTATGAGTCTTTATAATAAGATGGTATCTGTGATCGAAGATACCATCACACCAATAGCCGGGAAACTTGGACAACAAAGATATATTACCTCAATTCGTGACGGTTTTATTGCAGCTTTACCGTTTATGATCGTTGGTAGTTTCATGCTGGTTTTCATTTTCCCTCCGTTTGATCCGGAAACAACCTGGGGATTTGCCAGAGCATGGCTCGATTTTTCTAAAACTTATCAAACCGAGCTGTTACTTCCATTTCAGTTGAGTATGGGTGTGATGACATTGTTTATTTCAGTTGGTGTTGCTGCCAGTCTGGGTAAGCATTATGACTTAGATCGTATCACTACTGGTTTACTGTCTCTGATGTCATTCTTACTGGTTGCCGCACCTGTCAAAGATGGCAATATTTCAATGCAATACTTCTCGGGTCAGGGTATCTTCACCGCACTGATCTGCGCGATTTATTCCACCGAAGTTTATGCATTCCTGAAACGGAAAAATATTACCATTCGTCTGCCGGAGCAAGTGCCATCAGGTGTTGCCCGATCATTTGAAATCCTGATCCCGGTAATGGCTATTATTCTGACCCTACATCCGCTGAACCTGTTTATTGAAGCAGAAACCGGGATGATTCTTCCTAAAGCAATCATGTCTTTACTGCAACCTTTAGTATCAGCTTCAGACTCTTTACCTGCGGTTTTGCTTTCTGTATTTATCTGTCAGCTTCTTTGGTTCGCTGGTATTCACGGTTCTCTTATCGTAACTGGTATCATGAACCCATTCTGGATGACTAACCTTGCAGAAAACCAGGCAGCACTCGCTGCAGGTGAAGCACTTCCTCATATTTATCTTCAAGGCTTCTGGGACCACTATCTGTTAATCGGTGGTGTTGGTTCAACGTTACCACTGGCCATTCTGTTGCTTCGCAGCCGGGCTGTTCACTTGCGAACTATCGGTAAAATGGGCGTTATTCCGGGTTTATTCAACATCAACGAACCAATTCTGTTTGGTGCACCGATTGTCATGAACCCTGTATTCTTCTTCCCATTCATTTTAGTTCCAATGATTAACGCAGTGCTTGCTTACGCGGCGACGAGTATGGACTTGTTACCAAGAGTCGTATCTCTCACTCCATGGACAACACCCGGACCTGTCGGAGCTTCCTGGGCTGCAAACTG
The DNA here is from genome assembly GCF_024529975.1 of Vibrio quintilis. Taxonomy (GTDB): domain Bacteria; phylum Pseudomonadota; class Gammaproteobacteria; order Enterobacterales; family Vibrionaceae; genus Vibrio; species Vibrio quintilis. The sequence continues at coordinate 124,719 of NZ_AP024898.1, read as the reverse complement.
GGCTGTAACGCCAGTCTTCATGTGTATTCTTTGCATGGTTGTTGCCGGACTGATGTACTTCCCATTCCTGAAAGCTTATGAAAAAACGTTATTGAAACAGGAAAGTGAACAGCAAGCTGAAGAGGACGCGAAAGCAAGTGAAGCGACTCCCGCATAATCTAACTGACTTAATATGAACTGAAAATGAGTAATCAAATCATGCAGTACAGATTTCCTGATAATTTCTGGTGGGGCAGTGCCTCATCAGCTGCCCAGACCGAAGGCGCTGCCCTTCGGGATGGCAAAGCACCAACGAACTGGGATCACTGGTTCAAAACGCAGCCAAACCGATTCTTTAATCAGGTCGGTCCTGAAGATACATCGACATTTTATGATCGTTTTCGTGACGACATTCAGTTAATGAAGAAAATCGGACATAACAGTTTCAGGACTTCAATCTCCTGGGCTCGTCTTATTCCTGATGGCAATGGTGAAGTCAATCAAACTGCTGTTGATTTTTATAACGCGCTTTTTGATGAACTCGTTGAAAACGGTATTGAGCCTTTCATTACCCTGTTCCATTTCGATATGCCATTCAGCATGCAGGAAAAAGGTGGATGGGAAAACCGGGAAGTCATCGATGCATTTGCACAATATGCTGAAACCTGCTTTAAGTTATTCGGTCATAAAGTTAAATACTGGTTTACATTTAACGAACCAATTGTCCCGGTAGAAGGCGGATATCTGTACGATTTCCATTACCCTAATGTTGTGGATTTTCGCCGTGCAGCAACAGTGGCTTACCATACAATGCTTGCACACGCGAAAGCAGTCAAACACTATCGTGACCTGAATCTGGATGGTCAGATTGGTATCGTACTCAATCTGACACCCTCATATCCTCGTTCACAAAATCCGGCTGATTTAAAAGCAGCCAATATTGCGGACTTACTTTTCAACCGTAGTTTCCTTGATCCGGCAGTCAAAGGTGAATACCCCCAAGCCTTAGTTGACCTGCTCCGTCAACACGATCAATTACCGGACTGCACGCCAGAGGATGCGGTACTGCTTCAAGGTGGAAAAGTCGATATTTTGGGTGTCAACTACTACATGCCACGCAGAGTGAAAGCACGGGAAAATGCAGTCAATCCCGACTCACCATTTATGCCTGAATGGTTCTTTGACCCATATGAAATGCCTGGCCGTAAAATGAATCCTCACCGGGGATGGGAGATTTATGAAAAAGGTATCTATGACATTCTGACGAACCTGAAAGATAACTACGGCAACCTGCCTTGTTATATTTCAGAAAATGGGATGGGTGTTGAAGGTGAAAACCGCTTCCTGGAAGATGGGCAAATTAATGATCAGTACCGTATAGAATTCGTTCGGGAACATCTGCGCTGGTTACATAAAGGGATCAGTGAAGGGGCAAATTGCCTTGGTTATCACATGTGGACATTCATTGATAACTGGTCCTGGAGTAATGCATACAAAAACCGTTACGGTTTTGTGCAACTTGATTTAGAGACACAAACCAGAACCATTAAGAAAAGTGGTGAATGGTATGCAGAAGTTTCAAAAAATAACGGATTTTAATCAGAGGTAAGAAGAGTATGTTAGATCTAGAAGAAGCCGTAATGGGAATCATTGTAAATGCCGGACAATCCCGCAGCCTGTGTTTTGAAGCTTTGAGCTGTGCGAAAGCGGGCAACTTTGATCAGGCAGAAACATTGCTTGAACAAGCAAATGAATTCGCAAAAGAGGCTCATCTTGTTCAAACCAAACTCATCGAAGAAGATGAAGGAACAGGCAAGACACAAATGACGCTGGTCATGGTACATGCTCAGGATCACCTGATGACTTCAATTTTAGCCAAAGAGCTTATTACTGAACTCATCAGTGTTTATAAGCGTCTTCCGGCTGAAGCCTAAATTCACCGGTATAGTAAAAATCCGCCTTCTTAGAAGGCGGCTTTGGTTTACAGCCCCCTGAAAGGGAGCATTCTCGCGCTGTTAGTTCATCTTCAACTCTAACTGCGCCTCGTATTCTTGATCTTTCTTATCTTGGTGTCTGACGTAACGTCTGATGATTTCTTCATTTACGCCAACCGTATCGACAAAGTAACCTCTTGCCCAAAAATGATTTCCCCAGAGCTTCTTTCTTATATGCGGGAATTTGTTAAACAACCGGATTGCCGAACGTCCTTTCAACATCCCCATCAACGTTGAGATAGACACTTTTGGTGGAACTATCACAACCAGATGAACATGATCTTGCTGAACATTTAGTTCCAAGACCTCGCAATCTTTCATATTGCATAAAATATAGATTGAGCGATAAAGCTCCTTACCTACGTTACCTTTCAGGATCTTGAATCTGTATTTCGGCGTCCAAACTATATGGTATTTACAACGCCAATAGACATGTGATGAACTTCTATAGTCGCCCATGTTTTTTGTTTCCTCTTACTTGTGGTGAATAAGAGGTTTACTTCTAACATGGGCATTTCTTCGGGCAATAGCCCCAAGGTTCAATCACCACCGCCCAAGGCGGTGGTTTAGGGATGACAACGAAAGGAGTCATATGACTCCTTTATTTTTTGTCTCACATCCGTATAACCGACATATCCAAAATCCGCCAACAAATAAGCTCTCTCATTACCATCATTGATATGGTATAGATTCCACCCCGGAAGAGATTATTGACTCTGTCTTATAAAAATTCACCTCCAAAACTGCCTCATAAATCACTTATACCCAAACAACCTGAAGATGCAGGTTTCAGTGAGATTTGTCCGGCTCTGAGACAAGACACTGATTTGAAAATAGAGTCATTCTACGTTGAAAATCAGTCACGTCGTATCAGAGCCAGACAAACTCACCCGCAGGCGTGAGCTGAAAGACACATTTCTGCGTCAAGAGAATTTGAAAGGTGGGTACATTCCTGCATTCCCTTTCCTTGAACTTTACTTTTCGGCTGCACGCTGAAACCTGCATCTTCAGGTTGCCTGGGTATATAGAATCAGCCCCAGGTAAAATTATGATTTAGCCCTACTTAAATTATGCGCATAATGGTATTCTACTAAGTTATTGTTTATTTAGATGTAATGATGAGTTGCCGCCCCTGATTACATCCCAATCACGAATATTATTGATCGCATATGAATAAAAAACAAGTTTCATTACCAAATTTTGAGTATCTGGCTGGTAAGCAAGTCACAGAAAAACTTCGAACTCTGTTTAATCTGAAAAATACTAAGGCACTGGCCGAACTGCTCAATGTACCAGCATCAACAATCGCCACCTGGCATCAAAGAAAAGTTTGCCCCTACGAGGTTGTTATCCGGACGCATTTGAGTAAAGGTGTGTCTATTAAGTGGCTGTTGCTTGATGAAGGTGACCCTTATCCGAATATGACGCCATATCAGCATGAGTCTCAGCAACCCAAAACCAGACCACTGGCAAACATCGATTTATTCCTGCTAAAAAATGGCAAAGTACACCCTTACAACACACTGACTCTTGATCAGTTGTTTTTGGATGAACTCAATATATCCAACGTCATTGCTGTACGGGAAGGTGACAAAACATATATTATCGATCAGGAAGCAACCAACGCGACCAATGGAACCTATCTGATTGAATTAGATGGCCTGCAATCATTTTGTCAGATGCAACGATTACCGGGAAAACAGCTTGCCATTGCATTTAATGAAACGATGCTGACAGTCAACGAAGACGATGTTCAAGTTAACGGAAAAGTAATGCTGACAATCGCAAAAGGTGATTAAAGCCAGAAGACTGCTGCAACCAGCCCGGGATTTATATCTAAGCAGAAGTCACAAAAGACAAACCCGCCAGATAACAGGTTTGTCTTTTGTTTTAATAATATCTGGAGCAGGCTAGGACTGGTAGCCATCCGGATTCTGTGATTGCCAGCGCCACGTATCTGATGTCATATCTTCAATCGTCCGGCTGGCCTTCCAGCCTAACTCTTTCTCAGCTTTATCTGTGCCTGCCCAACATTCAGCAACATCTCCTGACCGGCGCGGGCAGATCTCATAAGCAATAGAATGACCACATGCTTTGCTGAACGCTGCGACCATATCCAAAACACTCGACCCCTGCCCGGTTCCCAGATTGTAAATATGCAATCCGGACTGCTCACCAACCGCTTTCAGAGCCGCAATATGACCGTCAGCTAAATCCATCACATGAATATAATCGCGAACTCCGGTGCCATCCGGAGTTGGATAATCACCACCAAATACAGATAATTTATCACGACGACCAACCGCAACCTGAGCAATAAAAGGCATCAGATTATTCGGAATGCCCTGCGGATCTTCCCCCATTGTGCCAGACGGATGCGCACCGACAGGATTAAAATAACGCAGTAAAGTAATACTCCATGCCGGATCTGCAATCAATAAATCAGACAGGCATTGTTCAACCATATACTTACTCCGGCCATAAGGATTGGTTGTGGCTCCGGCTGGCGCATCTTCTGTTAACGGAACACTTGCCGGATCACCATAAACGGTCGCAGATGAACTGAAAATTAAACTTTTAACCTTCGCTTTATGCATACAGCGGGCTAAAACCAGAGAACCGTTCACATTGTTATCATAATACGCCAGCGGTTGCTCAACAGACTCTCCGACAGCTTTTAAACCGGCAAAATGAATCACTGACTTAATGTTGTGGTCGCTGAAAACAGAATCAAGAAAAGTTTCATCGCGAATATCACCCTGACAGAACCGAACCTGAACCCCGGTTAACTGTTCAATCCGCTTTAATACTTCAAGACTTGAATTGCACAAATTATCGACAATCACCGGCGTTATCCCGGCCTCAATTAACTGAACACACGTATGACTGCCGATATACCCTAATCCACCCGTAACAAGTATTTCCATCTAGATTATCACCTCACGTAGCGGCTCTCATGAAAGCCTGCCTGTATCACGGTGACTCACATCCGGCTTCAGAATCAGAATGGATGCAGCACCAGCAAAATTCACCGTAATCTGAATAAATTGTTATATCCAAACAACCTAAAGATGCCGGTTGTCTGAGTCTGTTTATAAAACAGGATATTATATTTAAAACCACAGGTACTGTTAAGAAAGAATCATCGCTTGGACAACCTATTGTCATACAACAATACAAGACCATTTTCCCGATACCCGGATTCACGCACAATCCCATATCAATATCCAAACAGCCTGAAAAGCCAGTATTGAGGATATCCGGTTTATCTTGCGACCGGGCTAACATAAAATCCCACTATTCCCATACCAGCAAAATGATATGTTGTCCTGAACTGAACGCATTTCCCGGTAAGGACTATTTTGTATGTCATATGAAAAGGTTAAAACATACGATTATCTTAAAGGCACTGATTTTACAAAAAACCTGAAAAAATTAACCCGGCGTAAAAACTATCAGGAGCTTTCCCGGCTGCTTGATATCCCGAAATCAACCTTCAGCACCTGGAACCGGAACCAAAGAACACCTTATGAAGTCATTGCAAGAGTTCATCTGGCAATGCATATTCCGGTCAAAGAGCTCGCGCTGCCTCAGCATATACCTGCAACAGAAATACATCCTTCCCTACAGTGTAAACGACCTGCAATGCCGATTGTGCGGGATACAGAAAATAACTACGAAATTTTACTTTCAGAAGCACAACATACACAATGGGCAGCAGTGCTCCACAGCTTTCCCCGTGCCTGCCCGGTCAGCAATGCCGGTTCTGAACAGCCACAGCAGAAATCACAGACAAAATATAACACTTCCCGGATGATTGATGCGGTCGAAATCGAAACACAAGATTACGTTTACCTGATCAATCGTGAAATGCTCAATATCGGCTCAGGACGTTTTCTGATTGATATCAACGGAAAAATTTATATTCAATATCTCCGCAAAGTATCCGGCCATTCTCTCCTGAACCACGAAAAGCAGGCACTGAATGACAGTGCTGCCGGAACAACAAAAATTCTGGGGTATGTAATCGCGATGACAAAAAAAACATACCGGTAAAGGCAGCAACCAGGACTGAGAGATATTTTGTCCTGCTTTTATCTGTTAATTAAAGGTCGGATGTCAGGCAAAAAAAAAAGCCAGACACAAAATTGTGACTGGCTGAAATAAGTGTGAATAAATAAATTCACTAACAACGTCAGTTGGCTAGGTGACCCTCGGCTTAAAAGGGTCAGTTTATATGAAGCATTTAGTGTGCCAACTTTTAAATAAAAAATAAATCATTGATATAAATGGATTTATTTTAAATTCTAATTATCTCATTGCGTAGTTGTTCATAATAGAATTGCAAAACGCAAATAAAATATCATTTTGCAACTAGTGGTACAGCCCCTGGAACCAGTCCCAAATACCAAAAGAAAAATTCTTAAACACATCGATACCCAAAGCCGACTTGATTAAATATAAGGCTAGCAGCGCCAGTCCGATTGTTGTCAAAATAACCATAGCGATAAAAACTGCCAGCAAAATATCAGTCAGCTTCAGCTTATCTCCCCGAACATGTTGCCGACGATCTCTGCCTGCAAGAAAAACTAAATAATAACGCTTGCCTATCCAGGGAACTGTTTTACGCACATCAACAGAATGGCGCCCTGATAAACACATAATATCAACGGTACGTTCAATCTCTGCACGTTGTTCTTCATCCAGATCAGCAGCCACTTCCGGATTCAGGATCTGCCAGAATCTGTCCGCTACCTTACTTTTACTTTCTGTCAATCTTCAATTTCCTGCAATTTTGTTATAAACAGCCATTGTTTGGGCGGCAATAGCTGCCCAGTCATACTTCTCCAGATATGTATGATAGCTGCAACGGGTTTCGTGCTGCTTCAGTCTCAGTTTCTCTGCCAGAGAAGCCACATCCGATACAGGGAAATAAACATCACTTTCCAGTGCAACTTCAAGGTTTGCCGGAATATCGCTGACAACAGCCGGTAATGAAAATGACATCGCTTCCAGCAGCGCAATCGGTAACCCTTCATGATAAGACGGCATCACATATAATCCAGCCTGTGAAAATACAGCCTGCAGCGCATCACCTTTCAGAAATCCGGTCAGCACAACCCCCTGCGTGTCTTTGGCTTTTTGCTTTAATGATTCACTGTATGGCGTCGGATGGTCCGCATCACCCACCAAAACCAGAGGCTTTGATATACCGGCAAGCTGATACGCCTGAATTAAATCATGGAATCCTTTTTCCTCAACAAACCTGCCGACCGCAACAATATACCCTTGTGGTGTTAAACCAAACTGTGCAAGAACGGAATCACAGGTCGCTTTGTTGAGTGCCTGTGGCAAATGAACCCCATTAGGTATGAGATAGGCATTATCTCTGCCATATTTCCCCTGAATGAGCTGATTGATGACATCAGAAATCACTATCACTTCACTGGCAAATTTTACTGCCAGTTTCTCCCCCAGTTTCAAAACCATTTTTGCCATCCGGCCCCACTTCTGCCGATCATAGTCAGGACCATGATGGGTAAAGACCACTTTCTTACCAGCCAGACGTAGCAGCGGTACAACCAGTCCCGGACCAATAGCATGAACGTGAACAATATCCGAACCATCGGTCAGGGTCGTGATAGCAGCAAATACCGAGTGAATAATCGCTTCCAGCGATTTTTTCTTTGGCGCGGAAACCGTTCGCAAATGAACACCCTGAAACTCTGATATTTGATAATCCACATAGGGTGAACGGGCGATCACCGTAACCGCAGTGCCTGACTGCCGGACAATCTCAGGATATAAATTCTGACAATGGGTTTCCACCCCCCCCAGAACACCGGGAATACCCCGGGTTCCCAGAACAGTCACTTTTAACATGTTTGCTCTCCCGTTAAAGACTGATACAAATCAAGCAATGCCAGCCTGTGGCGGGTCAATGAATATTTTTCCTCCAGCCTGAGCCGGGCATTGCGGCCATATTCATCAACCAAATCAGGTGCTGCCGCGAGCTCGTTCATGACCTGTGCCAAAGAAGCGACATCCCCGGCCGGAAATAAACGACCTTCAACACCATCCCGGACCTGCTCGGGAATTCCCCCAATCCGGGCACCAATCACCGGCTTTCCGTATGCCATCGCTTCCAGCACTGCCATAGAACAATTTTCATAACACTCCGAAGGCACAATCACCGCAGTTGCATTGCGGATCAAAGATTCGAGTGCCTCTCCCGTTTGAAATCCGGGTAATTCAATATTGGTATATCGTTCAGACAGTCCGGCGAATAGCGGGCCATGTCCGACTATTTTTAATGGCAGCTGGCGCAGGGATGACTGATAGGCCTGTGCTAACGTTTCAACTCCTTTTTCCTGGCTGAGGCGGCCAAAATAAAGAAAATAGCCGCCATTTTGAGAACGGTTGACACCGACTGATTCATCAATCCCATTCACAATCACCTCAATCCGGTTATCCGGCAATTTCCGGCGGATAATCCCGGCCAGAAACACGCTGGGAGAAATAATCATATCCAGCGCCCGGTAGTTACCGGCCAATCCCTGAAACGCAGCTTCAAGTGACAGCAGAAGACTCTTAAACATAGAACCATGCTGACACCGGTTTTTCACCGCATGCCAGACACTCTTCTGCAGGCAGTCTTCACAGGTATGACCATTGCGGTACATGGTATAAGCCGGACAGGCAATCTTTGTATCATGAACTGTCAGCACGGTTTTACAGCCATGGGCTTTCGCCACTTTGATTACGGAAGGTGTCAGCTGGTGATAAATATTATGAAAATGCACAATATCCGGCTGCTCCGCCCGGAGCAATGCTGCCAGCTTCTGACAGGCTTCCCGATTATGAATAAAGCGAATTGCTGTTTTGACTTTCGACATCAGACCGTGACGACCGTAATAATCAACATTCCGGACAAAAAAATCGCTAAAGCGGGATTCAAGATTACTCTGATGATGCATTGAAAAATCAAGCACCTGAATCCCGGCGGTGGCCGCCATCTCTCTTTCCTGAAAAAATACGGTTTCGGCCCCCCCCTTCATAAAAAAGAATTTGTTTACCATCAAAACTTTCATGCTGCGGCCTCCAGCACTTCATGCACCGGCATGATCTGCGGAGATTTCAGCGTTGAAAATAACCCGCGAATAAAACCTGCGGAGAAAACCGTCAGGTTAATCACACTTAATACCGCCGCTTTTACTGAACGGTTTTTCAGTGCTTTCATCAAAAAGAAAGCCACCAGAGGGAGCAATCCGCAACCAATCATCAGCGGATTTACGCTCAGAAGTAACACACACAGCCCGAATAAATATAAACTGAAAATCGCTTCATTTTTCACTGCCAGTACAGCATCCGTAAAATACGGTTTTTTCCACGCACTTTTCAGCAACTCACCCGAAGCAAATGTATAACCACCCCGCCAGCGATGGCGCAGCAGAGCCAGCGTCGGCATATCGTATGACTGATGAAAAAAATAAGGCGTATCCAGACGCCGCAGACGATATCCCGCGTGTTTCAAACGCATCCCCAGCTCTGCTTCTTCATAAGCATGCAGCCCTGAATGAGTCAGATAACCAATGTGTTCAATCGCGGAACGGCGATATAAACCGCCCCCACCCAGGTGGCTGCAATCTCCGAGTGGATAGATTTTATGTAATCTCTGCTGCCGGGACTGAAATTCGTAGCTCACGGCTTCATCCATTGTCACCGTACCGGCCACACCCGCATAATCCGGATTCTGCAATAAAAAGCGGAGACCCCGCTCAATAAAACCCGCCCGAAGTTCCATATCGCCATCCATCAGTAATAAAAACTCACCCTGCGCATACAAATAACCGAGCTGATGCCCGACACCACAACACCGGTCGGTCCCCTCTTTTAAGGTCACAACTTTCGCCTGATGGCACAGTGCAATCTCTCTCGTCCTGTCATCCGACAAACTATCGGCAACAATCACTTCATATTGCATACGCAGGAAATCCAGTTGTTCCCGGATACTGTTTATCGTGCCGGCTATGCCTGACTGTTCGTTATAGGTTTTAATGATGACACTGATAAAAGGCTTTTGACTCATAACAAGAAGCACTCACGGTTAATACAGATTTACGAATGATGAACATTGCCCCAAGGGCAAAATAGAAAAGAAACTGCAGCATTGGTGTTAACATCAGAATCTGGCTGTATGGCAGACTCAGCAGCCCTGCGATCGCAAAAGCAATCAACGCAGGTTGCCATGAAAGCAGGCGCCTGTCCTGCCAGGTAAGCTGCGCTGGCTCAAAAACCGGCCGGGGCATCGTCACCCGGATGGAATAAAACACCAAAATGATGAAAAAAAGTGTGCCTGCCAGCCCGAGTTCCCACAACATCATACTCAGTGAGGTTGAATCCAGCAGGACATTAAAGATGAGATTCAAAAAGCCCGGAGCAACAGCACTGCCATGATTGGTGGCATTCAGACCATATCCAAACCACTGACTGGGCCAGCCATATAAATCACTGTGTCCGGCCCAGAAAAAAAAGGTGGTCATCCGGCCCAGTTCTCCGGATGGCATGATGTAATCAGGGTCAAACACATAATCAAGGGAACTGATAAACAGATCCAGCGCGCTTTTATTTGGATTGGCACCAAATGCTGAGGCATAAGAAGCCCCGAGGACGAATACAGCCAGCATCAGCAAACCGGCCATTCCTCCCAGAATCATCAGAATGATTTTCCAGTCATAGCGTTTCATGCCGGTCATATAAGCGGGCGCAAACCAGATAAACACCATCAGTAAAGGAGACAGCAGAATCACAAACTTTATTTCCCCCAAAACACAGAGGATAAACGCGCCACCAATGTGTAATCCGGTTTGCAGCCGGGAGGCAACACCATGTTTATATTCGGAGAATTTGATCAGCATGATAAATAAGCAGAATAATCCCATTGCCGCCGTATTTCCCCCGCCCATCGGATCACCGCCAAATGTCCCGACAACGGAATCCCACTTTTCAAATTCTCCTTTGAAAGCAACACGTTTCGGGACAATCACCAGTACCTGAAACAAAACGACCGGAAACTGCACATAAAAAACCCAGTGCATCAGGCGGATAATCCGGTAAAGCTGAGAGCAGCCACAGAAGCCAAGCAGTAAACACCCCATCACCAGACTCAATGCCAGTTCATTTTTCAGTCCGACAATCGTGATCATTGCGCCATTTTGTAAAAAGGTAGACAACACGGCCATCGCAAAAAAACCGATGAACAGCGTCAGCACGATCACTTCCTGCGTATCGAGAGAAAAATCAGCATACCGGGTTTGCATCAGTAACAGCCCTGCCATCACAAATGCCAGCATAAACGGCAGCCACAGCACAGCACCGATGCCGGTGAAGTACTGGACGACGCCACAAAACACCAATGTAATTAAGCTGTATAGCTGAAAGAATAAGCCATTATTCAGCGCCATCACACACCGCTCCGCCGGTTTGTCTGAGGCTGGTTGCCCGTTGATTGACCCGGACATAAATAAAGGCATACCGAAGCGCCGAAAGTAAGGCATACGTAAACACAGAGGCGGCATAGCTTTGATAAAAAACCGGCAACACGATAAATGCCGCCATCACAACGAATATCTGTTCGATCTGAATCCGCATGAAATATCGCTTCGAACCAAACACCAGTTCAAGCATGGTTAAAGGACACACCGCCAGCGCAGGAAACAGGTATGGCAGCATGTAACGGGAAGTCGGCACTGAATCCGCCCAGGGCTGAAACCATGCCAGCTGAACCAGTAACGGATAGAAAATCAGGATTCCCGTTGTTGCAACAATCGCCATTGCCAACAGCAACCGGCGGACTTTCACAAACTCATCAAAATTGAAGTAATGACGACGAAAATCTGCCGACCAGCGTGAAAAGACAGAGTTCCGGACTGCATTCCCGGCAATGATCACCGGCGACAGGCAAAACCGGCTGACAACCGCAAAATAACCCGCAGTGACTGCTGAAAACCAGAAGTTAATCAGAATTGTGGGTAAATTCGTATTCGCGATAGCCAACACTTCAGCCATGCCGACATGACTGAGGTGTATTTTATTCTCACAAACAAAACGCCAGTTTGCTTTCCATCCCCAATCCGCCTGTTTCAGGTCAGCCGGATCAATCGAAAAACTCAGCCAGAAAGCAATCAGGATAATTAATCCACCCGCCCAGACCGGATAGATACTCATTGCCGAACCGGTGACGAAAACCGCAGTAAAAACCAGCACAGAAACAGACAGACGCTGAAAAGCGAGATGACGCATTTTTTCCGCCCGCAGTAATAAGTTTTCAGAAATCAGTATCCAGGCATGCGCAACATTCAGGATGTAAATCACCCCAAATGACCGTTCAAAAATAACCGAGGCCACCCCGGCATAAACCAAAGATAACAGGCTGGTCTGTAACAGGCAGAAAACAATATTCTGCCCGAGTAATGATGCTTTTTGCCCGGGTAATAACAGATGAGAAGCCAACGTACAAAGCTGGGCTCCAATGATCACGATACTGTATGTCAGGGCATAAATACCGACATCAGCCATGCCATACCAATGAGAAATCAGCCAGATTGACAGAGCACCAATGATCTGGGACATCAGCGATGAGCTGGCAATGGTCAGAATACTTTTAATCAGACTCATCTCTGCTCCGTTTTTTCTAAATCAACAATTGTACTGCTGGCCATAAACTGACGGCTCTCTTCACTTTGCAAATCATCATCTTTGACCTGGTTCACAACGCCAACAACGGTCTGGCCTTCTCGGAGCGGTAATTTGGCCAGCACTTTTTTCAGGTCAGGAGCTGCATACTGGTTGGCTTTCACCACAATCACCAACGCATCCAGTTCCCGCATCAGAAGCTGGCTGTCTTTACTTTGCTCAATCACGGGCATGTTAATCACCAATTGTTCATAGCTCCGGTTCAGAGATTCAAGCGCCCCGGTAAAAGCGGATGTATCAAAAAATATCAGCGGCGATTCCGTCAGCTCTCCACGGGTTAATATATCCAGGTTGTTATCGACGGAGGACACCACAGAACTTAAAGCAGCTCCGGCAACAAACGCCGTAAATCCCCCGGAATTTTCGGCCTGCGTTCCCGCCTCTGTCAGAGAATCCGGATGCCGGTAATCAAGGTCCAACATTAACGTTCGCTTTTTTCTGGCAACAGAACGCGCCATCAGACGAAAGAAGGAAGACGCACCTTCCTGTGGAAAACAGGACGCAACGCCCATCACTTTGATATCTTTCTGACAAAAATCAATCGCGGTCTGAATCCCGTGAATAATTTCTGCGGCCTGCGGATGACGACTGACGGCATCCACCCAGTTATCCGGTGTGTTAAACAGCGGAATATCCCCGACAGCCACCAGACCAAGCCGGGCTCTCAACTGATGCATCCCGGCAATCCGGCGATTCATTGCTGTCATCACCACAATCACCAGCACATTCAGCACCAGCGCCAGCAGGAAAGTCATGACAATCAACAGCTTCTTATTCTGTTTTTGTGGCTTGTCCGGAATCATCGCCGGATCATAAAGAATCGCATTTGGCTCCCGGTATTGTGCAGCCAGCCTCTGCTCTTTGCTGCGTTTCAGTAAGGACTTATATAAATCTTCCGTTTTTTCTATCTCAGTCAACAGCTCATTGTACTGATCCCGCTTTGCTACCAAAGCCTTCACCTGACGGGTCTGTTCGTGCAATAAAACCTGATACCGTTGCTCTTTAATCCGCGCTTCCTGATATTTTTTCGTAATTCTTTCTTTCAGCTCCGCAAACAGCACCTCTGATTGTGCCTCAATTGCCTTTATTTCTGCGCCGGCTGCCAGTACTTTTTGATGCTTCGGACCATAAAGCCGTTGCAATTCATATAGCTTTCTCCGGGCCTGAGTCAGCGCGATCCGTAAGTCCTTTAACTGGGCATGATCAGCAATTTCAGGTAATGACGCAAACGTATCCGCAGAAGAGCGATCTGTATTCAGCATGGTTTCATAAGCTGCCTGCGCTGCCAGCCTGCGTTCTTTGGCATCCGCAAGTTTACTGTTGGTGATTTCCATTTTTTCAGTTTCAAAACCATCAATGCCGTGAAACATCAGCAAGTCTTTTTCATCAAGAAACTGAGCCATTTGCTGTTTCCTGTCACTCAGTTGTTTTTTCAGCTTCTGCATCTGCTGCGTATTCCACGCCTGTGCCTGCGCTGTCTTATGGATTTTCTGATCAACCGAATAGTGGATAAATGCCTTTGCCACCCCGTTAGCAATCCGGGCGGATTCAGCAGCCGAGGTCGATTTGTACGAGATATAAATCAGCTGTGTCTGACGAACTATCGTAAACGTCAGGCCACGGCTTAATGTTTGAACAGCATGATTAATCCGCGCCTGTTCAGTTAAAGTTGTCTGTTCAGCTAACTTTAACCGGGCCTTATCATTGTGATCCGCGCCGTTAAAACGTGGATTATCATCCAGATGCATGTCTTTCACCGCTCGTTCCAGCACAACCCTGGATTGCATCAGGTTATATTGTGTCTCGTAATACGGTGCCCGGGTCGAATCAAAATTATCAACCTGATCAACCGGCACAGCGTTATCAGCCTGGGCTTTAATCAGCACTGTGGCCGTCGCCAGATATTTGGTCGTCATTTTAGCGATAAATGGTAACGGAATGCCGGTCAGGACCAGTGTAATTAATCCGATCTTCAACACATGTTTCCGGAACGCACGCAGAAATGGCGCAAAATCAATCCGGCTCTCAACACCCGCACTTTGTTCAATCAGAGAAACGGCCATGTCAGAAAAAGCTCTTGCCGATGATAATGGTATCGCCCGGATGAACCGGACAGGTCACAGGCACATCTTTTTGCAGTTCCCGGCCAGAATGACGAATCTGAATATCGTCGTCATCAGCCCGGTCAGTCAGGCCTCCGGCCAGCGCAATCGCCTGTTCTATAGTTAAACCCGGCAGATACTCATAACCGTTTGGTGCTTCAATTTCGCCGGTAATATAAAACCGGCGAAAGTGTTCCATGGTAACGCTTACCATCGGTTCACGCAGATAATCACCTTTCAGGCGCCGCGCTATCGTCGCCTCAATCTCAGACAGGCTTTTCCCCGCCAGCTGAACCTGGCCGATAAATGGATAGTTCACGGAACCCCGCTGGTTGACCATGAATGTCATTGATAAACCGGGTTCCCCATAAACCATAATCCGGATTTGGTCACCGGGACCAAGATGATAGGGCGCCGTACTTTCCCTGTCTGACCGGCCGGTTGTGTCTGTACACGCTGCACTTGTCGCCAAAGAGGCCGCCAACAACCACAAACTCAGGATAGATAACACCAATACTCTCATTAAATTTGTACCTTGATTGTCAGCTGCATCTGATGCTGGTCGTAACCAGGCATCCGGACTACGGCTTCGCGTTCGGAACCAATAAAAAATATGTCCCGCAACTGATTTGAAGTCTTTTTACGTTGCTGATAACTCAGTTCAAAACGAACCGATGGCCGGAAATCATAACCAATCACCACTTCCGCCGATCGCAGATCATCATGACGGTCATGGCTGGACATATGATAACTCTTTGATTGATAGGACCATTTGAACCGGGTTGAAAAGCGGTCAGTCCACCAGTGATGCTGCCAGGAAACACCGACACCGGAATCGAGGATATATCCGCCGTTTTCCGTCGGGTCAGTGACTTTTTGCCAGCCACGTAACACCCACAATGAGTGCCTGAGTGGTTGCCACTGTGCACTCAAATCCCAGTCTGGTCCTTCAAAACTTTTCGCCTGAGCATTATCCGGAAACACCTGATGCAGCCAGGAAAAATTCCCCTGAAACCGGGTGATTGCCGAATATTGCGTCTGGAAGCCAACCCGGAGGAAATACTTATCAAAGTTTTTGATACCGTTCGTATGATAGTGTCGCTTCGTTGACATCAAACCGTAGCGGATTTGATGGTCTGATGAAAACCGCTGCGTCAGAGCGACCGCAAAGGCGCGCTCTTTCCATGCCTGATCATGCACATAGGTCCGGAAATTACTTTCAATATGTCCGGTCTGTGGAAACGAAAATGTTTTCCGGTTCACTGAAGCCCTGAGCCCGTATGTGCCTTCCGGTAATCCATAGTCATAAGCCAGTTCCGCATCATGTAATGATGTTTTCAGTGTTTGATCAATCCCATAGCGTTGAAACTGCTCATCGCTGAGCCCCTCAGTGACACCCTGCCCCCTGGCCTCATGGCCACTCATCCTGCTGAATTCCCACTGCAATGCATGGTGCGATTCAGGCAGCCATTTCCCGCTGAAGGTATAAAGATGATCCGCATAATCATCTGCCGGGCTGTGCTGAAAATGCCGGTACTGACCAGCATACTTCAGATGATAAACCCCCTGTGCATGTTGCCCGGAAATTTCAAATCCGGGCTGAACAGCCCAAAAGCCGGAGCGCCGCGCTGCCCTGCTCGCGGCACGGCCGTTCTGGCGGGTCACATTAGTATTCTCACCATACCTGACATCGAGCCGGCTCCGGACATCCATCCCGCCAGGCAATGTGTGTAATTTTGGGGTCAGCGCCGCAGAGGCAGAACAGGAAATCATCATGATTAATCCGGTAAAGTCAGTAAGCCGCTTCACTGACAAACCCGACAAAGACTGTCTTGAAGATGATTTTCAAATCAAACCATAGTGACCAGTTCTGCATGTACTGAATATCGTACTGCACACGCTTTTCCATTTTGTCGACGGTTTCCGTCTCCCCGCGATAACCATTCACCTGAGCCCATCCGGTGATGCCGGGTTTCACTTTATGGCGAATCATGTAGTTCTCGATGATGACCCGGTACTGTTCATTATGTGCCACTGCATGTGGCCGGGGGCCGACAATCGACATCGATCCCTGAAGTACATTAATAAACTGAGGTAATTCATCCAGAGAAGTCCGCCGGATAAAAGCGCCGAATTTTGTCACCCGCGGATCATGTTTGGTCGCCTGCCGGACATGGCTTTCATTCTCCATCACCCGCATTGAACGAAACTTCCACACCTTGATTTTCTTACCACCCAGACCATAACGATCCTGCTTAAACAAAACCGGGCCGGGAGAACTCAGTTTGACACCAACAGCAATGACAATCAGTACCGGTAAAATCATCAAAATAATCAGGCTCGCAATAAACAGATCTTCCAGACGCTTCACCAGTGCTTTAAAACCATTGAAGGGCGTTGAAAATACACTGAAAATCTGCACATTCCGGACAGTATTCACCCGGGAAACGGCCAGATGATAACTCTCCAGATCCGGCACCATGGATGTGTCAACCATCGTATCTGACAATTGATCCAGACAGTATTTGATTCTGTCTCTGGCGATCATCGGCAAAGCGATGTACACATGATCGATCTGCTCTTCTTTTGCCTTTGCAACCAGTTCCGTCAGTGAGCCGCCATAAAAGTTGCTCCGTAAGCCGCTCAGAGACTCACGCTCATCATAGAATTTGATATCAATTTCCTGTGCACCAAATTCTTCAAGTAACGCGTTCTTTGTTGCAATACCGGCCTTCGTCAGGCCAACAATCGCAACCCGCTTTCTGGCTTTAAATGCCCGGCCGAGAAACAACCCGCCAAGACGGGCAGTCAACATTAAAATCAGTGCAGAAAAGAACCACAGATGGTACACCTGAAAGTTTAAATGATGCTGATGGCTGTCAGACTGACTCATCTTGCCAAAATCATCTGAAATCCAAATCATCACCGCAATAACGGCATAAGAAATAAAAGCCGTCAGAAAAAAACACCAACAAGATTTCTTTAACTGTCGCTTAAAACGCTGCGAATATAACCGGGTCAGTTCTCCTGCCAGAATAAATAATGAACTGAGTAAAATTCCGGCAGAAATATCTGTCAGCGTTTCATGCTCCCCCATACTATGAATCAAGCCTGCCAGCAGCAGGTTAATGATAATAAAATCAAAAGCTTTAGTCACCAATGAGTAATCATCATCGACGAATCTGAGTGTTTGCCTGAATATCATAAGTCCCTCACACAAGACCGACATATAAACACAACATGGCTCATACACACGAAATGAGTATGCAATCAATTACGACCGGCGCACATTCTACGGATCGAACTTTGGAAAGTTAGTAATTATTTCTTTTTCTGTGACCATGCCAATGTTTTGTGAAACTTCATACAAAAACACCTTTCAATGAATGAACATCACATTTTAAATTGGTTATAAATAATATATCATGCAATAATTTTGATCTGTGCCATGGATAATTTGAGTAGAATACTCTCTATACCCTGGTGGTCGGATTCAATTCATTAATATGGTGAAATTATTTTTTTGAATATACAACTTTAACATAAGAAACTTAATTCACAATATGTTCAATAGCTGGTATTTTCGATCATTTGAACTCAGACACACAACATCGATGATCAAGTTAAGTAACTCATCATTCACGAAATTTCTTTGAAATCCGAAACAAAGAACTCTGTCATATCAATTTATAAGTCAACTGTTATAGAATATGCATTCAACACCACAACATCTATTACCATAAATCGGGGATCTGCAATCCTGCTTTGAATAAAAGAATGAACAGATCCCAGGGCGTGTTCTTATCAAAATGCGTCTTTAAGCAAGGGATTGAATATGACTATCGCTAAAAAATTACTGCTTTTATCCTGCACTTTTACTTTGATTTTACTTATCGTTGCCGGTGTGGGTTTTTCGGTCTCTAAAAATAGCTCCGGATCACTCAAACTTGTCAATGAAAAAGCTATTCCGGGGCTGAATCTGCTTCACTCTCTGAGATCTGATCAACAAAAAATTGCGATCGATTTGTTCCGCCATACACTGGCTAAAAAAACAGCAGACAAAAATGTGGTTGAAAATTCAGTGAAGCAGATCGCCACTCAACTTCAATCCGGTATAAAACAATATGCCTCTTATATTAACGGTGAAGAAGAACAGCAGATTTATCAGACTGAGCAAAAACTGGTTACCGATTATCTGGCAATGCTTCACCAATATTTTGAAAAAACGCACCATAACGAAAATGCGCTTTCAATGGCTGGCCCGATGGGCGCAAAACGGGCCGAACTGGCAAAGGTATTTGATCAGCACCTGACCTATACAATCAACAGAGCCAGTCTGTCTGCACAGAAAGCCATACATCAGGCCGATTTCGGTACCTGGCTGTCTGTCATTGCAACGCTGATTTCAATTGGTGTTGTGCTGACTCTCAGCTTTCTGATCGTCCGTAATATCCGTTCTTCGATGAATGAAATACAAAAAGTCATGCGCCAGTTCGAAACCGATCTGGATCTGACGGTCCGGGCTCATGTATCCGGTAACAATGAAATGACATACATTGCCAATGCATTCAACCAGGTGTTAGACAGACTCAATGCCAGCTTTAATCTGGTTTTGAAACAATCGGCACAACTCAACCATTCATCAGGCGAGATGCGCCATTCTGCTTCACAGGCGACTGAAGCATCTTCACGTCAAACCGATGCATCCGCAGATATTGCTGCCAGCATTGAAGAGCTGACTGTCAGTATCTCAGGTGTTGCTGAACGGGCTGAAGAATCGCGCCATTTATCCGATCAAACCCGGGAACTGGCCAAACAGGGGATCAGTGTCATTCAGGAAACCACGGAACACATTCATACCATTGAAACATCGGTCAATGAAGTGTCTGCGGGTGTCAAAGCACTGGAAACTCACGGTGAAAATATTTCTTCAATTATTACTGTAATCAATGACGTAGCTGAACAAACTAATTTACTGGCACTCAATGCCGCCATTGAAGCGGCCAGGGCCGGAGAAAAGGGTCGGGGGTTTGCCGTGGTTGCCGATGAAGTACGTAACCTTGCCGAGCGCACCGCGCGTTCCACGCAGGAAATATCATCAATGATTGCCGCAATTCAGTCCGTTTCAGCCGATACGGTTGGTCAAATGTCTCAGGCCGAACAACTGATTTTAAATGGGGTTGAATGTGCCGAGCAGGCAAACAGCACTATCGTCCGGATTAGCGAAGCCAGCGCTCGCTCCATGCAAATGTCAGAAGAAATTGCCACAGCGATTAAAGAACAAAACATGGCCAGTCAGAGTATTGCTTCTTATATTGAGCAGGTGGCAAAAATGGCCCTGGAAAACCATGAATTTGTCAAAGGTAGTGCTGACACTGCGTCAAATCTGGAAGTCCTTGCACAGGAGATGAATCAGGTCGTCAACGAATATAAAATTTAAAGATGTTTTTTTCAGGATCAGAGCGGGCCATCTTGCCCGCCCTGCATTGAGCGGTTTGGTCCACAGCTTACCGCGGCTCCGGCGGCTTGTGCGACCGCATAAATGTATCCAGCTCTTCTTCAGTAACCTGCGAGTCCCCGTTTGTATCAATTTGATCAAAGTCCTGCGCCATCGGTCCCTGCATCTCATCAACCGTCAAAACACCATCATGATTCAGATCTGAATCCTCAAACGAAGGCGGTGGTCCGGGTGGTTCTCTGCGTGAAGAATCCGATGCAAAAGAGAGGGAAGAAAGTAACAACGAACTCATCAAAGCGGCCAGTGTAAAACGAATACTACTCTTCATTATTTTCATGTTCCTCAGTCTGTTCATTCATTGATTATTATGAACGAATTCATTCGGATAAATTCAGTGCTTTACTCAAGTTTACACTCAGTAATACTGGTGGCGTTGTTCCTGCCCGGACATACCCGGCTCTCACCGGATTGCATTAAATAACAGATGAAAACATGCAGGAACAAGATGTCATTTTTCGGGGATTTGCACAGCCGGGATAACGCCGGTCTTCCAATCACCCGCTGATTATCAGACACTAGCATCATCACAGATTCACCAGATAACACAGATATGGACAAACTTGACCGAAAAATACTGGCCCTTTACCGGCACGATACAAAAATCAGTTCAGAAAATATCGGTTCTGCTGTCGGATTATCCGCGTCTGCGGTCCAGCGCCGGATCAAACAACTCCGCAGCAACAATGTGATTGAAAAAGAGATTGCGCAATTAAACTCCGGAAAGTTCGGCATCCGGATGTTGTTTATGATTAATGTTGATCTGATTCATGAGAGAAGCAGCAATATCGGGGCGTTTGAAAAGAAAATGCAGTCTGACCCTTGTGTGCTTCAATGTTATTACGTGACAGGAGAAACCGACTTTTGCCTGATGATTGGCGTCAGCAGTGTCGAAGAGTTTGATCGGTTTACCCAGCATCGTCTGATGTCAGACGACAACGTCAAATCTTTCACCTCTTCTCTGGTCGTCAGGAAATCGAAAACAGATTTGTCCGCGTTTATAGAACACCCGGCTAGCATGGATGATTAAATCAGGCATGTTTTTCACTTTTTGCGCCGGATTCAAGCGTATTCCGGGCAGAAAACAGAGCAATTCAGCAATGCATTCTCCTAATCTGTTCACATCTGAAGTCAATCAGGAAACTCAAACATGCAGGAAAGAATGCAGATACTCACACCGGAAACTGATTTATCAGGGATTCTGCGAAAGAAAGCAGAACCGGTCACACAATTTGATCAGGCTTTGCACCAGCTGGTCAGTGGTTTACATCAAACATTAGACCAGGTGAAGAAACTACTGGGGTTTGGCAGAGCACTGGCAGCGCCGCAAACCGGTATCTCTTTGCGAATTATTGTCGTTCATCCCGGCGCCGATCCCATCACACTGATTAACCCGGAAATCATTTGGCGCAGCGACACAATGCAAACAGTCTGGGATGACTGTCTGAGCACACCGGACCGGGTTGTCCGGCTGCAACGCCATCAAAGTATCAGCCTGCAATATCAGGATGTGACAGGGAAAACACACGTCTGGCAGCATTTGCCAGCCGACCTGGCGGAGCTTTTACAGCATGAATATGATCATCTGGATGGCATCTTAATGATTGATCATGCGACGCCAGGCCATGTATTACCGATTGAACAGCGTCCGGAGCAATCAGCCGGGCAGAACGCACACCGAATCTCCTATGCTGATATTCGCGCATCGGTCACACACATTGATCCGGTTTTTCTTGACTCAAAACTAACTCATGCAACAGGTCTGAGCCGGTTATTTGAAACACAAATCTGGCTGAAAGACGAAACAGACAATCCGATTCGATGTTTCAAAGGCCGGGGCGCTGAAAATTATTTATCATCTCTGGCGACACAGGCCCGGACAGGAAATCCGCTGGTGTGCGCCAGTGCCGGTAACTGGGGCCTTGCGCTCGCATGGAGCTGCCGAAAACGGGGGTATCCACTGGAAGTATTTGTCCCGGAGAATGCGAATCCGGTGAAAGTGAATCAGATCAAATCAGCCGGTGCGCAGGTGACAGAAACAGGCCACGACTTAGACAGCGCCAAGGCAGCCGCCAAAGCGTACTGTCAGCAACATGGTTATCCGTTCGCCGAAGACGGCAAAGAAATCATGGTCACGGCTGGTGCAGGAACGATTGGGATGGAACTCTCCCGAAGCGGACATCATTTTGACGCGATCTATATTCCGGTCGGTAACGGTGCCCTGATCAACGGCGTCGCGCGTTGGATCAAAGCTTCTTCCCCCGATACGCAAATCATCGGCATCGTGCCTTCCGGGGCTGATTCCATGTATCAAAGCTGGAAACAGGCGCAGGTTGTTGATCGGGCGTCGACAGATACCATCGCAGATGGACTGGCAATCAGAGCGCCGATACCGGAAGCCGTGGCGGATATGGCAGGACTGATTGATGAGATGATTCTTGTCAGTGACGCGCAAATCGACACTGCTATGACATATGCGGCGCAATACGAGTCATTGGTATCAGAACCTTCCGGTGCGGCCGGGATTGCCGGTCTCATCGCGGCAAAAGCCAAAGGGACACTCCGTGGGCAGGTTGCCGTGATTGTCACCGGGGCAAACCGGGCCTGACAGACCAAAACTCATTCAACATCATGCTGCTCCGGCCTACACACCCAGACCTCATGGGCAAAGCCGGGATCCCGGAATTTTCAGGTGACAGCAAAACTGTTTTTTATATATCAACGGCAACCTGATTACTGACTAATGTATAAAGGGGATGAAGATATATTTTTCAGACGTGACAATAACTTTGTGGCAACCCCTTTTCGCCTGGCACTCCGATCAACATATACCCAAGCAACCTGAAGATGCAGGATTCAGCGTGCAGCCGAAAGGTACCGTTCAAGGAAAGGGAATGCAGGAACAAGATGTTATTTTTCGGGAGGCTGACGACACAACCGGTATGACAAGAAAAAACCGGCAACATGATGGCCGGTTTTTTATTCAAAAAACTAACAGACTCTGAATACCGATATCCGGAATTCAGGATTGTCATTTTCACGTGTCCGGGGAAGTTTTAAACTCAGCGACAGCTTCGTCCATCTCTTTTGCCTGCTGCGACACTTCATCAACTTCAGCCAGACACTGCTGAGCAGATTTCATATTATTGTCAGAGATCGTATTCAGTTCAGTGATCGAATCACTCACCTGATTCATAACAATCCCCTGTTCTTCAATCGCAGAAGCGATGCGCTCAGAGTTAGCCTGAATATTATCCATATCAGAAATAATCTGGCCGAGACTTTCATCCAGCTGACCGGAAGCCGTCAGCGTCGCATGCCCCTGCTCATTACATCGGTCAATATCAGTCACCACTTCTGACATCTGCTGCTGAATGTCAGTCACGACTTTGGTGATGTCTTCGGTTGATTCATGGGTTCGTTGTGCCAATGCACGAACTTCATCAGCAACGACAGCAAAGCCCCGGCCCTGCTCGCCTGCCCGCGCGGCTTCAATTGCCGCATTCAGTGCCAGCAAATTCGTTTGTTCAGCAATATCCTGAATAATATTCACCGCACCACCAATTTTACTCACGTGATTATTCAACGAAGAAATGGAAGTCTGGCTGTCATCCAGAATAGTCGAGAGCTGATTAATATTACCAACGGTTTCTTCGACAACGGCCCGGCCACTTTTTGCGTTGACAGCAGCCTGATGCACACCTTCAACCGCCACAGCGGTACTTTCTGAAATCTCCGCAATCGTCGACACCATTTGCTGCACAGCCGTTGCCATCGACGTTGTATGATCCGCCTGAACATCGAACTGAGTAATTACATTTTGCAGTTCATTGTGCATCGCGGTGGTATTTTCAGACAAATGCCCGGCTTTGCGTTGCGTTCCTGAAATCAAACCTTCCAGCTTTTCCAGCAGGCGATTGAAGTATGATGCGATAGACACCAGTTCATCTTTCCCGGTCAGGTTCGCACGCATCGCAACATTATTATTGCGGACAATTTCCTGAATGGTTGAGAGCAGCAATTCAACCTGATTGTTAATCGAGCGGACAATCCAGTAGATAAATCCGCCCAGAACAATCACAATCAACACTAAAATCAGCTTCTGCAGAAAATTGACTTCATTACCTGAAGCAACAATCTCTTTATCAAGCGCAGTTGAAAAAGAGGCAAACTGCTTTTCCACTTTATGGGAAAGTTCTCTGGTATTGCCTAACAACCCTTCATTATATTTTAACCCAATGATCTGTTTTTGTTTGACCAGTGCAGTGGCTGCTTTCACCAACGCCGGTACATCCGCCCCATTTAACATATCCAATTCAAGTCTGCCGTGATCTTCCACAGCTGTATTAAATTGAAACAGTTTGATCAGTTCATCACTGGAAAGAGCAGATTTAGATGCTGCCAGTGCCTGAGCATAAGCACCCAAAAGATTTTGATCCGGCTTCAGTCCCAATGTCTGAAATCCGCTGACCAGAGAATGGAACCCTCCCTGATATTGAAGAATATCCCTTCTCAGCTGGTCACTCGAAGGTAAATCATGCTTATCGAGCAGTGGCGAGAGTTGTTGTTCCAGTTCCAGAAACAAAGCAAGGTTTTTATCAAACTTACCAAGATATTTGGCATCACGACGGAGCAGAAAATCTTTTTCATTTCTGCGCAGATTAAGCAAGCGGATTTCAAGACGATCGACAAGCTGACTGGCTTTACTTAATTCACTTGTTGAGCTGGTGAAGTGAGCATCTGTCCCCACTAAAAACGCAATTCCCAAGATGGCAATCACCCCTAATGAATATAGTTTTCTCTTAATATTCATACAATTACCTTCATTAATATTGAAAAAGAACTGACGTTTTAATTTTGTATTGTTGATGAATCATACGGGTATAATTATTTTTATCAATAAAATAATGATTGAAACCTCCCCTATTTGATTATGGCAAATTAACTGGATGAAACAACGATACAGTGATGATGGAAGATATCGATTCGCGCTATAAGACGACAAACCTGCGGTATAAAGATACAGAAGAAATGGAGCGAAGAAAATAACAGGCTGCTGATATGAAAAAAAAACAGCCATAAATCAGGATATGGCTGCTCTTCTTCTGACTGATTCCGGGCTTTGATTCCGGACACATCTGGTCACACTATTTGAGCTAATTCATAGCTTTCGGGTCATAAATGTACTGTTTGGATCAGGCAGGTAATCCGCAAACGGCCCGCAGTATTCAAACCCGAATTTTTCATACAGATTTCTGGCCGCTACAAAATAATCTTCAACTCCGGTTTCAAGACTGATACGTTCATACGAGCGCTGTTCAGAAACGGTTAAAACATGCTTCAGAAGCTTTGAAGCGACACCTGATTTTCTCGCATGCCCCGTAGTCCGCATCGACTTAAGCTCCGCATGGGTTGCATTTAACTCTTTAATCGCAACACATCCGAGCAACGTTTTGTTTTCCCAGCAGCTGAAAAATGTAATTTCCGGTGATTTGAGTGATTCAACATCCAGCGCATGGACACTTTCCGGCGGAGACGTCGCATACATATCTGCCAGATGCTCTTCCAAAAGGCCAATCACTTCACCACCCTGTAAATTATCAACAATGATTTCCATATCTTACCTCTGTCACTACTTCATTCCGGGATAATATGTTTTATTCGATGATCAGGCTACCATCTTCATTGAAATCCCAGCAATCTCCGTAAGCAACTTCCCACAAATAACCATCCGGGTCAGAGAAATAGCCGCTGTACCCCCCCCAAAACGTATCATGCGCTGTCTTTTCAATACGACCACCCGCATCTTCAGCCAGCTTCAACACCGCGTCCACTTCTTCTTTTGTTCTTGTATTATGCGCAAGCGTCATTCCGGAGAAACCTTCGCGTTTGGCACTAAACTCAGGAGAAATATCAGCAGCCAGTTCTTCAAGGGCGTACAAGCCTAAACACACACCACCTGTTTTGAAAAATATGATGCCATCTTTAGGTTTATTTGAGGTAGGAAAACCGAGCCGGGTATAAAAGTCATATGATTGTTCGAGGCTGGTAACACCTAAGGTAATAATACTGATTCTGGGTTCCAATGCAGACTCTCCTTTTCCTGATGGTTATAAAATAAATATAATGAATACAAAACGCCATACTGCATAGAATTTCCCTTTGGCCTGTGTATTTCATTCTGTACCCACACGACCTGAAGGCTCAGGTATTCCGGGTATATCATTCAACAATTGCACGAATTTTCAGCTTTATCAATACGCGGCATCAATATCCGGATAATAAAAAAATCGAGCGGGGTTTGTTTGCTTATATTTACACCAGGATCGCCCCGGTGATGATGCTGAAAAAACAGCAACACCAGGTCATAACCATATGAATTCAATGAATTTAACTCACAAACATCATGTCACGCGAATGTGTATAAGCTTATCCATTCACCACTCTGATAAAGTCAGTGAAACAGGGATTCCCGCATTCATAATTTTAAGAATAATTATTCATTCTCCCGGCAAAATTACCGGGAGAATTCAGTCAGATGGAGGGTAATATTGTCGTCTTATTTCTCAGCAGAATAAGGATCATCAGCCAGAAGATAAGAACGTAGGTCTGCTTTTTGAGGGTGAGTATTCAGCCATTCACGGATTTCCCGGATTTTAGCGTAGTCTGCCTGACCAAATTTTGCTTCATAAAGCGCCGCAAAGTTATCTGAAGCACTTTCTTCACGAATTTTCTTCTGCCATTGCGCCGTCACAACATGGTTCAGTACCCCGGCCAATCCTTCCGCTTTCAGTAATTCCCACTCACCTTTATCGAGCCAGATTCCGCCAACAGGTGCACTGTAGTCGATCCTGTGATCATTTTTCGCAGAAATCTTAAACTTCCTCATGATGGTTCCCGTTACAGGACACATCAGTGCTCTTTTGGTATCTTCACTTTCTTCTGAAAGTTCAGAAACGTTGTAATCAGCAGGAAAATGAAATGCTTCATTCTTTTCTTTCCAGGTCACAAAATCTTCGATCAGCACCCAGTTACCACCACAACCAGAGCAGGTATGTGCTCTGAACAGGCCATCAATAAAACTGGGACGGAGCGTGCCATTATTACAGTGAGTACAATTCATCTTATTTCCTTAAATCATCGGGATGATATAACCAGACGTCCCGATACAAGCCAGTAAAGCCATTTTGTTTATTATAAAGCTCTCAATATTAAATCATTTCCCGGCCGGGATGAACCGGTTGTCTGCTGATTTCAGTCGTACCAGACTAAGAATGTTGACGAGTCGCATACCAGCAGGCTTATTCCTGAGAAACCGGCATACTTTCCTTAGCCTCATCCCGCTTAATAATAAGTTGATAAGCAAGACATAAAGCAATGGTTGAGACAATACCGATATAATAACAAATCAAAGAAATGAGCCATGCAGGCACCCCCGCTTTTGGCAAAAATACAGAGACCGGAATCGTAATCAACATGAAAACAATCATAATACCAAACATATAAGCGGTTTTTGATTTCGTTCTCTTCCAGGCTTCACCGAATGACATCATATGTTCAACCGAAATCGCCGGAATGACCAGCAACAGACGACTCCCCAGAATGATGACCGGTGTCCAGACAAGGCAACTAATCACAATAACAGTGGTATGACTGATTGCAGTAACACCTTCAAACGTCAGAATCAGAATACTATATGCTAACGCGCCTAAACCGGCACAGATCCCCAGTAAAAACATCTTTTTAATGAGCTGAAATTCACTCCGGCCCAGTGAATATTTTCCCCACGCAGGCACAGCATCCGGACCGAGGAGAACCACACGGCAGATATTGAAAGCCATCACCGTTTGCAAAATACCGACAATAATCATATCCATCAAAGAAAATGACACCGATGATGTCATATAGCCTCTCAACAGTTCGAGTCCGAGCATCAGCAGGATTGGCATCAGAGTCACTTTCAATAAAGCTGTTTTATAAAAACCTGCGTAAGCGAACGCACCAACAAGTGTTTTAGCAAACATATTAATTGCATCTCTTTTTATAAAAATATTGATAGCGCGTACTATACCGCTGAATGAAGCCAATTCAAGAGCAGGATGCTGTAAAGAAATGATATCCGGGCAGAACAGCCCGGAACACGGGGAACAGTTTTCTGATTACCAGCCCCCCGGATACAGGTACAATGAACGAAGTGATTAAGTAGTGTGCAAAAGTGCCCTGACCTGTATTGCATTTTTACAACCAGCCAGTGCCAAAGGCTGAATCCGGCAACCAAATCTCTGATTCAAAGCCTCTGTCAGTCCTTTAAGATGTGCAGGCCGCAAACCCAGTCGAATAAAGGCCGTCTCCGGCGTCATTATCGCAGCTGGCACCGCCAGTTTTACACTGTAAACCCCGATTATCTGCGAACAGTCTGCCAGATTCCGGCTGAAACCGGGCCGGGTGGGTTTTGTGGTTTCAGCTGGCTTCGCGATGAATTGCATCAGTTGCTGCTTCACCTGTCTGCGATCAATCTTTCCGTTAGCAGACAAAGGGAACTGCGTCACCTGATGAAAAATACCCGGCAGATGAGAAACCGGCACCTGACGCCGGAGAAAGTCACGTAACTCTGAAGCAGGCAGTGACACACCATCCAGGCTGGAAAAAACTGCACCCAGCACCACGTCACCATTCCCCGCTTCAGTGTAATCTGCAATCACCACATCCTGCACCAGTGGATGTTTCCTGAGCTCCGCTTCAATATCCGGTAACGACACCCTGATACCACGCACTTTGACATACCCATTCACCCGCCCGGCAAAGATAATCGTGCCATCTTCCCGGTAGTAACCCAGATCACCGGTCCGGTATGCCCGCCGTGAATGGCCTTCGGGGTCGGTGATGGTGACAAAATCGTTTTGGTTCAATTGTCCGTCCTGCAAATACCCCAGCGCAAGACACACGCCCGAGGTATAAATCCGGCCGGTTTGATAAGGCAGACAGTGACAGGTCTGCCCTTTCGGATGTGGGTTATCATCCTCAGGACTTTCATGCAAAACATAGTACCGTGTTGCCGGTAACGGCTGGCCATACGGAATCACGGTGGTATCTTCTGCACTCAGCGGGTGCCAGATACTCCAGATCGTTGTTTCGGTCGGCCCGCCAAGGGAAAACAGTCTCACAGCAGGATAATGCCGGCGCAACAGCGCAATCGTATCCGGCTTAATATAATCGCCGCCCTGCGCGACCAGCCGCAGAGACTGTAATGCATCCGTCATCCCGCACGAGAGCAGCATTTCCAGAATTGCCGGCACAGAACACCAAAGGGTGACCTGATGCTGTTGCACCAGCTGATTCCAGCGAATAGCATCTTTATCCTCTGCCTGAGCGGGTACAACCAGCGTAGCACCGGCAGTCAGTGTACCGAACACATCAAAAACGGACATATCGTGATGCAGCGGCGTGACCGACATGTTCACATCGTCCCGGGTCACATGCCACCGTTTCAGTGTTTGTCCAATGACATTCGACGTAGCTTTATTGTTGAGCACCACACATTTCGGCTTCCCGGTACTGCCGGAAGTATATAAGTAATAAGCCGGTGATTCACTCTGGCTCAGTGCACACAAATCAACGTCGGGAAGCGCCCCGTCATCGCTATTCTCTTCAGTATAAGCAGGCGACTGCATCAGTTCATCCACACAGAGAACCGGGACAGATTCATCAACCTCCGGCTTATCCTGATAAATCACCAGATCCGGGTGGCAATGCTGTAAAAAATAGCTCAATCTCTGCGCAGGAGCTGCAGCATCAACCGGCACACGAATGATGCCGGACAGCGCACAAGCCAGTGACACAGCTATATGAGCCGGGCTGCGAGGTAAACAAATCGCCACGACACCACCGGATGTCACACCCGCAGCACTCAGATGATATCTGATACCGGCAACCTGTTTACCCAGTTCATGATAACTGATGGATTCTCCCTGATAGATCAAAGCCGTCGTATGGTTCTGTTCTCCATATAAATTGTCATGAATTTTCTGCAAAAATTCACTGCATACAAACACATCTTCAGCACTGTCATGGCAATCATGGGATAAATTCATCATTCCAGGCCGGACAGCGGCCATATCGCCTTCCCGGCAAATCGCCTCAGCGGCCTGTTGCACCCCGGAGAGAAAAGTGCGGATCAGCCCCGGAGCAATGGCTGCAGTCGCATAGTCCACGCTGAGAAGAAGATTTTTATGCGGGTCATATGTCAGGCGTAAATCAATGGCAACCTGTGGCGTCTGGGTCTGGCCATCAACGGCCTGTATCTGATTATCTGCAGGTAAAACCGGCCAGCTCAGCGCATTCGTTAACACGACAGGCAGCGCCAAAGCGCCTCCGTTTTTACTCAGCAGATAGCGATTCAAGTCAACGCCGGAATAGGTTAAATGCGCCATACCGGACATAACATCCTGCTGCAACTGACGCACCCTGTCAGGAAATGTTCCCTGACGATGCCGGTAAATAACCGCAATAAATGAAGAATGATTACCCGACGTTTCTGCACTTCCCGGCTGCATCACCGGAACTCCGATACACATCTCAGGCGCATCACACCATTGTGACAACACCTCAAGCAAGATGGCAGACAACAAGGAGTTTTGTAACAGTCGGGCTTCAGCAGCCTGTCGTGTCAGCTGTTTCAGCATGGTATGACTGATTGTCAAAGTCTGTCGCTGATAAGTCGCACAGTGAATGGTTTCCGGAGACTGCCGCCACGGCAGTGCTGGAATTCCGGTGACAGGACTGAGTTTTTCCTGCCAGTAGGCTTTATCCGATGGTTTCACTAATTGTTTTACAGATTCTTTGCGCTCAGACGCGGATAAATCCGGATGTTTCAATGCAGGTGAAGCCTGCAAGCCAGCTTGATCTGCCAGTAACCCGTACAGAATCTGTGAAATAGTTTTGCCGTCAGCAATCAATGCGTCAAAACCGGAAAAAACAAGATGCTTTGCGGAGAGTTCCTGCGCTGCGCTGTCAGGCAGGATGACCAGACATATTCCCCACAGAGAACGGGAGAAAGCATAGATTTGCTGCCGGTAACGCTGGCGGATCAGGTCAGCCTCTGCCAGTGCTTTATCGTGGCTGAGATGAGAAAAATCGCACACCTCCAAATGAACGATAATTTGCTCAGAGACATAACAAGTCAATGTCGCTTCATCAATATAAGTCCGTAACAGCGGATATTGCCTGACCAGCCGGGTCAGCCGCTCAGAAAGCACCGACGGGTCTGCCAGCCCGCGAAACTCACGGAAGTCATACATGGCCACGCCACCCAGCGGCAAATACTCATTTCTTCCCGCAAGGTAGGCCCTTTGCAAAGCAGTCAGAGGTAAGACGTGTTGCTTATTATCTGTCTCAGAAAAACAACCGGACTGCTGCATGTTGTCTGCCACGGACCGATGCTGTTCTTTCAATGAATCTTCAACAGAAAATACCGTATGAATCACATCCGGAGAGGAAGATAATGTCTGCAATAACCCGATGAAAGACTGAAATAACCCTTCAATATAATTCTCCGGGAATACACGATGTCGCACATCCCAGTTAATCAGTAAACCATCTTCAAACTCTGCAATTTGTGCGTCCAGTGTGACCTGCGGCCCCTGAGAAATCGTCCAGACCATCTGGCCGAGTGTGTCGTGAACCTGCGGAGATAATAACCGGCCTCCGGATAATCCGAGCCCGGAAGTAAATACGACCGGAGAAGCCTGCATGGCGCCATGATAACGGGACAGATCCCGCATCACACTGACACCGGGATAATCGGCATGGGTCAGTAATTCGCGCATCTGAATGGATATTTTCCTTGCCAGAGATAACAAGGTTTCCTGATGATCAATCTCAACCCCCAGAATCATCAGAGTGGAAAAATCCCCGACCACATTGCTGACATCAATCCCGGCATCCGGCCGGTAAAATGCCGGTACATTCAACCGGAACCGGCGGCTGCCGGATACCACGGCAACCGAACGGGCAAAAGCTGCCAGACAAAGATGAGTCATTGTCAGATAATGTTGTCCGGCGATACGCTCCAGCTGATGGCGCTCTTGTGACGTTAAGCTGGCGGAAAGACGGCTATGCGTGGCCTGATTCGGTGTCAGCTTTTCGGGTGCAAGATAGGGAAACGGTGGTGCCGGGGGAATTGAAGCAATTTTATCCTGCCACCAGCGGCGGCTTTGGGCCTGAGATTCTTTGAACCGGCAGCTTTGATGACGACATGCCAGATAGCGGAAAAAACGAACTTCATCATCCGGTTTCAAGCTATTCGTTTTCAAGCTACCCGGCTCACGATACAATCTGACCAGATCCTCAAGGATAATCCGGAAACTGAGAGCATCCGCCGCGATCATGTCCATATCAAAATGGAACCTGAAACGGTTATCCGGCAGTAATGTCAGCCTGAAATCAACGGCCTGTCCATGGCTGAGATCCAGTGTTTGGTGCGACATTTCCCGGCGAACCGCATCCAGTCGTCCGGCAATCTCTTCCGGCCCGGCTTCGCACCAGTCAACGATTGTCAGGCAGTGATGTTCAGCCGGGGGCAGGATCGTCTGGTAACCCTGTTCAGAAATGCTGACCCGAAGCATGGGATGAAGACGAAACAATTGCCTGACTGCCTGCTGTAACCTGCCGGCATCGATATTCTGTCCGTCAAATTCAGTATATAAATGGGAAGCGACACCATCACCGGTTTGCTCAAACTGCCGGCCGGTCCAGTATGCCGCCTGCATTGCGGTTAAATCCTGCTGCATTGGTTTGTTCATGCTGATTTGCCTGTCCCTGTTTACTCTTTCGCCGAAAAAAGCCGATTTCACATGAAACCGGCTTTTTCATCAGAAACTTAATAAGCCTCATCCATGATTTCGTGGCGTTCATCATGATATTTTTCTTCACTTTTCCCCCGACGCCAGTACGGCACTGCATACATTGACTTTTTCGTCAGCTGATAAGTTTCAACCATGAATTTACGACAGGCAATCACGGAACGGTTCTCACCAGCGATAAACGCTGATACTGATAATCCCTGAGGAATTTCGACGGATTGAACCGCAGCAATCAACGGGCATGGAGCCTGTGCCGGATCTCTGATCAGCCATTGCACATCAATACCGGGAGGATGTGTCAATGAATGCTGATCTTCCGGGTGATCAATTTCAATAAAAGCCTGCCCCTGCGCCACTTCGGGCAACATTTCAAGCACCGCGCTCATTGCAGGCAGAGCGGTTAAATCTCCGGCCAGAATATACCGGTCAGCAGGTGCTAAAACCGGATGTTGTCCGGGCCCCACCAGTCCAAGCTGATCTCCCGGCTGACACCGGACAACCCAGCCGGAACCGGGTGGTTCCGTGCCATGCACGACAAAATCAATATCCAGTTCATTCGACTCAGGCCGGTAATATCGAATTGTATAAGCCCGGGACGCCGGCTTGTGCTCCGGCCAGATAATCTTCTCACCTTCCCAGTGAGGTAATTCCAGCGTTCCGGTCTGCGGGTTGGGGAAAAACACCTTGATTCCGGCACCATTCCGGTCAGACGGAAAGTCCCTCAAATCATCTCCGGTAAATGTGACCCGAACAAAATGCGGCGTAATATATGTCTTTCTGACACACTCAATTAAACGTGGTTGACGATTGCCAGCCTGTTTATTTTGACTCATCCGGCTTTTCCTTTCTCTTTCGTTCTTTGTCTTTCGATATCTGTTCTTTCTCAGGCTGCGTGACTTGCCTGTGTCGTTACCGCCTGTTGATCAATCAGCTGCCACCATTCCTGCAATGTCACTTTTTCCATCAGCTGCGCAAAGGTGATGGTGGCGCCCTGCTGCTGCCACTTTTCCAGTAATGTCATTGCCCGGACAGAATCGAGCCCTAAAAAGAGCAGATTTTCCGTCACATCAACCTCATCAATGGCGATTTCCAGCACCTGTGCAATATCATGTTGCATCGTGTCTAAAGTTAAACCTGACGATGCCTTGTCTGCTGATGAAATCTCTCCTAACGCCGTTTGCAGCGATTTCACTGAGCCGGCACGCCCCGCGACATATTTCAGCGCCCACTCATGTTCTCCGGCTGAGAAATCAGCAATGGCGTCACCAATGATAAATGGCTGAATATCCAGCATAAACGCCTCTAAAGCCGTAGACAGAATGCCGATATGCCCGTAAACACCACAGATAATAATCTGGTCTTTGCCGTGGATTTGCATATAGTCCTGCAATTCATTTTTCTTGAATGCGCTATAGCGCCATTTCGTCAGACAAATATCGTCCTGATCCGGGGATAATTCAGGGACAATTTCAGCATCGCCTGTCAGCCCGCTCCCCCAGAAATCGGTCAGTAATGCCCTTTCTTCCGGATCCTGATTCACGGGCTGCGCAGTATAAATTACCGGAATACCTGCCTGATGAGCCGCATCTTTCAGCGCGCTGATATTGCGTTTCAGCTCAGGGACAGGCGCTGCATCAGGGTTAAAGAAATTCAGGAAATAGCTTTGCATATCATGAATCAGCAGAACGGCTCTTTGAGGCTGAATCTGCCAGTTCACTTTGTTTTGCGGGAAAAGCCCGGAATCAGGCAGATCGTATGAAGCAATCTTGGGAATAGCCATGGTATTTATCCTTTATTTTATTGAGCCAACATTACACTCACTGAAACGCCAGGTTGTCTGATTTTCAGTGGGTTTTCGATACTAGCAACAAACTCTTTACATGTAAATAATAATAATTATCATTTATATTCTCTTATAAATCATCATAAATTCAATACAATAAGGATTGAGAGCATGGATACAGGCAAGATAGCTTTACCTATTTTAAAACTCGCCATTCCCATTATGTTCATCCAGGTTTGTCAGGCGTCTCTTGGACTGGCAGATACATTTGTCGCAGGCCGGTATCATGTGACCGATTTAGCCGGAACCGGTCTTGGAAGCAGCCTGTGGACACCGGTTCTGACCCTGATTACCGGTGTGCTTTATGCGTTGGTGCCAAAAATCTCAGCCTCAGCCAGTACCGGCAGATACGCACAAATGCAACAATTGTTTCAACACGGCAAAAGAATCACCTTCATCCTCAGTGCAGCTGGTTTTGTACTGATTCAGTTACTGGCTTTTATCTGCCCGCTGTTTATCGGTGATCAGCAGGTCGCGACCGTTACTCAGCAGTACCTTCATTACATTGGTTTTGGCATGCCGGGACTGATTTATCTGGTTCTGAACCGCTTTTTCTGTGAAGGAAACAGTTGCCTGAAGCCCGTTATCATAACCACAGTTGTGCTTTTCGGAGTTAACCTGCTGCTTAACTTCAGTCTGGTAAATGGCTGGGGCTGTCTGCCGGAGCTGGGAGGAGCAGGTTGCGGACTGGCAACTGCAATTTCAGTAACACTGGGCGCAGTGATGATTCATTATCTGGCCAGACATCAGATCCCGTCAGCCTTTCCTGCCACTGCAATCACAATCAACACAAAAGAGACTAAAGCCATTTTTCTGGAAGGATTACCGGTCGGTATTTCTATCGTGGTTGAGGTGCTGGCTTTAACCTTACTGGCCTTTTTTGCCTCTTCACTGGGCACAACAGTGATTGCCGCGCACCAGATTGCAATTAATATCGCACTGGTTGTCTTCATGATCCCGCTGGCACTAAGCAGTGCAGCAACCATCCGAATTGCCCACTTTTCCGGCCATCAGCAACAGGAAAATGCAATAAGGACCAGTTCAGCCGCACTCTCTCTTACCGTCGTATATGGTGCTGGCATGGCTGTTCTCATTAACTGGTACATCACTCCCCTTCTCACCGGCTTCAGTCATCATCAGGAAGTGCAGTTACTGCTGAAAGCATTACTGAGCTATATCGCTCTTTTCCAGTTTGCTGATGCAATCATGATCGTTGCATCCGGAATACTCAGAGGGATGCAGGAATTCGTCAAACCTCTTGTCGCGACTTTTCTGGCTTATTGGGTGTTTATTTTACCACTGAGCTATATCGTTGGTGTGCGGGGATGGTGGTGGAGCGAACCGGGGATTCAGGTCATCTGGTCACTGCTGATTGCCGGACTTAGCGGTGCAGCGGTTGTTTTGGTGATTCAGGTCAGGAGAAAACTCAAATATCAGTTCTTCGGTCAGGTGCAACCGGCAGAATCATAAAGAACCTTAAGCCTTGAATCCGAATCCCCGAACCGTTATCGGATGAAAGAATCTGTCCGATCGGTCACATCATCAAAAAAATGCCCGGTACATTCACCGGGCAATGATCAATCAATGTTCAAATATCCACGATGGATTAGTACTCGTCGTAGTACATGACCCAACATCCATCCCTGCGGTTTCTGGCAAACATAAAGCTGCCGTTATCCCCGATAGTTAACCGGACATTTGGATCAGATGCGATTTGAAAAACAAATTCATAATCTTCCCCAAAATCAATACCGGGCTGACAATAAGAAGGATAACCACCAAATTTATGGGCATAGTAATGATCAATCGTGTCATAGTAGCATTCAATTTCACCACTATTTTCCATGACCGGCATATCATTTTTCATACTACTTAAAATTTGGTCTTCCCAGAGCGGACAATCTCTTTCGACCATTTCAGGATGAAGTGGAAACGGTTCCAAATCAGAACAGACAAACTCTTTCCTTTCCAGTCCCTGAACTGAACGATATTCACGAATCAACCAGCTGCTGCCCATTTCATCAAATGGCTGGGGAAACTCCGTAGAAACAAACAAAGTTAACAGTTCAATTCCCTCAACTGCTTCCGGAACATATGGCAGGTTTTTCAAACAAATCTGTGCCAGCGGCATCATCTCATTTCCCAGATCATCACGGGGAAGCGTTTCCCCCTGGTCAAAAAGAAATACCTTACCAATCCAGCTTTCGGTTAATTCATGCGTGGGGCGGATTCCCCCGAGTGATAATTTTGTAATGGGTTTCCCCAAATGCTGTTTTATATCTTCAATTATCATTCTGTATACTCCCAACTGAGCGTTTTTATTCATTGTTTTTCGCGTTTGTCTGCCCGCTGATCATGATAGATTCGTTATGTGAACAGCATTGCTTCTGCCCTGTTGTTGTCTCCTTCAGTACGACAGAAGAAAAAACAGATAAACGCATTGCGGACATAAAGACAGGTAAGCCAATATCACTGTCAGGAACACCGCGCTTCCCATGATTTATATTTATGACTTTCCGGATAATGTATACCTGTTAAGCCATCAGGTATTCATTACATTTCCGGAAAAAAGACATCATTCAGATTCATTTGGTTTTTGTGTTTAAAACTACGTTTAAAACAAAACCAGGTCAGCAATAAGCTGCCAAATCATGTCAATTACAGGAAAACGGTTTCCAACCGCTGTCCCATCGTATGTCATTTAACCACTAAAAAATAGAATCAGATGTCTCAAATTGAGTCATATCACACAGAATAAGTCACACCAATAATAGAGGTGATGCATATGAATATTATTAATGGTGATACTTAAACCTATACGCTATTACCCAATAAATAACATTGGTTTCATATAGCAGAAGATGAGCTTATTTATCAAAGCAGAGAAACATGTCAGAACAATGACTTTCCCCATATTGCTGAAATAATCGCCCGGTCAGAAATAGTTCTGAATCATCAGCAGAAGCGTCTCTTTCAGAACAAATCAGCTCCGGCAGAGAATAAAACGGTAAGACTGAAGACTTAAGCACGTACAGTTGGTTTGATTTAGCTGTCACAATACAGAGGGACAACCTGAAAGTAATAATTAGTGCTGATGTATATACCCAAACAACCTGAAGATGCAGGGTTCAGTGAGATTTGTCTGGCTTTGAGACAAGGCACTGATTTGAAGATAGAGTCATTCTACGTTGAAAATCAGTCACGCCGTATCAGAGCCAGACAAACTCACCCGAAGGGCGTGAGCTGCATTATGTATCTTCAGGTTGCTTGGGTATATCATATTCGTCATCATAAAATATAATCTCAGCACCATTTTCCAGCCGGATCAGAGAAGTTTTCGCATCTAAATCATAGGAATGGTTCAACGAGTTGATATCCAGAAAGTTTTTTAAAATCACGGTTCGCCCGGAGAAGTCATTTTCAGTCCACAACACAGACATGGGCTCATCGGAGCTTACTGTATGATCCTGCCTGGTATTCAGGCCCGCCTCCGTACTCACGGAAGCCATGGCAATCACTGCGATTGCACATAATATATTTTTTAATCTCATTGTTCAGATTTATGTCAGAAAATTGAAAAAATCAGGTCTGTTTTCATGATATATAGCAATGAAATTATTTTCATATAAACGAGCTCAAAAAAGATTTACCCCTGTGAGCAATATCACATATTTAACCGAATAGTATTCTTAATGACAGGATTGTTTCCCGCCACACCAGAAAAGGATGCATACAAACTTGCCTTTACCTGAGCCACTCACATTCGTAAAGTTGCCAGGGTCAGTTGATCTTTCAGGGAAATTTTGGCAGCAATTTGTTTGTGCTTCATACCTAAACAACCTGAAGATGCAGGTTTCAGTGTATTCACCGCAGGCGATAACGCAGTAGAAAATATGTTAGTATCGCGCGCCGTTAAACAGGTAATAACGTCAATAATTAATAAAGAGTGAAATATGAATTTAAAAACCACACTTATTGCGGTTTGCTCCGCTTTTGTCATCAGTGGCTGTGTTAAAAATATTAATGAACTTCAGACAACAGCTTCGAAGGAAACAATTTCTCTGGCAAAAGAACGATTAAAAAACATCAGGGAAATCAAAATCACTGAAAACGGAGTGATCTATTTCAGAGTCTACATACCGAATAATCAATACTGGGTGCGACACAAAATAGAAGAGTACAGCACTCAAATTGCTTGCGGACAGCTCCGCTGGTTTGTTGACCATGGGATGACCGTCCGGGTTGCTTTTCAGGGAACCAAAGGCATCACAAATGATTATAATCAGGAACGATGCCAGGTAATCATGCCGGTGAATCACCCTTCAGATACAAAACCTTCCTGAAAAACCAACTCTGCTGACGACCAACTGAAGCTCCCGCAATTAAAGCGGGAGTTTTGAGGTCAACCAAATAAACCATATGCCCAAACACTAAGAGTCAAAGGTTTCCGGTTTTATACCCAAACAACCTGAAATAAGCTTTGAAATTTATTTAGTGACACGGAATTTTAATCAATGTGTTAGTATCACGCGCCGTTAATAAAGGTAATAACTTCAATAAATCATAAAGAGTGATATATGAATATTAAAACCACACTTATTGCGGCATGTTCCGCTTTTGTCATCAGTGGCTGTGCTCAAAATATTAATGAAATTCAAACAACCGCTTCTCAGGAAACAATTCAGGTCGCTAAAGACAACCTGAAAGATCCCTGTGTGTCAACCTGCTATTGAACCACCCGCTTTTGAGATAACATACAAATCAGGGTGAAAAAGGAGTTCATGATGCCAAAGAACACAACGGTTGAGCCGCAGGTCAATCCCTCTCCGGAGCTGGAAAAGAAAACCCGCCGTATCTTTACGACCGAATACAAGCTTTCCATTATACAACAGGCCGATGCCTGTAAACATGGCGAGGTTGGTGCCTTACTCCGGCGGGAAAAGCTTTACTCAAATCAGCTTTCACAATGGCGGAAAGAATTCGCTGAGAACGGCATCAAAGGGCTCGAAAAATCAGCCCCCGGTCCTGCGTCAGCAAAAACTCCCGAGCAAAAACGCATTGAGCTCTTAGAGAAAGAGAACGCCCGTCTTCGTCATCAGATTGAGGTAAAAGACGGTTGTCTCTCGCTCCAAAAAAAAGCCTTGGCGTTGATAGAAGCGATGGAACAAGAGAACAAATCATGACGCTGGCGCAACATCCCTTACCTGCATTTGTCTCCCAAAGGCTCGCCTGCCAGGTGCTTAACGTCAACCGCAATACATTAAGACGTTATATCCGGGGTGTTCAGTTTTGTGGCCCTTTGCCCCGGATTCACCGCTCCCGGAAACACGCGCGCCAGCCCAGAGCATTAAGCGATACAGAAAGAGAAACAGTGAAATCGGTGATGCTCAGTGAAACTTATTGTAACCAACCGCCGGTGCAGATTTATTATGACCTGTTGCAGCAAGGGCAATATCTGTGCTCAGTCAGCACCATGCACCGGCTCTTACGTGAAGATAATCTTCATGGTGAACGCCGGGCACAGCGGCCAGCGCAGTCTCACATGGTTCCCCGTCTGGTGGCTCAACATCCCAATCAGGTCTGGACCTGGGATATCACCAAATTACCCACTCAAAAGCGGGGAGAATATTTATCACTTTATGTCGTGATGGATTTATTTAGCCGTTACATTGTTGCCTGGATGCTATCGCGCAAGGAAAACAGTGCGTTAGCATCCCAGCTAATGGAAGAAGCAATCACCCGTTATGACCTTGAATCAAGCGGTTTAACCCTTCATCAGGACAGAGGCGCGCCGATGACTGCCCATTGTTATCTGGATTTGCTGTCTGAGCTTGCAGTCACCGCCAGCCACAGTCGTCCGCGGGTCAGTAATGACAACCCATTTAGTGAATCACAATTTAAAACACTCAAATATCAACCAGATTATCCCCGTCGTTTTGAAGATTATGGGCATGCGAATCGTTGGTGTCAGGACTATGTAACATGGTACAACACCTGTCATTATCACAGCCAGTTAGGTGGCTTTACACCGGAGCATGTTTTTACAGGAAGATATACAGAGGAGGCAGTGACACGTCAGGCGGGTCTTGATGCCGCTTATGCTGCACACCCGGAGCGTTTTGCTAAAGGTGCCCCCAAAGTCGCGATGCCAGCCAAAGAAGTGAGTATTAATCCGGTACCGGAAGATGCTGATAGTGAAGTGATAGAAAAAGGTGTGAATTTCCCAACCTTATCCAGCGTCACGAGAAATGCAATTTAATTATTTTCCGGGTGGTGCAAAACAGGTTGACACGTTCCGAGATCATAAAGAGATTAAAGTAACAGACAATGGTGTGATTGCTTATACGGTCTCGACCCATGGCGGAGGTGTACGCTGGAAACGGGTACACATCAAAGAGCTGAGTTACCGCATCGCCTGTGAAGACCTGAAGTGGTTTACTGATCGGGGAATGATCGTCAGAATGACATTCCTGGGGAATGGCGGTATGCAGAATGATTTTGATAAGCACCGTTGCGAAACTGAAACTCCGACACAATTGTATGCTCCCGGGAAATAATTAAAACCTGGCAGATAAAGCAGAACCGGAATGGGAGTGACCCGGGCGGGTATACCTGAGCGATGTCAAACCATTCCGGTTTCATGTTAATTCCCAAACAAACTAATGATGCAGCTGAAGATAGGTCACCGCTCCGCCAATCCCCCCGATTAACATCTGTACACCAATCACGGCCAGAATCAATCCCATTAACCGGGTGATCACTTTTACGCCGTTATCGCCGATATAACTGATAAATTTTTCACCTGACACAAAAAATACGTAACTGATAATACAAAGCATCAAAAACGAAACCATAGTGACGGCAAATTCCACGATGCCGCCAGAAGAAGAGAAATTCATCGCCGTTGCAATTGTTCCCGGCCCGGCAAGAATCGGCATAGCCAGCGGGGAAACAGCGATACTCATCAGAGCTTCACTGCTCTTTTTCTTATCTTCTTCACTCGGGTGCTGGATAGAAGAATGTTCTCCTCCCTGTAACATGTGATATCCCACCAATCCAATCAGAATCCCACCGGTAATCCTGAATGCGGGCAAAGTAATCCCGAATAAATCAAAAATTACTTTTCCGGCTGCTGCAAATACAAAAATAATCAAAAAGCTCACAACCAAAGCCCGGCACGCCACTTTTTTTCGTTCTTCCGGCGTTTCTTCTGCAGTTAAACCCAGAAATACCGGTGTATTTGCTATTGGGTTCATCATGGCAAAAAATCCCATAAAAACCGAAAGTATATGTGTCATAAACTGATCCATAAAACCTCTGATGATAAAAAAATAAACGTTGTTTGTTTTAACCAATGCTCCGGAAAAACGAATGAAGATCTCTTCCTGAACACGAAAATCGAAATTCAGCTTCCCTTTTGTTTGTACTCCCTGCTACTTTCGCAAAATTAGGCAATTGGTTTCACATGGATATTATACTATGAAAATTAACTCTTTAATCTTAACCTTAGCACTCACACTGCCTGCTTCATGTTTTGCCTCCAACTTATCAGATTGGATGAATAATGTGGATGATTCAGTTTCTCTGACAAATATGACGATTCCAGGCACACATGACTCCGGAGCAACACATGAACCCATCAGTGGCATCGCAAAAACACAAAATCTCTCGATTGCTGATCAACTGAACATCGGAGTCCGTTACCTTGACATTCGCTTACGCCATTATGGCGATGCGCTGGTTGTCCACCACGGTTCCGTCTATCAACACCTTAATTTTGATGATGTACTTCAGGCTGTGACAGATTTTCTTTCATTGCACCCGTCCGAAACGGTACTCATGGAAGTCTCACAGGAATACAAACCAGAAAATAATTCCCGCACATTTGAACAAACCTTTGTTCAGTATAAAAACGAGTCCCAATATAATAACTTCTGGTGGGGACACAGTTATCTGCCAAAATTGGGAGAAGCCCGGGGAAAAATTGTATTATTGAGACGCTTTCCCGGTTCATTCTGGAATGCCGGCGGCATCGATGTCACGCAATGGTCTGATAATGCAGAATTTACAATAAATGATTCCAGAAATACGCCAATCCATGTTCAGGACTATTACAAGGTCAGCGCGTCATCAAATGACAATAAATGGCAGGAAATTAATAAAAATCTGGGTTTAGCCAAACAAAGCAATGGTGAACTCTTCCTCAACTTTACCAGTGGCTATCGCCCAATCTTCGGAATCCCGAATATTCCGGGGGTCGCAAAAGATATCAATCAACGTTTGATTCATTATTTTGATGACCAGAAATCAGGTCACTACGGGGTGATCATTTCTGATTTTACTTCAGAAGCTCTAACCCGTGCAGAACTCAAGTTCTATTTTTAGCTGACACTATTTTTGATTTTGACGGCCTCATTCGCACATGATGCGAATGAGGTCATATTCAACCTATCATTGCCACTCACCCGGCTTTGTGTCGCTGACAGAATCAACGGATAAAACTGGTCAAAACACGCCCGTAAAACGGGATAATTACTTTCAAGAAGCGGATAACATTGCTGTAAAGCATGCATTCGTTCTGAACGTAAAGACATCCGGTTTAGTGCCAGTTCTATATTGCGCATATCACCATAAGACTCAAGCCATTTACTCTGCCACATTCTATGATTCACCATGACGAAACGTTCCGGCACAGGAAACGTTATCTCCTGCTCAAGCTGCTGGCGGACATCCCGGCAAAACTCATTCAACGGCTGCGCATGATAATCCTGCCATTGGCATGAAAGGCAATGATCCCAGAACACATCCAGCGCAATTGCAGCAAAA
The DNA here is from genome assembly GCF_024529975.1 of Vibrio quintilis. Classification (GTDB taxonomy): domain Bacteria; phylum Pseudomonadota; class Gammaproteobacteria; order Enterobacterales; family Vibrionaceae; genus Vibrio; species Vibrio quintilis. Next base: position 80,845 of record NZ_AP024898.1, on the reverse strand, counting down.
CGCCGGGCCGGACCAGCAAACAATGGTTTCACTTCATTGATCATGGGGTGATGATCAGTATAAGCATCCACAAAACGGTGTAATCTGATTCCCTGCGCCACCGCATCAGGAAACTGTTTTTCAGGGTTCCCTTTAATAAAATCCCCCAGCAGGTTGCCCAGTAAACTGGACTGGCAGGCATTTGCAATATGTAAGTGGGCTAAAAAATTCATCATTCAGGCAAAGTCATACTGAAAAACAAAATCATGAACTGAATCGGGGTAAAAGTCACGGAATGCGGCTGATCTTAAGAGATATTGATACAGTCAGAATTAATGATGACATAAACCTGTGGCTGTAAAATCAGGGGGAAGCTTAAACCGGTACACACATAAGTCATTCGTGCGTACCGGAACAGTGATCGAACTGAAGCCAGTTTTCAATGATTATTTTCTGCTTCTGTTTCCTGCATGAGCTGTTGTAATTCAGAAATATTCATTCCTATTTCCATCGCATCCAGCAGCTCCAAACTATCTTCATCATACTCGAAATCACTCATATGACCTCCTTTTAATTACCAGACAAACATTGAGTCTGTTGTCCTTTTTAATCAATTTATATGACAGATATTTGAATACGAAAAGGCCAATTGAGAAATTCGTAGATGCGGATCTCAAAATGATCCGTACAGAAACAGGAAAAACCAAAATGTAAAATATAAATTACACATTGGTATTTTGTTTTTACACAATGCTTGATCAGCAAATAAAAATGCTGAATAATCGAATGTAACTCCTATAAATCACGTTATAAATGTTTATTTCTAGTGTGAACTATATAAAACCAATCACATTTTTGTAAAGATAATTATACAATGCTTCAATCTAAGATCTTTGGCAGTACACTGATCATTGCCGGTACAACCATCGGTGCCGGCATGCTGGCACTCCCTCTGGCATCTGCCGGAATTGGTTTCTCAACGGCTTTGTTGATCATGCTGGCCCTCTGGGCTTTGATGACCTATACCGCATTATTAATGCTGGAACTGCACCAACATGCCCCGGCAAATGCAACATTACACACATTAACCAAACAATTTCTTGGATATAAAGGTCAGTGGATCGCTGGTTTTGCCATGTTGTTTCTGTTTTATGCGCTGTGCGCAGCTTATATTGCCGGCGGCGGTTCCCAGTTCAGTGAACGAATCTCACAGCTCGCAGGAATTCAGCTGACGGAGACAGAATCAACCGTCATTTTCACCCTGATCGTGAGCTTTGTTGTTACAATCGGCACCAAAACTGTCGATCACTTTAATCGCTTATTGTTTCTGGCAAAACTGGTTGCCATGGTGACTGTACTTTTCTTCCTGACACCCAATGTGACCGAATCTTACCTGTTAGATATGCCCCTGAAACAGGGATTGGTGATTGCGGCTATCCCGGTCATTTTCACCTCATTTGGCTTTCATGGCAGTATTCCTGCTATCGTCAACTATCTGGATGGCGACACCCGTGCATTAAAAAAGGCCATCATTTTCGGTTCAGCAATTCCGCTGGTTATCTACATTTTCTGGCAAATTGTTACACTGGGCGTCATTAGTCAGGAAGAATTATCCCATCATCACCGGCTCAGCGCATTAATTGGAGCCCTGTCATCAAAAGTACACTTCAGCCAGCTTAACCAAATCATTGGTGTATTTGCTGACTTAGCCTTACTGACTTCATTTTTAGGAGTGAGTCTGGGTTTATTCGAATTTCTTGGCGACACATTAAAGAAAAAAACCGGCGGTAAACAGAACCGGATTTACCCGGCTCTCATTACTTTTATTCCACCGATGTGTTTCGCTTTGTTCTATCCTCAGGGGTTTATTATGGCGCTGGGATACGCAGCTATCGCATTGACTATACTGGCGATTTTTCTTCCGGTTGCGATGATTCATAAAGTAAGAAGAGCCCATGATTCAGAAAATACAACCACTCAGGCTGCAAACATCAATTCAGGCGCAACCTATCAGGTCCGGGGCGGGAAATCTGTCCTGAATCTGGTTACACTGGCCGGCATATTAATTATCTTTGCTCAGTGTCTGATTACTCTGAACGTTTTGCCATCTTTAGGCTGACAAACCATTCACTGAATATCCGGTCCTGAAAGAAGGGATTCCGGATCCGTTACATCCAGCCATAACTTCTCTCTGTCAAACGGAATTATTTCGTTTGGCAGAAGCGGGTTAAGCATTCTGATGACTTTCCGGTGACTGAAATTCACCTGTTCAATACCCTGACGATGATACTTATAAAAAATCCGGTCAAAACTGCCATCATTTACCATAAAATTCAGTCCTTTTTCCAGCCGCTTCGCTAATTCCGGATAATCTTTACTCACCAAAAGAAACAGGGGAAGAGGGTAATAAACTACCAGTGTTTCTTCTACCGCCATCCGGGGAAATTCCTTTGCTCGTTGGCTGAACTCCTTAAATACCTCATTGACGCTGCGGGGAAGATAGTCTAGTCGTCTGAACATCAGCATTTTAAACAAGCCCTCGTAGCTGTTACCTTCAATCACATCAAATCCATTCAGCCGGAAAATATCCACATCAGTACTATTAACCCACAATCCCGGACGTAACTGCCTGAGCGAAGCCTGAGAGCCTATTTTCGCAAATTTAACCTGATGATCTTTATGAATTAAAAGCAGATGGTAGCCAGGTAACCCTTTTCTTAACGGAATACGGACTGGTAAAAGATGCCTGAGATTATCCCGGGTGGGCACCCCCCAGATGAGGTTTAACTCCCTCCCTTGTTTGATTTCTTCCAAAGAACGTTTCCAGGACATATAAATACGGGCAGGACGCAAAATGTAAGGGCCATCAGTACTGAGTGTTTTTTGCAGAGCCGTATCAATCAGTTCAATCACATCATTGAACCGGTGATCCATTTCAGATTTTTTCACCGGATAAACGATTTCAGCAGGCTTAACACTCGCTGCAGAACTGAATGAAAGAAGCAGTAACAGGAATTGTGCGTATAGTGCGCACATGCATCTCATGACTTATATCCTCAGGCATTTTCACTTACCAGCTTCATATAAAAGGCTTTCTTAAAAAATAGCCTGAAAACCAGTAAACTGCCATGTTCATCACGAAAGCAACCGACAGGTCTGAACACAGACCTGTCGAAGCAAAGAGAATTAATGGTGCGCTTTTACAGGACGGGTAATAAACAGAAATGGAATCAGGAAAACAAACAACCACATCAGTATCTGGAACAGGTCAATTGTAGACAACATATAACTCTGTTGTGTCACAATTTGGTTTGTATAAGCCAGAGTTGATGTAGAACCACTTTGCACCACCGAAGCGGCCTGAGGATTATACGGTGAGATTTGTTCAGCCAGAATCGAATGATGCACGCTGGCATTTCTCGTCCATATCCAGGTTGTCAGCGATGATGCGAAGCTGGCCCCGATCGTCCGGATAAATGTTGACAGAGATGCAGCATCCGCAATTTCCGGCCCGGATAACTCCGCAAGTAAGATATTCGTGATCGGCATAAAGAACAGAGAAATACCAATTCCCATAAATAGCTGTACCCAGGCAATCGACTGAAAGTCAACAGAATGATTAAATGTTGCACGGATATAACAACTCAATGCAATCACAACAAACGCCATCGCAGACAATTTTCTCATATCCAGGCGGTTACCGATTTTCCCCAGAATTGGTGATAGAAATATCGGTATAATGCCCATCGGGGCAACAGCAAGCCCGGCCCATAATGCGGTATATCCCATCTGGCTTTGCAGCCATTGCGGTAAAATCAGGTTAATACTAAAGAAACCGGCATAACCCAAAGTCAGCAACAGAGTACCAAAGCAAAAATTCCAGTTACTGAATAAACGCAGATTGACAATCGGTGCTTTATCCGTCAGCTCCCAAATCACAGTGAATACCAGCATCACCAACGCAAATACGGAACCGGCGATAATCCAGAAATTACTAAACCAGTCAAGGTCATTCCCTTTATCCAGAACCACCTGTAAAACTCCGACACCAAGTGCCAGTCCGACAAAGCCAACATAATCTAACCGGGACTTCTGAGGTTCATGCGGACGTTCTTTCATCTGACTGAGAACCACTGAAATCGTGAAAATACCAATTGGTATATTAATAAAGAATATCCATGGCCAGGTGTAATTATAAGTCAGCCATCCACCTAAAATAGGTCCAACAATCGGGCCAACAACGGCAACCATTCCCAGTAATGCTAAAGCCATCGGCCTTTTATCTCTGGGAAAAATAGACATCAGCAGAACCTGACTCATCGGATATAAAGGTGCGGAAGCCAACCCCTGAAGCGCCCTGAACATAACCAGCTCGGTCATTGACTGAGAGATACCACATAAAAACGAAGTAATGACAAAGATAGCCAGAGAGCCAACATACAGATGAACCTCACCAATTTGCCGGCTCAACCAGGCAGTCACAGGTAAACCGATCGCGTTACACACAGTAAATGAAGTAATAACCCAGGTTCCCTGATTCAGACTGACTCCCATATTTCCTGCAATGGTCGACAGGGAAACATTTGCAATCGTACTATCCAGTACCTGCATAAATACACCCAGTGAAATTGCAAACACGCACAGTGAAAAATTTGCAGGACGAAAACCTTGATCTTCATTCATTATGAATCCTTATGATTTGCAATATCATTGGATTTAACAATTTCCTGAATGATTCTTTCAACACCGGATAACTGTTCCTGATAAATATCGGTTTGGTATCTTGGAGAGGCTGGTGAAACGTCAGACAACAATCTTCCCTGTTGATCTTTCACATCAACATTGACCTGCATTGACAATCCAATCCGCAACGGATGTTTCATTAACTCATCCTCTTGCAGTTTGATACGGACCGGCAATCGCTGAACCACCTTAATCCAGTTACCTGTTGCATTTTGTGCGGGCAATAAAGAGAAGGCACTACCAGTCCCAATCCCCAGACTTTCAATCACACCATGAAATTGAACTTCATCACCATAAAGATCAGAAATCAGTGTAACCTTTTGTCCTATCCGCATGTCTCTCATTTGCGTTTCTTTAAAGTTCGCGTCAACCCATACCTGATTCAAAGGCACAACAGCCATCAGTGCAGCTCCCGGATTAACACGTTGTCCAACCTGAATATTACGCTGGGCAATATATCCGGATACTGGTGCAACAACCCGGGTTCTCAACTGATTCAAATAGGTTTTACGTAACTGGGCAGCAGCAGTGCGGACCAAAGGATGAGATTCAACGTTAGTGTTATAAGTCATCGCTTCCTGTGATTTCAGTTGCTGAATCGCTACAAGCAAGGCTTTATGCATCGAATCAACCGTATCTTTTGCATGGCTCAGTTCTTCCCGGGATAAGCCACCTGATTTCACCATTTCCTGTCTTCGGTGATAGTCGGTCTTGGCTTTCTTAAGAGCGATTTCTTTTTGAGCAACAACCGCTTTTGCCTGCTCAACATTATTAAACAATGAACGGACTTTCCGAACCACTTGAGCCAGATTTGCTTTGGCAGTCTGAACCGCAATATCTTCATCACTCGGGTCAAAACGCACCAGCTCATTTCCCTGCTGAACATAATCACCATCATCAACACCGATTCGGGTCACTGTTCCGACCAGCTGAGGAGTTATCTGAACCAGATTACCATCCACATATGCATCCTCAGTTTTCACATAACCCATTTCGAACAGGTAATACCAGCCAGTGGTACCACCAGCGATCACACACAGGATGAAAACAAATATGAGTAAACTTTTTTTCCGTTTTCCCGGTGGAGCAGCAGATGGCACATCATGACCAGATTGTTCATTATTATTCTGCTGAGTATTTTCATTTTGTTCTGTATTTTCTGTAGCCATTAAAACCTCAATATATCTGTTATTCATCACCAGAATGTAGCCCTGGTGCCGAAGGCTTTTTATACCCGAACAACCTGAAGATGCAGGTTTCAGTGAGATTTGTCAGGTTCTGAGACAAGGCACTGATTTGAAGATAGAGTCATTCTACGTTGAAAATCAGTCACGCCGTATCAGAGCCTGACAAACTCACCCGCAGGGCGTAAGCTGAATCATGCGTCTTCAGGTTGCTTGGGTATATAACCACCACCTGAAAACTGAATCACACTGATGCTGGTTTTTTCTGTTATTTTTAAGTGGAAATTTTTTACTGATTCAGGATTGAGATAACCAGACGGAAATCAGAGTTGCCCAATATTAAGACAATAAAATGGTCAGGCATCTGAAATAAGTTGACGACTATCAAACTTTCTTCTCTGAAAACACTTTCTCTGTTCACACTGACGATTCACTCAATATTCATTCAATATATAAATATATTTGACCTGTAGTTTATATAACAAAGTTACATCTTAAATAAAGAGTCAGAACAGATAACCGCTTAAAAACACCCGAATAATTCTACTCTTTAAAAAATAAAAAAACATGCTTCATGAATAATTTTTTAGTGCTTCAATTTCATCTTACATTTATGAATAACAATTAAAATACAACAAGTTATATAAACCCGATTCATTCCTGACGCGAACAACAGGCCAACCAAAAGAAAATATCCATAAAGCCTCAAACGATATGGATACTACATTGAATTCACCGTTAAAAGACATTATTCATCATTTTCTGACTATCGATTAAATTTACACAAAATGATGAGTAATGAACTATTTATCCTTACTCATCACCCTGTAAAAATACACACTCTCTCCCATTACAAAAAAGCACAAAAAGAAAATCAAATGTCATGAAACTGGTAAATCCAATATATACCCAAGCAATCTGAGCAAGCTCTGTTTAAACTTCGTTCAACACATTCTTCGCTTTTACGACAGATTTTCCGAGACGCCATTCAGCAGCTGCCGTCCAGTGATGCCATAAGCGGGAATATAATCCATTGCGTTCAATCAGCGCATCATGATTGCCAGATTCGACAATCCGGCCGTCATCCAGGCAAATAATCTGGTCAGCTTCACGGACAGTGGATAATTTATGAGCAACCACAATCAGGGTTTTATGTGCTGTTAATGCCGCCAGCGCTTTTTGTAACGCCCTTTCATTGGTTGGATCAATGGCCGCCGTCGCTTCATCAAGCAAAATAACCGGCGCATCTTTTAATATTGCTCTGGCAATTGAAATCCGTTGCCTTTCTCCTCCGGATAAAGCCGCCCCACCTTCTCCAACCCGGGTCTGATACCCGTCAGGTAAAGCGGAAATAAATGCATGAGCCTGAGCAATCCGTGCTGCCGACTCGACGTCTTCAGGTGTTGCCTCTGGTTTACCGAATGAAATGTTGTCAAAAATCGTTCCGGAAAACAGATAGACATCCTGGAAAACCACGGTAATCATACTTGCAAGCCGTTCAGCAGAAAGTTCCCGGACGTCAACGCCACCAATGGAAATACAACCTTCATCCACATCCCAGAAACGGGGCAAAAGATTCAATACGGTACTTTTCCCGGCCCCCGAAGGACCAACAATAGCAGTCATACTTCCGCCCGGTACTGAAAAGGATATATCTTTGAGAACCGGCTGCAGCTGATAACCAAAACTGACATGGTGAAAAGAAATATCCAGCCCATCCGGTTCTACAGGTACGGAAGGCTCCGGAAGGGGTTCCGAAGTTAATATCCGATCCATGCGGGTCAGTGATGCATCAGCCATCCGGGTTTGCTCCATCACAGCTGTCACACCAAGCAGCGGACTGTATAAGGCGTAAATCAGCATGATTGCCGTGATCATTGTCGATAACTCAGTTTCTCCCTGAAGGTAACGCCATCCTCCCGTCCAGATGATCACCGGAGCTCCCAACATCAAAACCAGACCAAACACGACTAACGGTGCCGTCAGTTGCACAACCATATTAATTGATAACTGACGGAAGGCTTTTAAAGCTTCCTTAAAGTCTTCTTCTCCTTTAGCCAGACGGTTAAATGAACGAATCACAGATAATCCCTGAACAAACTCAATCATTTTTGCCGCAGCGGAGGCTTGCATATCCTGTCGTTTAATACCAAGTTGCGCCATATACCGGCTGGTCCATATGTAGATCGGAACCGCAACCACAACGGATGCCAGTGCTGATATCGCAATAACCCAGTCCTGAAAGAGCAGGAACAAAAAAACTGCAACCGGCAACCCAAATGCTTCAGCGATACGCGGCAAGCCATCACTCATAAATGTCTCAACCATCTGCATGTCAGTTGTGAGCATCGTCACTGTATCACCCCGGTTACGGGACAAATGAAAACCAAGCGGTAATTCCCGTAAACGATTCAACATTGACAACCGGAGTTCTTTCCCCAGTTTAAAACTGGCGATCCAGCTATGGCTGGAAGCCAGATAACTGAAGACGACCTGCCCGATCAGAGAAATAGCAGCTAAAAGTGTCATCTTTATTCCCCAGGCCAGCGTCGGGGTAAAAGATGCTGAACAGAGATCGGTGACTAACATAATTGCCGCCCCGAACCCCAGACCAAGACAAAACGACTGAGCAAAACGGAACAAGATACCTTTGATAAGCTGACGCCTGACTGGCCCGGCTAATGCCCAAATACGTTTCAGACTTTCAGCATCAGAACGATATTCTGTCTCTGTAGTATGTGCGTTCATCACATTTCTCCATCTGTATTTGCCTGAGAAAGCTGCCGGAAACCAACCCGCCGGGCAGCCACGAAATCAGCCCACAATTGAGCATAAACCCCGTGGTTCTCCAGCAATGCATCATGCTGCCCCTGTTCAGCAATACATCCCTGCTGAGTCACAACAATCGTTTGTGCATCACGAATGGTATGAAGCCTGTGGGCAACAATAATCAGAGTACGTCCTTCGGCTAAAGCTTCGATAGCTGACTGAATTGCAGACTCATTATCCGGATCCGCAAAGGCAGTCGCTTCATCCAGCACAATCACAGGCGCATCTTTCAAAATGGCCCGCGCAATCGCAATCCGCTGACGCTCTCCGCCAGATAACTGTCGTCCGAGATCGCCAATCCGTGTTTGATAACCATCCGGTAAAGCCATAATAAACTCATGTACCTGAGCCGCCCGGGCGGCATTTTCAACTTCAGTATCTGAGGCATCGGGTTTGCCAAAACGGATATTGGCGGCAATCGTGTCGCTAAATAGAATGGTCTGCTGAAAAACAAAAGCCACCGTATCCATCAGCTGTTCAAGTCCGATGTCTCGAATATCAACGCCACCGATCGAAATGCTTCCGGATCGCACATCAAAAAAACGCGGAATCAGGCCAGCGATCGTACTCTTCCCCGAACCGGAAGGACCAACGAGCGCAGTGACCGCACCTTCTTTTGCTGTGAAACTGACATCATGCAGTACATCATTACCGTCATCGTAACCAAAACACACCTGCTCAAAAGTCACGTCATATCCGGACAAATTCACCGTCTGCCCATTATCAGGCTGGGAAGGCGCTTCCAGTAAATCATGAACCAGCATGGAGCCCATACTGATATGAGCGAGTTCATGAAAAAGATGGAATCCCTTGAGTAACGGGCGACTATAGCTGGCACCCAAAATGACGAAAAATAATAAGGTGACCAGGTCTAAGCTATGGTCAAGAATCAAAAAGGCACCGACCGGGATGATAAACACGATATTACTTAGCACAAGACTGAAAAAAGTCCCGCCAACCGGTAAATATGCCCGGGCCCACTGAGTCTCAACTTTTGAAAATTCATGCACGGCTTCACTTGCTTCCCGAAAGCTCTCGCCAGCGCGATTAAAAATTTTCACCACCGGCATACCATTCAGGTATTCCACAATCGCTGAGTTCATCCGCTCTCCGGACATTTGATAATCCCGGGCAAACCGGCTGCCACGCATCATTGCCAGCGTTAATAGCACAAATGAGACCGGCGTAATAAACACGACAGCTAAAGCCATTCTCCAGTCAACAACAAATAACCAGACAGAAACCGCCAGCCAGGTCGCAACGGCACTCACGCCTTCCGGCAAACCATGTGCCACAACCAGTTCCAGCTTTTCAGGATCATCGATCACCAGCTTTTTAGCTTCACCGCTGCGCCGGTCAGCAAAATAGCCCAATGGCAAACCGGCCATATGCCGGGCAATATGTAATCTCAGTTGATATATCGCTTCGAATGCCACCAGATGTGACATACCCATTGCAACACCTAATAGCACATAACCTGAAATAACGGCTCCAATCACTATCAGTCCATCGACTAACAGATGCTGTGATGTAAGTTGGTGAGTCACCACTTCTCCGGCAAGGCTATAAATGACATAAACCGGCACCAACTCAAGTACAACAGATAGTGTTGCCAGACCGATGGCAGCAACCAGTTTAAAACGTTGATGAGTTAAGTAAGGCCAGATGAGCCTGAGACTGGCCAGGTAATCTGGAGATGAGGCCGACGGATCAGTATCAACCGGGCCGCTTTCATCATCCAGCGCTTGACTGAGGGTTTCCATAAACACTCCTTGAGTCTTACAATAAATTAATGCAAATGATAATTAATATCATTACTCTTCATTCATTGATTTTGCAACACTCTGGCGCCGGAATTCTCTCAGATATAAACAAAAAAACTGACAGGTAACATTTTAAAGCCGGCAGGGAATATACCTGAAAACCTCAAGGTGCGGGTTTGAGGTTCCGGAGATACCTTTAGGAATTGCTGAACGGTGGGGCTGGCTTTGGCAACAAAAATGAATACGCTAAGGTCAACAGACCTTAATCACCAGTCCTTCACTGATATCAGGCGTTTCAAACATTTGGGGATGTGGCCGGAAAGATGGCGCTGCTTCAGGCTTCTGGTGCTGCTCAGAAATAATCATTAACTCATGTTCTGCTTTGATTTCCGTGGCAAGTTCAAAAAACCATCGTCGTTGCTGACGCGTGCAGGCCGGAAAATCCATCACAACATTGGTCCCAATTGATAAAATATGTTGTACATAGGTTTTCATCCGGGGTTTAAGACGGGATGAGTAATTCAAATAGTCCTCAAGTGAAATAATCTGCCCCGGATAAAGCGCTGACAACCACTCGTGTTCAGAAAGTAAAACCGCCGATCTTTCTGAAGCAATTTTTTTTAAGAATGCCGGACTTGCTGTTGCTGTACTTCCGTAAAAGAATGTTAACGAACCCTTATTTATCATTGTATTCCCTAAGTTTGCGCCTCATCTTCAAACGCGATGTTTATTCCAGAAGATGCTGATCGAATTCTCTCAGAGATAAAAGGCGTCCGGATATCATAAATGTTCAGTGACTTTTTCAGAATTCTTCGGAATAACTCACAAAATCAGAAACAAATATCGTCAATGACGGTAGTAACAAAATCATCTGACTTCATAAATATCGAAGAATGCCGGGACAAACAGGAGATTAAGCTATAAAGTATTATGTCATTAATGATGATTTGCGGATAATCAGCAGGTCCATACTTTGCAATGGCGTTTCAAAGTGGGGAAAGAACTTGTTCAATGTCACTTTATCCAGATTGACTTCATACTTTAATGCAGTAAAAAAAGGCTTATTACTGCACCTGGCCGATTTCAGAATCACATTACTCTGGATTGTTCCCTGCATCATTCTCTATTCCGTATTGATACTTTTGGCTGGCGCTACCCATTATTTTTCAGGGGAAAACGAGACCTACCATTTACTCGTCACCCGGTTTTATCAGCAAAGTCATATTTTATTCAGTTATCTGCTCACCGTCGCCCTGACATTTACATTATCCATCCGCTGGAAACAACCGCGCCCGCCGCTCATATTATTATCCATTTTTTTCCTGGGTTTATTCCGGTATTTTATTCCGGAGCATCCTCAGGGAGTCGCTCTGCAATATTTTATCGCGATCGTCACCCCGTTTTATACAATTCCGCTTATCACCTGGCTGCAAAGCCTGAAGATATTCAAACTGCCGAAAAGCAGTCACTTATCTGATGCTTTTTCAGAGGTCATGGCGCTGATAATTCCGGCTTTCATCACCATGTTGCTGGTACTTCTGGTGAATCGTTCTCTGCTGACTTTCTGGGACTATATTGCACCAGCACCGGTCATGCTTGAAGATTTAAAAGCGCACCCCTACTACTACGGCAATCTGATTTCTGTGATCAGTGCCATTTCTCACTTTCTGGGATTACACAGTTTTTATACACTCTCTTTTTTAAACCAGGGACTATTTCAGGCAACTGCTGACAATGCGGTCAGTTACATGCAGGGAGGTTCTGACTTTATTGCGCTGAACCATACGACCATTGGTATTTTTTCCCGGTTAGGCGGTGCAGGGTCAACTTTTTCACTGATCATTGCCATTCTATTATTCAGCAAAGAAAAATCATTACGGATTATCGCGCTGCTCAGTATTCCGCCCGGTTTGTTTAATATTAATGAAACGCTGATTTTTGGTATTCCTGTTATTTTAAATCCGGTGTTATTTTTTCCTTTCCTGATCGTGCCGGTATTAAATATCTGTCTGACAGTATTTGTGACTGAAGCCGGCTGGGTTCATCCGACTGTCGTTTCGGTACCTTATATCAGCCCGCTATTTGTCAATGCCTATGTTGCAACAGACGGAGACTGGCACGCTGTGCTGCTACAGGTAGTTAACATTGGTCTTGGTACTCTGATTTATCTGCCATTTGTCAAAAAACTCAGTCGTATTTATGAATCGAAACCAATCTACTTTTCAAAATTTGATACTTACTATCAGAGAAAAAAAGAAGAAGCACATATTTCAACAAAAGATCTGATCAGTCATCTATCGCAAAGCAGAAAAGAAAACTGTCAGCTGGAAAAAGAGTTGACCCGGCTGAGCTCAGCTGAATTCTATCTGGAGTACCAGCCTCAAATATCCCTTATTGATCAAAAGGTTGTCAGCGCAGAAGCACTAATCCGGGTGAAAGACAGCCAGAACAAGACCTATCACCCGGCAACCTTCCTTCCCTGGCTGGAAAAAGCAGGCATGATGACAGATCTGGATTTATGGGTATTCAATCAGGTGGTTCATGACGTCAGGCTGATGAAAAAAAGCGGGGGAAATATCCGGATCGGAATCAATATATCGATTGACACACTCCTCAGTCATAGCGCGATAAAAAAAATCATCCGTTTACTCGAAGCTTCTGAAGTAGCGGACTGTATCAATATAGAAATTACCGAAAAAAGTCTGCTGCAAAATCAACATCTCATCACCTCAGTATTTGAAAAATTTCACGCACTTGGTGTCAATATCCACCTGGATGACTTTGGTACGGGGTATTCTTCTCTGAGCTATCTGCCTATGTTTAATCTCGATGAAATCAAAATCGACCGAAGCTTTTTATTGGGAATCGATCAACCCAAAGCCAGAAGTTTATTCTTATCTTTATTTGATATCGCCCACAGCCAAAACCTTGGTGTCACCGTAGAAGGAGTAGAAACCCGGGATCAACTCTCAGTGATCCCGGTGCTACCGGGTATTTCTGTTCAGGGCTGGTATTACAGTGATTCACTGACAACCTTCGAACTCATGGAGTACTGCCAGTCTTTTGGCAACAAGAGACCAACAGATGAAACGAACACCTGAACAACTCACTTGCGCATGATCTTAACCTGTTTCGCTAAATCCTTTAAAACAGGTGATTTCAAAAGGGTAGTTAGCGAAAATTCCAGCCCCTGCTCCCGGGCTTCATTAATCAGCCTGATAGCCAGTAATGAGTGCCCGCCAAGCTCAAAAAAGTCATCATTCCTGCCAATTTGTTCCACGTTCAACAACACCTGCCATAGCTTCGCCAGAGTTTTCTCCGTGCCGTTTATGGGCTGAACATAACTTCGATCTGCATACGTCTCTTGCTTTAAGCTGATCGGTTGTATGACTTCCCCTTCTCCGGAAAGCCCAGTTGTGTTTTCAGCAAGTACACCAACATGATTAACCGGACATTCCGGCGTACTCTCCAATGCAATTAACAGGCTGGATAAGGCATTCATCACCATATTCCCAAGCTGGTCACAACTGACCCGGATATCCGATTGAATATCGAGAGAAAGCTCTCCTCCGGGAAAATCATTGACAGATAAACTGACCGGATAAGTTGATCGTTCTTCACAGAAAAGAATCTCCGGCTTTAAACTTTCTTTCGATTTCCGCAACCAGATAAAATCTTTCTGATAACGATAATTCAGCAGGCTGGTGAACAATGGCTGCGGTGGCAGAACCCGGCTATATTGTTGTGCCCTCACCAAAGGGGTATGTTCAAATTCAAGTAATTGCGCCAGTCGCTGATGCGTTTCCAGGACACAATCCCGGACGGATAAATGATCAAATGATAAACGAAACGGCAATGTATTCAGGCACAATCCCATCATCCGGTCTGCCCCTTCAACCGCATTCATCCGGCCAAATAATAAGGTACCAAAAACAATATCATCCCGGCCGGTTGCAGCCCGGACAACCAACCCCCACGCTAAATGAAAGACACTGGCACAACTGATGCCTAATAACTGAACCCGTTCCCGTATACGCCTCGCCAGAGCATCATCAATGGGTACATGTCGTCTGGTAATTTGCTGACCTTCACCGTAAATATCCATCAGGCCAAAAGGAGCAGAAGGCTGCTCAATGTCACCAAGCTGCTGACGGAAAAAAGCCGCTTCAGCTCCGGGGTCATATTTATGCCGGGTTCTGGCAACGAAATTCCTGAATGGCAACGAAGGCAGTGTTTGTATTTCACCGTTCTGTAAATACTGATGAATTTCCTCACCCATCAGTTCAAGACTGAAGTGATCGGTACACAAGTGATGAATTCTTAAACATAGTAACCAACACTGACTGGCTTTATCTTCAACCTGCCAGGCTTCCAGCATTGGAGCCTGACGAATGTTCATTTTGCGCTGACCGGGCTCAAGATGCTGACGCAATTGCGTTTCAACGTCCCCTTCCCCGGTTTCCAGCATCATCACGGGTAACACAGCTTTACGCCAAACAACCTGAACCGGTTCTGCCACACCTTCCCAGACAAAAGAGGTACGGAGTACATCATGACGATCGATCAAGGCTTGTACTGCATCGATATAGTTCTGTAACCGGGACAAACAAGAAAAAGACTGGATGCTCCGTATCACATAAAGATCCCCTTGCTGCTGTACAAGGTGATGATACAAAATTCCTTCCTGGAGTGGCGTTAAAGGATAGATATCCTGAATATTAGCCGCACCTCCCGGAATTTCAGTGCAGATACGATCAATTTGCGACTGAGATAAATCAACCAAAGGCAATAAATCCGGCGTGATTTTTGCCGGATGATCCGCCAGATAATTAGGGGGAACCGTAAAATCTTCATTTGCCGGTACCGGCGCTAAACTTTCTGCCAGAGACGCTAAATCAGGCTGACTGAAAAGTGTCCTGACTGCCAGGTGATATCCCTGCTGACGCAGACTTTCTATCACCTGAACAGCCAGCAGTGAATGGCCGCCCAGCTCAAAAAAATTGTCATATCTGCCGATATCCTCAACCCCAAGCAGCTCTTTCCAGACAGCGGCTAATACCTGCTCGTGTTTTCCTTTGGGGAGTTCGTACCGGCGACGGATAAAAGAACGCTCATCCGGTTGAGGAAGTGCCTGATAGTTAATTTTACCGTTCGGAGTCAGAGGAATCTGCGTCAAACGAACATAAGCTGAAGGCACCATATAATCCGGAAGTAATTCATTTAACTGACTTTTCAATCGATCATATGACACATGATGGTTAGACTGTTCAGTGAAATAAGCCACCAGCCTTTTATTTGTCTGACTACCGGCAGCAATCACAACTGCACTCTGAACCCCCTGACAACCCTGCATCGCAGCCATGATTTCTCCAAGCTCAATTCTGTATCCGCGAATCTTCACCTGATTATCATTCCGTCCCAGATATTCAATCATACCATCAGCTCTCCAGCGACCCAGATCACCAGTGCGATACATACGGGCCTTTGGATCTTTGCTGAATGGATCTGATAAAAAGTGTTTTGCTGTTAACTCAGGTTGATTCAGGTACCCTCTGCTGACGCCAGCTCCGCCAATATAAATTTCCCCGGCAATGCCAACCGGAACAAGCTGCCTCATTTCATCAAGAATGTAGATACTTGTGTTAGTGACAGGGCGCCCGATATGCAATACATCATCCTGATCCCGAATGGAACCGGAAGTAGCAACAACCGTTGTCTCTGTCGGACCATAGTTATTCACTAAGGAAAAAGAATGCAGTTCAGACGGGCGTCTGTGCAGCTGGTCGCCACCAACTAATAGTGTTTTTAACGTCGGATGAATCTGCTCTCTTGCTAATGCCAGCTCAGCAATGGGGGTTGGCAGAAAACTGGTATGTACAGGCTGAGCATACCACCAGTTTAATAACTGTTCAGGGTTTTCTGATGCAGAAACCGGCGGTAATAATAAACTGGCGCCAGCACATAAAACCGGCCATATTTCCCATACGGCCGCATCAAACCCCATTCCGGCAACACCCGAAGCATATGTGCCCGTTTCAGGGGTAAATACCTGATGGTGCCAGTGGATTAAGTTTGCCAGATTTTGATGCTCGACCATTACGCCTTTCGGATATCCGGTCGACCCTGATGTATAAATGATATAAGCCAGATTTTCCGGGCTGAATGCCTCCCGCTGAATATTTCCGGACGGCATTTTTTCCCATAAATGAGCATCCTGCCTGAGGTGAACAACCGGGATCGGCTTGTCCGGCAGCTCAGAGAATAATGCCGGATCAACAACCCGGTTCGTCAGCACCATCACCGGACTACAGTCTGACAAAATGAACTGCAAACGCTCACCAGGACAGGAAGGATCAATCGGAATATAACCACCTCCGGCTTTCAATACGGAAAGCATCGCGGTAATAAACCCGATATTTCTGTCACACAAAAGTGCCACTCTCTTTTCAGGACCAATCCCTGAGCGGCTTAGATAAGAGGCCAGCTGGTTGGCCTGCTGATTTAACTGCCGGTAAGAAATCTGATCTTCACCGGCAATAACCGCAATAGCATCAGGTATTCTCCGGACTTGTTGTTCAAACCACTCATGCACACAAAAACAGTTCACAGGCGACCTGTCACCTGAACTGAATTCATTCAGTAACTTCACTGACTCTTGTGGCGAAAGCATGGATAAGGTATGAACGGACTGATCCGGATGACGTATCATTTCCTGCAGTAACTGCTGCCAGTACTTCAGATACTTTTGTATCATCCGCTCATCAAACAGGGCCGATGCGTAGTTGATAAACCCTTCCAGCACATCCTCTTTTTCTGTGATTTCAAGGCTTAAGTCAAACTTGGCATTCTTTACCAATGGTTCAAACGAAAGCAAAGTTACATCTGGTAAATCAATTTCAGCAGCAGGAACATTTTGTAATGCAAACATCACCTGAAAAACCGGACTATGTGACAGACTCCGTACCGGTGAAACAGCCTCTACAACCTGCTCAAACGGAATGTCTTTATTTTCCATCGCAGATAAAGCGGTCGATTTTAATTGTGCCAGCAGACTTTTTGTATCCGGAGCGTCTGACAAATCAATACGAAGTGCCAGTGTATTCACAAACATACCGATCAGTGATTCGGTCTCAATCATTGTCCGGCCTGCCACAGGGGAACCAATCATAATATCGTGCTGCTGAGACACCCGTCCCATCACCACAGACCAGCCAGCCAACAGCAGCATATACATTGTACAGCCCTGAAGACGGCAAAATTCTCTGAGTTCTGCCGTAAACAGAGGATCAAACTGCACCGGTAAATATTTTCCGGTGTAATCCTGTACTTTAGGCCTTGGATAATCCGTCGGCAGGTTTAAATACTCCGGAATCCACTGTAACTGCTTCACCCAGTAAGAGAGTTGCTTTTTCAGCTCCGCTTCCTGCAAAGCGTCGTATTGCCAGCGGGCATAATCCGCATATTGTAAAGGTAACTCAGGTAAGAGCACTTCTTTTCCCTGATACAGACTGGCATACAGGACATTTAACTCCTGGATAAACACACTCACAGACCAGCCATCAGCGATCAAATGATGCATCGCCAGCTGTAACTGATATTCATGTTCAGGGAAACAGAGCAGCCGCCCCTGGATTAACGGTCCCTTCTCCAGATCAAAAGCAGGCTCAAATGTTTCTGACCCGGTTTTATTATCTTTCGTTTTTATCGCTTCAGCTTCAATGACCTGCAAAGAAAATCCGCGGCCAACGGGTTCAATGATCTGAACCGGACCATCTGATTCTTTTTGAAAATGCGTCCGTAATATTGCATGTCTGGCCACAATCTGGTCCAGTGCTTGTTGCAGGATATGAATATCTAACTGACCTTTAAGATGTACACTTCCTGCGATAATGTAGGCCTGTGCTGCTTCCGTATCCATTTGCGCCAGAAACCACAAGCGCTGCTGTGCAAATGATAACGGGAATGCACAGTTTTCATATTCACCGGGATCAGATGGGATAGAAAAACCTGTTGATGAAGCAGGTTTCATCTTCTGAATATGGGAGGCCAGCTGACGCAACACCGGCCATGCAAACATATCGGCCAGAGACAGCTCGACATGCAACTGCTCGCGAATACGGGAAATGAGCTGAACAGCCAGTAAAGAATGTCCTCCCAGTGTAAAAAAGTGATCGTGACGGCCAATGTGCCTGATGTTCAAAAGACGTTGCCAGATATCAGCCAGTATACATTCCGTTTCACCCCGGGGTTCTTCATATTCATAGCGGATAAAGGCATTTTCATCCGGCGCTGGTAAAGCCTGACGGTCAACCTTGCCATTTACCGTCAGAGGGAGAGATGTCAGTTCAATATACCCGGCCGGAATCATATAATCCGGAAACTGAGACTCCAGTGCCGTTTTCAGTTTTTCCGCAAATACCCGGCAGCCGGGCTGACATACATAATAAGCCACCAGCCTTTTTGCCTGTTTCGGGATGCTCTCTGCAATCACTATTGCATGATGCACACCTTCACATGCCTGTAGGGCCAGCTCTATCTCTGCCGGCTCAATTCTGAATCCGCGGATCTTTATCTGATCATCATTCCGGCCGGCAAATTCAATCACACCATCAGCACGCCACCGCCCCAGATCACCACTCCTGTACATACGGGCATCTGATTGTTCAGAAAAAGGATCCGGCAGGAATTTCTCATCCGTTAAGTCCGGACGATTCACGTAGCCAAGCGCGACACCATCACCACCAATATAGATTTCTCCAATAATTCCGACGGGAACCGGCTGATGGTTTGAATCAAGAATATAAACTTTTGTGTTGTTGACAGGACGCCCCAGAGGGATGGCTCTCAAAGCTGATGACTGAAGTCGTATTTCATGTGTCAGCGCAAAAGTCGTTGTTTCCGTTGGACCATAGCCATTCAGCAAATGGCCGGGAGGATTGTTCTCCAGTACTTGCTGGATCACAGAAGGGTCGAGCACATCACCACCCACAATCAGGTATCTCAATTGCTGAAATACATTGCCCAACATCTCTGCATACTGTTTAAACAAGCCAGCGGTCATCCAGAGAATACTGACCTGCTGGCGGATGAGTGTTTCTTCAAGCTGTTGCGGATCAAGTAAAACCCCCTGATCAATGACAACGACAGCTCCGCCATTGAGTAAAGGCGCCCAAACTTCCATAGTTGCAGCATCAAACCCGGGATTTGCAGCGAAAGCCATTCTGTCCTGAGGAGCAAAATCAGCATACCCGCACCGGATGACCAAACGCAAAACCGCCCGGTGTGGTACTAAAACGCCTTTAGGATTTCCGGTTGATCCTGAGGTATACATGATATAGGCCGGATCCTTGCCGCTAAGCTCTGCCGGAGAAGTAAACTCACCGGGTAACCGGGCTAATGTACTGAGAGTTATCGACATGGTTTGAATGCCGGGGATAAATCCGGACTGCCTGTCCGGTGATGTCAATATCATTTTGGCTTTGCAGTCGGATAACACAAAATTCAAACGTTCATCCGGCGCATTCGGGTCAACAGGGACATAAACAGCACCACAATGCATGATTGCCAGCTGAGCCAGAATCAGCTCGACAGAACGTTCCAGACAAACAACAACAGCATCCCCTTTTTCAATCCTGCAGGTTTTCAAATAGCCCGCCAGCTGATAAATCCGTTGCTCTGAATCGCCATAAGTAAATTGTCCCTCCCGGCAGACGATAGCAACAGCATCAGGTGTTCTCTGAGCCTGCTCCCGGAACAAACTGTATATATTACGATTCGCGGGGTAGCGGACTGCTGTTTGATTCCATGCAGCTATCCGCCGCTGCTCTTCAGGTAAGAGCAGTGGATATTGAGCTAAACATAAGCGCTCTTCCTGAGCCAGAATGACTGAAAAAAACCGGATCAACCGATCAAGATGTATTTGCAGCTGTGATTCCGTATAGAGGGCTGCATTGGCTTCCATGAATACCTGAATTCCCCGCCGCGGACCGTAGTCACAAAAGTGAATCACCAAATCATCTGCCGGGCCAAATAATAAATTATGAACTTCCGACGCCATGCCATCAAATCGCATATCATACGGAAAAGGAATAATATTAATAATTGTCGGACAGGTTTTTTCACTGCCATCATTTCGTGATTTTGTATACAACGACTCAGGACGATAACGCTGATGTTTCGCTATATGACGAACCTGCCGTTTCACCAAAAATAACACATCTGCCAGTGTCATTTCTGTGTGCAATTTTAATTGCAATGGCAAGACATTCGCCATCATTCCGGGAAATGAACGTAATAGCCGGTTATGACGCGCCATCATTGGAAAACCAATTAATAAGTCATCCTGATCTGAGAGTCTACGGAGATATATTGCTGCCAACGCAGTAAGTAATACCGGCAGGGTTGTCTGATGCGCTTTAGTCTGCAGGTCAAGGTTGATATTATCCTGTACAGACAATGAAGACTGACACCGGAGCACTTCACTGCAAGCCTTATTTTCACCACTCAGACTAAATGGCTCCGGCCAGTGCTTTGCCTGGGTCTGCCAGTATTGCCGGCTCGTCTGAAATTGTTCAGAATCCGGATAAGTCATTTCAGAGTGCAATACTTCAGACAATTGACTGAAGGGACAGGCGGGAATGGCCGAATCATTTACCATTGCAGAATAGATCTCCGCCACCCGGCGGACAAACAGATAACCACCAAAACCATCCATCACCAAATGATGTGTACTGGCAAAAAATAAAAAGAGGTTATCTTCCAACTGAAGTAATGCAAAAGAAAAAAGAGGGCCATGGCCCAGGTTAAAAGGGCGTGCCATATCGGCTTTCATCCACAATTGTGCAGATGATTCAGGATCATCTTCCTGGCGCATATCGATGACGGGAAAGTGCCAGTCAGTCTGCGGTTTTACATACTGTCTGGGCCCCGCTTCCGTATCTTCAAACACCAGATTAAATGATTCAGCTTCCAACAGGGCCTGCCGGAGGGCAGTTTCAAAAATACCGGTCTGTATTTGACCGAAAATTTTCAGGTATTCTGTAATTTTATAAACTTCAGCCTGAGCAAAAGGATTCATTATCTGAGAAAACCAGATTCCCTGTTGTGCTGCAGACAGAGGAAACAATCGCCGATTATGATCATGCATCTAAAGCACCAACTTAACATATAATTATTTATGAATGTATATTGTTGTAAGACCACAGAGTAATATAAACTTCTTCAAATACAACATGTTTATGTTTTTTATTAGAAACCCTCCACAATAATCAATATGTTAATCATTAGCGATTTAAATTACCCGAAAAATAAAAAACACCATGTAATAAATATACTGAAGGTACATTATAAGAATTATTTTCAATCAATTTAATCACCGGCTAACATGCGCATTATATCATTGTTCAAAACAATAGGATTTGTTCTGAAAAAATCTGATATATATTAAATATAGCCGGTGTTTTTTTTATCATAATAATTTATTTTAATATCGTGGTGCTTTCACCTTTCATCACACAGAAATAAAACTGCAAAAGATCCGGATTAAAACCTGTCATTTATCCCCAAATAATCTGAAGAAGCGGGTTTCAGTGAGATTTGTCCGGCCCTGAGACAAGGCACTGGCTTGAAAACAGAGTCATTCTACGTTGAAAAGCAGTAACGCACTCTCCGATTCAGACGAACTCTCGTTCAGGGTAATTAAATTATGCAGATAGAGCAGGACTTCATTGAGCTCATTTTGCTCTGTATCCATCATTATAACCTGCATCATCATCAGATGGAGACGGGCTTTAAGAGGTAACTCAAGGTCATTCGTATAATAGTCAGTCATGTTAGATCTCCTGATCTCTGGTTGTGTCACATGAGGATAAGCGAGTCGCTACCCACAACCTGATTCAAAATACTTCTCCGGAGGCGGCCTGAAAGTCCCGGATATTGCCCGCATGCGATAAAAGATGAATTTAGGACTACTTGATATGAAAGCATAATGTTATCCTTGTACGTTATTGAGTCATTTTTCATTACGGGAACATTTTTAATCGCAAATGAACCCTCCAGAAACAATACTAGATCGCTTATGAATGAACAACAAGAGAAAATTCACCCGAAAGCGTATATAAAAGGTCATGAAGTCACAAAAAGGCTAAAAGAAGTGACAAATTGTCATACTATTTTAGAACTATCTTCGCTTTTGAATGTTTCAAGTTCGACAATATCAACCTGGCATCAGCGGGAACTGACACCTTATGAGGTCATCATACGTGTGCATTTACATACAGGTGCTTCTTTAGAGTACTTATTACTGGGCAAAGGCGAACCATACCCGGAAAAAAACTATCAAAATGAGCCCAATCGAGTCAAAAAAAATGAAAAAGTTGTCAATGTCGAACATTTCCAACTCGTGAACGGTGAGTTATTTAGCTGCAAAAGACTAAGTTTTGATCATGACTATCTGCACAGGCTTGGGATTTCTCAGCCGTTGAGTATTGAGAGCAGAAATACGACTTATATGGTTGATAAATCCGTCACACAAGTCGTATCCGGTATCTATTTAATTGATATGGATGGTTTTTTCTCTCTGAATAAGATTCAGCGCTTACCGGGCAGCCGCTTTTCAATCAATGTGCTTGGCTCTCCGCTTCAGATCCATGAAGATGATATCAGGGTCATCGGGAAAGTAATGCTGGAGATGAACAGAAAATAGCCGCAGACCTGACCACACAAATGAATACAGCAAAGTATGCAAAGCCTGACTGGCCTATGCATACTTGTGGCGCAAGCAACATTACGGCTCTTCTGTGATGAAGACCATCAGACTATGGACGGAGCCATCTGTAAGGAGATTATTTTCATTCAGTGAATGACTTATCTACATCAAACATATCTGATTACGTCCAGAAGATTTGGCCTGGTAAAGCGCCTTATCAGCCCGCTGGAAAATTGATTCTTCCGTGTCAGATTCCTGATAAGACGTGACTCCAATACTGACTGTATATGAAGGTAAACCTTCCTCTGAATCCTGACTGACTGATTCTCTCAACCTTTCAGCCAACAAGCATGCGGAAGAAGCATCCTGTACGGGTAACAACACCGCAAATTCTTCACCGCCTAAACGAAATAACATATCGGTCTTTCGCAAACCTGAACTCAAACGATGAACCAGATTTTGCAATACCTGATCACCAATCTGATGACCATGTTCATCATTAATGTGTTTAAAGAAATCAATATCAAGCAAAATCAAACTAAAAGCACTTCCGCGGCGCGCTAAGTCAAGATACTGTAGTACCTGTTCATCCCATTTATGACGGTTATAAGCACCGGTTAACTTATCCTGAGTCACCATTTGCAGTAATTGTTTCTCAACCTGTTCCCGGTTATTGATTTCCTTTGTCAGCCGCTGCATTAAAAAAATCAATTCTTGCTCCAGCTCACTCAGTTCATCATTTGGTCCGTCAGCACGGAATACATCTTCTCCCAAAGCCTGGTAACCCTGCTCTATAGAAAAATCCATATTCTGAATACCATCCTGAATTTTATTAATCCGCCGGCGAAATATATGAATCGTGTATATTGTCAGAAATAACCCTAACAACAGCGCACCAACACCAAGCGCGGTATTAACAAACATAAACTCTTGCTCGTGTTTTTCAGCATATCTCCCGGCTTCAAAAGTCATTTCATCCAGTCGCTGTAAAATCGTATTCACTGAAGATTCCAGATCAGTGGCTTCTTTTTCGAGCTGAAAACGCTCCTCATCGGGAATAGATTCATGGGAAAGCGCGCCGGCAAGTTTTTTCTCAAATGCATCACTCTGCGAATGATAACCTTCTATGACTTTCAGCAACTGCCGGTGTTCCTGCAACTCAAATCGTATTTTATGGTTGACCAGATTTTCTGCTATGACATTGACGGCTTTATCCAGCAAAAGTTTTAGCTGCTGTTTTTGATAAATAAATTCCTGATGCGGTGTTTTCTTTTCTTCCGGTAACTTCTCTTTCAGTTTAAATTGTTCAAATAAAATATGTCTTTCCAGCTGAATCATCTCGACTTCACTCATAATCTGATTCAGCGGAATATCTATATATGCCACTTCATTCATTTCATTTTCTATTAATCTCAGCTTGTATATTGAATAAATAATCACAATTAAAAGAAAAGAAAGTAATACAATAAATAAAGTGCTAATTTTTCGACTCAATGACATATTATACCAATTGAATATTGACATTTAATTAACCAATGTAAATCCATTCCAAAAGATGAATTGCTACACGCAATACATCTCCAATAACCTGACAGCCAATGAGAATAAGTTTAGTACTTATCGCTGCCATAACATGCTTTATTCTGATGGTGTACTCAGATGCTGTGTATTTTCACTGCCGGGTATAGTAAAAAAACAACTATACCCAAGCAACCTGAAGATGCCGGATTCAGCTCACGCCCTGCGGGTGAGTTTGTCAATAGATAACCTCAGAAAAGTAACTGATTACGAAGATATTTCTGGTCTGAACACAAATTTGAGACACAAAACCGGGCAGAGCTTGCTCAAAACTGACCATTTAATTTACGGCGGGGAGAAGTTCGATGGCTCACAACAAAGATTCAGCAATGGTGTACCCGTCACGTCTGGCTTACACGGTGATGACACCGGCATAGAAGATTAAGTCGTTTTCAGACAAGTCTGAAAATAAGTCACCTGATTCGTTGCCAAACAGTAGACCGTCGCTGGTTTCCCCCCTTTACCTTTACCGGTGGAAACAACCCGGTTCATACTGATAATAACTCCCGAATCAATTAAACGACGTTTCACCGTCATGCGGTTTACTTCAACCCCAAATCGCGCATACGCTTCGATAATATCTGCAACAAGAAATTCTTTTTCCAGAAAAAATAACACAACCGATGTGTATTCCACAGCCGCACGTAATTTTTTCCAGGCATGTTTTATCTGAGCAACATGATCAAACGCCATTTGAAACTGGTCAGATATCACAACGTCCAGATCGAACCAGTCCAGCCGGTTTTTCTCAACCCCTGCATTTTCAACCTGACGAATATTTGAACGATTCAGCAGCGCATAATGGGAGATACTGACACTCCATCCGTCCGGATCCCGCTTCGGGTTACCATCAACTAATGGATCGCTGATAAAATTTGGATAAGTATGAACCTTTTGCCGGCATATTCTTCTTCTCGCTGCATCAAAATCTTTATCAACAGGGTCGCCTCCCTTCGCGGTAAAGTCTTCATCGTAAACAAGACCACCGGGAATTGCCCACTTTCCGCAATGAGGCCTTTCAGGATTAGAACGCTTCATCAGCAAAACCTGTATTCCCCGGTCAGAAAGACGGAGACAAACCATATCAATGGTGACAATCATAAAACTTTCCCTGCTAAATATTCATCTGTACCCGTCCGGTCTGCCGGGACAGGTTGTCCGGGAACGGATTTAAAAATGAACAGACAATCGGTCAAACTTAATCACTTATTGTTACAAACCTGATATCTCTGTATTTTTTATTTATTTCAAATTTTTCGCATTCAGTCAATCAATATAAAACGTGTAATACAGGTGAAAGTACTTGCGTTATTGATACACAACCAGTTGACAAATGCGATGAGCTATTTTAATGTCGCCCAAGTTAGGAACATTTTGTTACTAATATGACCTTGTGAGGATGTCATAATGAATACCAGCCTGTTTTCCCAACATATGATTAAAAGTCTGCTGGATTTAGATGCATATAAAATCAACATGATGCAGGCAATTCACTCATTTTACCCTGACACAGCAGTCCGCTATGAACTGATTGTCAGGTCTGATGAAGATATCAGTGACCTGTTAAGCGATATCCGGCATGAGATAAAACAACTGGCTCAGCTTCAGTTTTCAGAACAGGATATTCAATATCTGAAAAAAAGCTCGCCTCATCTGAAAACAACGTTCTTACATTCCCTGCGTTATTTCCGCTTTCAACCTGAGCAACAGGTCGAACTGGGAATCATCCACGAAAACAACAAAAAGCAACTGCGAGTCAGCATTTACGGTACATGGCGGGATACGATCTTATATGAAACAATCATTATGTCGATTATTTCTGAGGTCCGCAGCCGCAGACACTGGGCTGATGTACCGGCCGATCGTGCCAAACAGGTACTGCTCAAAAAAATCACTCACCTGAAGAATAAGTTAACTGAGCGGGGCATTCATAACTTCAAAATCACCGAAATGGGCACCCGGCGCCGCTTCTCTTCTGAGGTACAGCATCAGGTCATTGAGTGTATGCAACAATATATTCCCGGGCTGTTACTCGGCACCAGTAACTATCATTATGCCCGGGAATTTAATCTGCAACCCATTGGCACGATTGCCCATGAATGGTTTATGGGCCATCAGGCACTTGTTAATCCGGCAGATTCACAACAGGTCGCGCTGGAACAATGGCTGAAAGCTTTTGACGGGCAGCTTTCAATCGCTCCGACAGACACACTCACCATTGACGCATTTATCAATGACTTTAATGTACATCTGGCGAAAGCCTATGATGGTGTTCGTCATGATTCAGGTTGCCCTTACACCTGGGGTGACAAAATGATTGCACACTATGAGCGGTTAGGCATCGATCCAAAAACAAAACTGTTTGTGTTTTCCGATGGACTAAACTTTGATCAGGCCCTGGATATTTGTGAATATTTTTCCGACAGAGTGCAGATTTCATTTGGTATAGGGACATTCTTGACCAATGATCTGGATGCCTGGACCAACGCTCAGAATCAGGCCTATCAACCTCTTTCTATCGTGATCAAACTCGCCGAATGCAACAGCCGCCCGGTCGCCAAAATCAGTGACAAGCCGGAAAAAGCAATGTGCGAAGATATTATTTATCTGGCTCATTTAAAGCAGCAGTTCAATATACCACTGGATATCGATAAGCTCATTTCAACATTAAAAGAGATGAAAAATCATCAGAGAAAATATATTGCGGCTGCCTGAGTCTGTTTTTTCTGAAGATAAGAGATTCTGAAGATATCTCCTGTATCAGACTGTGAACCCAGCGATGCAGGAGACTGCTTTCTCAATGAAAAAGTTGCATATTCAAATATAACCAATATCCTGCACCGGCTAAAACACCCCCCATAATAAAGGCAAAGAAGGCAGGCCAGCGGGAGCGCTGACTGGTATTCACAACCTGTACATTATGACCAGCCTCGCTGACTTCGTTTCTTTTCAAGGCAACCTGATAGCAGGTCTCAAGACCATCAATATGCTCAAAGATGATATAACCAATGGATTCAAAATCGGCTTTTACCGCCGGATAATCCGTTTGCAGTAAATGACTGATCCGTTGACAATACTGTTCACACTGATACAGATACCTCAACATTTCATAACCCGCTTTCAGATTCTGTAATTCAATCAATGCCTGTGCATTCGCCCAGCGCAGCAGACGTTGTATCTGCCGTTCGGTCTCATGAACCACTTCACCGATATTGAGCATGCAACTATACATGAGCTCCAGACCAAGCGAATAACCACGCAATCCATCCAGCTTCAGACAGGCCATTGTGTAGTAAGTACTTACAGCCAGGTCAGCACCGACTTCCTGCGACAGTTGTTCACATTCCTGTTTCACTTTCTCCCAGTTTGTTCCACCGGAAAAAGGAGAACGCTCACTGTAAACTTCTTTTTTGATCGACTGATACAGTGAATGTCCGGACAGCTCGTCATGCTCACTGCTAATAATAAATGATTTATTTTCAATAAAGATGCGTTGGGACATATCCCCTGCGACCCCTGAATAAAGGGAGCGCCAGAAGCGCTCCATTAAAAACTAACTGCGGATAAACATGTACGATTAATACAGATTTGCAGAGAGTTTAAATGATTTAAACAACCGTTGTGTAAACGGATTCACATCATCTTCAGAGTTGATCCGGTAAATCATGTCACCATGGTCAACACGGAATCTGTAATCTACCGATGTTGAACTTGCAGCAATCACATCACCAAAATCAAGTAATCTGAAGAAGGCCCAAGGTCCCTGAATCACAATACTCCGTGGCGAAAGATTTGATTTAGCCGGAATCAAAGTAATCTTCGATATCGCTGAATCCCGTAGTGTATTCGGCCAAATCAGTTCAGCATTTTCTCTTGAACCGTGACTGTATGTCAGGAACTGCCCGTCAACATTCAACACACTTCTGCGCTTGTTACTGGTCAAACGTAATGGCTCAACTGAGAAACTGACATCAAGAATCCCTTTACGGTTAAAGAAGGCTTCCCGGATTTGTTTCGCCTGTTTCAGCTGTTCAAGCACAGAATTTTTAACCACACCCTGAGAACCTTCACTTTCACTCCCCAGAACACTCTTCTCATCAATAAAGATTTTCAGTTGATTCTGATAGAAGTTGTCCAGAATGCCATTTGGCGCAAAGAACGATTCAAAGTCAGCCAGTGATGCATCTTTCTTCGAAGCCGGATTAAACGGATAACGGTTTGCCAGTTTCTCTTCAAAAACACGGTATACATCATTATGCCAGCGCACTTCAAGATACTTGATCGCTTCCTGTTTAATCACATGCCAGCTTTCATCAGAAAGTTTGGTCAAAATTCGATCTAACGGAGTTGGCAGACCCGATGCAATCCGTCTCAGTGTATAAATCGGGTCAGCATTGACCAGCTTCATCCGTGATTTGGTTGCGTTAAGTGCCGCCATCCCTTCATCAGGAGATGCCTGAATACCTTTCAGATACAGCTTCAGTTCATCGACCGCACCAATCACTTCATTGATATAAGCCGGTTTATCGCCAGCAGCTGTCAGCATACTGTTCAAATCAGCAAACGGAGTATCAATTGCAGCGGCCATCCGGTATTTAGGCTGTTTCAGCAACTCTTTCTGCGCTTCTTCATCTTTCGGCTGGATATCAAACAGTTTGGTATTTTCTTCCAGTGTTCTCATCAGACGCTGAATTGGTTCAACACTGCTGGTGATATTTTCCAGCACAGAAACCGCATCGTTCATGTCACTGAAATATTTCATGTCAATTTCAGCAAGCGCCCCACGCCAGGTTTTGGTGTAATCAGAGACGTATAATTCCCGGATTTGATCACGTAGTTTCTGCTTATCCGCTTCACTGAATTCAGCAGACTTACTTTGACCCAGTACCCAGCTGTCGATAAGTGCCAGTTTTGATACAGACTCAACCTGAGGAATAAAATATTCTTCAAAGCCTTTTTTCGTCAGCATCTGTGGAATATATAACCCGTCACTGTTCACAACCCGCTCGTCAAAGACCAGATCAAATACAGGGCCGATCAGGTTTCTCAGGTTAATGTCCGGACCAAGAATCGTTTGCGCGTTCTGCTTCAGGTTACGGTAAACCCGTTGTCTGTTCGGCATTGTACTCAGTTCAGTCTGAACCTGAGCAATCGTCTGATCATAAGGACGTAATACCTTATCTGCATTTTTGTCACCCTGAGCACGGGCTATCGCCAGATTGGTATGATCCATCGCATAATCTAAATGGCCTAACAACTCTTCCTGAACAAGCCGTTTGCCCGGAAACTCTTGCTGCCAGTATTTGCCGAAATAATCGAGCACCATGTCTTTGTAACGACCGCTCTTATCCGTCATCATCCGGAAAACACGTAAAGCATCAAGCTTCTCTTCATCGGTTTTTGCCTGATTTAACTGAACAATGACATCAGAAATCAGAATCGGTAAAAACCGGGTTTCCAGCATATTCAGATAAGTACTTTCAACCATAGGCCCAATTGTATGACCCTGATAAAGCCCCATATCCGCAAAATACTGTGACTTATTACGGAAGAAACCAAATTCCAGAGTCGCTTCCCGGATTTTATTCAGCGAGTCCAGCATATCCTGCTGAGAGGCTTTATAAATGTTTTTAGGCAGCTCATTTTTAAACTGGTTTACTTTGGTCAACACCGCATCAGAATGCTTCACATTCGACAAATAGTATTTTTGCCATGAGCCAAACAGCAGCAGGGTCACAATAGAGCAAGCGACCGTAGACAGCATCAATAAACGACGCTTCTGCTTAATCACTTTTTTGTTATCTGACGCTAAGCCCGATTCGGTATAGATGATTTTCTTAAATAGCTGATTGGTAAAATAAACAGTCGAGTTCTTCGCTATCTGAGCTTTATTAATCGCATGTTCAAGACCATAGCGACGGGATGCGGCATCATCAAAAGCATTGCTTGGCACGCCCTGCTGATACACAGAAGTGAAGTACACCCCGCGAACGATCGCTGATAACGAATACTGATCATTCCCCAGCGCTTCACGTAAGAACTGCGTCAGAATATCTTTCAGCCCGGCGACCTGACGGCTGAAACTATAGATACCGTTTCTTTCATCCAGCTCCATCGGTGCAGAAGCAGAAACCGGCAGCATTTCATTCACGGTTTCAACAAACTGAGCGTACTCATTTTCAAATTCCGATAACCACTGATCGTCATCATCATCCGGCTTTAGCTGGAAAGTAAACCCTAATGCTTCTTCACGCTGCTCTTTTGTATAGTGTTTAAAGAAGGATTCAAAACCATAAAGTAAATCCAGTTTGGTTAAAGCAATATAAACCGGCAACTGAATCGACATGGTTTCAACAATTTCACGGACCCGGGCACGAAGAATACTTGCGTAGGCCTTACGTTCAGACGCTTTCACCGAGGCAAGGTGAGACACATCAAGGGCTAAAACAATCCCGTTTAAAGGACGGCGGTTCCGGGTTCGCTCCAGCCATTCAACAAAATGCTTCCATAAACGACGTTCCATTTCGCCATCTTTGTCTGCATCACGGTGTCCCTGTGTTAACAGCTCACCATCGGGATCAATCACGACCGCTTTATCACCGATCCACCAGTCAAATGAGTAAGGATTTTCACTTCGTTGTCCGGAGGCTCTCATGACAGAAGTCATGGTAAAGTTCTGGCCGGAGCGGTTAATTAAGCTGGTTTTACCGGCATTTTCTAATCCAAGCACCAAATACCATGGATGCGTATACAGAAAATCACGTTTATTGATATTCTTGCGCATATTGGCAATGACTTTATTGAGTTCTGCTTCCTGCTTTTCTTCAAGTAGTTTGATAGGATCCTGCCGAAAACGCTCTTCGCGCTCCTGCTGTTCCTCAAAACCCTGAAGTTTTTTCCATTGCCATAAACCCCAGATTGCTGCAACAAAAAGCCAGAATACCGTTGTGGCAACAGCCCGGCTTGTGACACTCTCCAGAGGTTTTGTATCATACATTGTCAGCCAGGGGCCTGCCCACCAGATGGCAACATTGATTAAAATAAAACAAAGCAACAACAGCATGGGCATAACTGCCAACATGCCTGGTTTAAGTTTTATCTTTTTCAGTAGAGCAAAAACTCTTTTCAAGATGGATAACATGGAATAATGTCCTTCGCTTATTCTGACGTTGAATATTTTTCTAGTCGCTGCATGAGAGAGGGCTCCCAATCTGAAACACTCGCTGCATTCACCTGACGATATAATGTGTGATACTGCTCTTGCGCCATGGCAGAAAAACCATGCTCTTCAAGCAAATCCGCCGATAATAACCGCCAGTAAAATTTGTCCCGCGGTTCTACTGAACTTTCAAGACCCTGGTTAATCATCGAAAGAGCAACAGCAATACCGGCTTCTTTAGCCAAAGTAAACGCTTCCTTACGTTTATCCTGCCACCCTCCGGTCGCTGCGACGACAGGAGATGAAGTCTCTTCATCTTCTTCATCAAGCCAGGAGAGAACTTCATCAGTGACAAAAGGCTGACCACCTTTGAATTTCAGTGCTTTTAAAGCAGGCAGACGCTCAAGAAACAGCTGCGTCTCTTCTTTAATCGCTTTACACCAAACCGGCTTATCTAACGCCTCTGCAATCCGGTAGCTCATCAGTTGCCCTTCAAACCAGTAAGGCGCAACCGTCAGACTCTGCTCAACTTTGCGCCACAAAGCCAAATCGGGACTACGCATCAAATCCTGATAATCTTTCACCCGATCCTGCTGCATCGGCCTTAACATGGTTTCATTATCTGAGTTGTGATCCGGCACTGAGTGAATCCCTGACCACACGGCATAACGGCGCACCCGGACAGATAGAGCAATACCTTCCCCATGCTCACCGAGAAAGTCAGAGACCTTAAATAAAGTCTGTTTGGTTGCTTTATCACTGGAGTTATCTACCGATAACGCAGGCGCTGATTGCACGGCACCAG
This sequence comes from Vibrio quintilis, assembly GCF_024529975.1. Lineage (GTDB taxonomy): Bacteria > Pseudomonadota > Gammaproteobacteria > Enterobacterales > Vibrionaceae > Vibrio > Vibrio quintilis. The sequence continues at coordinate 48,099 of NZ_AP024898.1, read as the reverse complement.
CAGATTCCGCTGACGCCGGTGATGCCGACTGATTCACCGTTGCTGCCTGCTGCTCAACACGCTGCCTTTCTTCAGCAAGACGCATTTTCGTCCGGACCGTTTTCAACAGATCATCCGAAGCATCATTACTGATTTCTTTTTCTTCAACCGCAGTACTGAACAATTCCAGAGCACTTTCCAGATCGCTCATCAGCTCACCGGTGAAACGTTCAAATTCCTGCTTTTCAATGATCAGATTGAATCTTTGGATAATCTGACCAAAAAACTTTTGGCGCGGAAGTTTACCCCGTTGGCCGGGTGCCGGAAAGCTTTCTTCCCAATATAGCGAAATAAAGTCAGCCAGGATAAACAACGACATATTAAACCGGGCCGGAATCACCTCATGGTGCAGACACTGGAGCAAATAAACCAGCAACTTGATGTCTTTTGATTTTTCTTTCAGCAGCTTAAGGACACTATGCTCGACCTCATCCCATTGCACACTCGCGTGGGACAAAGATCCAACCTTCATCATCTGGTCTTCAACAAAATCAAATAAAGAATCATCAAGTAACCGTTCACCAACCGGATTTTCATCGCTGATCGGTGAGGCAACACATTGACGATATTCAGAAAGTTCCATGTTTATTCTCACCACCCACAACGTTGTCTTAACGGTTTAAGCGCCTGCTTCAATTCATGTGTATCGAAAGACAAACCATCGACTTTAACCGCATTCGATCGCAATGAAATACTGCTTTGCGATGCGATTTTTCTCATCAGACTAATGGCCGGCATTCCCCGGCCGGAGGAAAGTAACAGCCCTGAATCATCACTGCGCCAGTATTGTGTTGTACCATGGACACTGACTTTCACTCTGGCTTCAGGAATCGCTTCCGGAAGTGCTAAATCAATCCGGCTGATTTTATCGATACAGCTCATCATTAAAACGGCTTTTTGATCTTTACTGAACCGCCCCTGATCATTCAGAGCCAACAACGTCAGCCAGGCATTTCCATGTTCATCATCGGTGCCCTGAACCGTCAGATTCAGCTTTTGCCCATTTTCCGTTTTCACCGCTGATTCCATCGCACGTACCCAGCCGACAGACGCCTGACTATGCTCAACAACTTTCGGAATATGCATCAGCGGTGTGTCAAATACACGATCAAAACAGCGTAATCGGTCTAAACGTTCGGTCACGTCCCGACATTGTTTTGCCTTTTCAATTAATAATTTTGAATCTGATTCAGGCGCACCCTGTGCATGAACCAAAGAAGTGTATATCAACAGAATCAAGCTAATAAATAAGCTGGATACTCTTAATTTCATGGCGATTTAATCTCCAACTTTTGGCATTTGTAAGCCAAAGTTCGTTTGGGAATACCGAGACTTTCAGCAGCTTTTGTTCGATCTCCTGAAAAAAGGCGTAAGCGTTCCCGGATGATTTTCGATTCAAAATCCTGAAGTGCCTGTTTCAGATCCTTGATCACCGTACATGATTCAGGCTCTTCAACGGAGAGAAGGTTGAGTTCTTCTCTGGGAAGGATCCGGTGTATCAGACTGTTCGCTACCACTTCCTGATCATCCTGAGTTTGAGCACACCCAAACTCAACCAAATGCTTCAGCTCCCGGACATTCCCGTTAAAGTTATGCTGTTTCAGACAGTCAACCGTTTTATAATTCAACCCACGAACATGCGTCCCGTGAACCTGATTATAAAGCTCAACGAAGTGATCACTGAGTAACTCAATATCTTCAATCCGGTCCACCAGGCGGGGCACCATAAGCGGGTATTGAAATAAACGGTAATAGAGATCCTGACGAAAAGACTTCTGATGCACCTGATTTTGCAGGTTCACATGGGTTGCAGAAACCAGACGAAAGTCAGAAGAATATTCATCTTTTCCTCCGATAGGCCGGAACTGGTGCGTTTCCAGCACCCGAAGCAGCTTCGCCTGCAGCACTAATGGCATGTCCCCGATTTCATCCAGAAACAAAGTGCCGCCATCCGCCTGTTCAATTAACCCCTGCTTATCCGTATCCGCACCGGAAAAAGCACCTTTGCAATAGCCAAACAGCTCGCTTTCAAGCAGATTCTCCGGAATCGCAGCACAGTTAATCGCAACAAATGGTTTGCCTGTCCGGGGAGAAAAATCATGAATGGCCTGAGCAACCAGCTCTTTGCCGGTTCCGGTTTCTCCCTGAATCATCACAGAAAGCTGAGAACCGGCAGCACTGACAATTTGCTCTCTCAGCTTTTTCATTGCCTCACTCCGGCCAACCAGTGTCCGGGAAAGCTCATTCACCATTTGACGTTGCTGGTTGTTTCGCTCAACATCTGATAAAGATTCCCGCAGACTGCGCTGCGTAAATTCTTCCTGCTGCATATCCATCAGCAAAGATCTCTGCTGACTGAAAACCTGCTTATAACGGCCAAATGTTTCATCAGAAAATGCGTCGTGTAACTTTTCAGCATTCCCGACGACAAATAACATTGCTCTGACAGACTGGTTACTGCCCGGAAGCAATTCAGCTCTCGCGGCGGAAAACATGCTCATAGACTCAGTTAACTGGCAAAAATCTCGATTTTGCTGCCAGAACACCAACTCTTCAGAGGAGATATCCATCGGTTTTCCGGATTGTAAAACATGGGCAAACGGACAATCAAAATCTGTCACAGACCAGGTTTTATTCAGTGATTGCAGATGGGGCACCAATGTGCGCCCATCTGTACTTGGAAATAGTATTAAACAAGTATCAAGCTCCAACTCATGCTGCACAGTTTCAGCAAAAAGCTGGACTAACTGCTGTGGCTCTCTGATTCCAATCAAATCAGTTGCATAAGTTAACCAGCGGCTCATCTTATTCAACCTCTCCGATAAACTCTCCGTCTTGTGCACCAAGGTAGACACGATTAACGTCAGCTCTTTCAGCCAGCTTATTCAGCAACGCTAATGAAACCGGCGGCAGCAACTGCCCCTCAATAATCGCTTCAAGCATCCTTGCACCATTTTCAGAGCGTGTTGCCCGTTTGAGAATTTCCTCAATCAGAGATTCATCAATCTCAACTTCAGCGGAATAACGCTCTTTAAACAGATTTTCAAGACGTTTCAGTTTCGCCTGAACAATTTCAGCCAGAACTTCTTTCTTCAGCGGCAGGTAAGGAATGACTTCCATACGGGCCAGAAGCGCCGGCTTGAAGAAATCAGACAGCTCAGGATACAATCTTTCACTGATTAACTTTGGTTGATCCGCATAATCAACAATCGTTTGATAACCCAGGTTTGATGTCAGGAAGAAGACGACATTTTTACAGTCAATAATCCGGCCTTCCCCATCAGCAATTTCACCTTTATCAAAGCCCTGATAGAAAATATTCAGTACTTCAGGGTGCGCTTTTTCCACTTCATCCAGCAGCACAACGGAATAAGGCATTTTACGGATTGCTTCCGTCAGGACACCCCCTTCACCGTAACCAACATATCCCGGTGGAGAACCGATTAAGCGGGAAACCGTATGTTTTTCCTGATATTCAGACATATTAATTGTCGTCAGGAATTGCTGACCACCATAAAGTTGCTCTGCAAGCTGAATGACGGTCTCCGTTTTACCGACACCACTTGGACCCACCAGCAGGAAAGCCCCTTTCGGACGACCCGGGCGACGAAGATCCGCTCTGGCTGTCAGTAAATGGCGGTGCACACGCTCAATCGCCATATCCTGACCTTTAATCGCTTCACCTAAGATTGAGGTCAGGTTGGTGATTTTATGCAGTTCATCAGTATTCATTTGATCAACCGGAACACCCGTCCAGTCGGCAATCACTTCTGCAATCTGATTGACATCAACTTGCGGATGAATCAGGCGTTGATCATGCGGAATATCATCGAGTTCGTCGTACTTCTCTTTTAACTCGGCTTTGAGCGTTTCAAGAGAATCCATCTCTTCTTCAGAAATCTCTTCCTGTCCGGAGAATTCCATCAGCTGACCACGCAATTCGATGATATTTTCGACCAGAGATTTTTGCTCTTCCCAGCAGGCCAGCAAGCTTTCTTTCTCGGCTTCGTCATCAGTTTCCTGCAGTCTCAGCTCTTCAAGTCGTTTTTCTTCATAGTCCTGACCGAGGAACTGAGCCCGTTCAAGCATATCAATTTCAAGCTGGCGCTGATGGCAGTTATTCTCTAACAGAGCCAGTCGCTTCGGCGGTGTGGTTAAATGAATCGCAATCCGGGCACATGCGGTATCCAGTACATCGATTGCTTTATCCGGCAGTTGACGACCTGAAATATACCGGGCGGAAAGTTCGGCGGCACATTTCAGTGCTTCATCCGTAATCAATACACCATGCGATTTTTCATACACACTATTCAGACCGCGCAAAATATCAACAGCTTGATCAACAGAAGGTTCATCCAGTTTGACCAGCTGGAAACGACGGGTCAACGCAGGATCTTTTTCAAAATACTTTTTGTATTCTTTCCATGTTGTCGCTGCAACAGTACTGAGTTCACCCCGGGCCAGAGCAGGCTTTAACAGGTTCGCAGCATCCGCACCGCCTTCCTGATTACCGGCACCAATCAAAGTATGCGCTTCATCAATAAACAGAATAATCGGGCTTGGTGCTGCTTTAATCGCATCAATCACGCCTTTCAAACGCTTTTCAAATTCACCTTTCACTGACGCACCGGCTTGCAGTAAGCCTAAATCTAAGGCCATGACTTCAACATTTTTCAGCTGATCAGGCACTTTACCGGCAAATACCCGCAAAGCCAGCCCTTCGATCATGGCACTTTTACCAACACCAGCGTCACCAACAATAATCGGGTTGTTTTTACGGCGACGGCAGAGGATATCAACCATCAGATTCAGTTCGTCTTCACGGCAAAGTACGGGATCTAACTCTCCCTGACGAGCTTGTTCAGTGACATTCGTACAATATTTTTGCAGCGGAGAATTCGCTTCCTGCTGCAGCATATTACCTGCGGCTTTCCCCGCTGCTGATGTGGTTTCCACTTCTGTTTCAGAAGAGTCAGTGACAACTGCAGCAAAGTTTTTCTTAAGATTTTCGCGGTTGATTGAATCAAATAATGAAATCAATGGCGCAGACAGGTAACGATCCACCCGGGTGATTGCAGCCAGGAAAATTGCGCCGGAACGCAACTCATGCTGATCGAGCTCTGTGGTAGAAAGCAACCAGGCTTCCTGTAGCAACTCAACCAGTAGCGGAGAAAATGCAGGGTAGGTGTCTAAAACATGTTCACGCGAGTAAGTACTTGCAATGGCTTGTTTCACACGCTCAAAATCAATATTGGCCTGCTTCAGAATCACACGAAAATCAGAAAGTGGATTATCGATTAATACATCAAGATAATGTTCCAGAGTCACTTCAGGATGCTGACGTTCAATACAAAGTGAAGCCGCCTGTTCCAGTGCCAGCTTGCTCTGCTGATTTAGTTTCGAGATAAGAGTGGGTAATTCAATTCGAATCACAGTAATCACCTAGCCTAAAAATTAATTAAAGAAGTTGCGTTAACTGATTAATAACGTCAGACGATTTTTCATGAAGTAGCCAGGTGTAGCCTAAAAAGACACCAGCCCACAACACAGCAAATCCGACAAAAACCGACCAGACAGGCAGTTGGCGATTTAAACGATATTTCGCATCAACAACATGCTGATTTGCCTGAGACAATGGTTTAATTTGGGGTTCTTCTAAAGTGGTTAACAGGTCATGTAAATGACTGATCACCCGTTCACGTTCGTTATGACCATTCACCATGACGCGGTACTTGCCTTCAAACCCGAGAATCAGGCAGTAGTAAATAAATTCTAATAAGGGCTGATAGCGTTTTGGCTCACCTTCCAGACGGGCAAGAATGGTATACACTTTCTCACCGCCCCAGGTTTCATTATGAAAACGGGATAACATCGAATGTGATGCCCAGATGCTGGAAGCACCCCACTCAGATCCCATGACTGCTTCATCAAGAAATGTACACAGAATATAGCGGTATGCCATCACAACAGCGTTCTCAAAGCCTTTCTCACTCAATTCGATTTCGATGGCTTTAATTTCTTCTATCGTCTGATTGTAAATTTGTTCAATGTTCGGGCAGCTCGTTAATCCGCGAACCCGCAATGACAAACCAAACAGAGGCGTTGCAGCATCGATCAGCACATTAGGATTATCGCCCCGTAATTTGAACCAATAGTCCTGATCCCGATCGATATTTTCAACATTATCAAACAGTAAGTTGTTAAGCGGCTTAGAATTATTTTCCTGCTCCACAATTAACTCCTTATTGCCCAGAATTGTAAATCAAGGTCTTCAAATGCAGCAGCTACGTGGAATGCGAATCCACTGGCCTGATGCAGCATTGACCATGCTGAACTTGATTTATCTAATTGATAGTAAGTGTACCCGGCATGATATGGCAGCTGTCGTGGTGCAACAGGAAGGGCAACCAATGGAATGCCTGGTAATTGTAATGAGATAAGTTCTCTGATTTTCTCGACTGAAGCCACTTTGGTCTGCTGAACAAATACCCGGCGCAACTCGTCCAGAGGCATTTTCGCTTTCACAGCAATGATAAAGTCGGCATCTTCCATCAACACCTTATCGTGGATTGGTGCGACCATCAGACCATACTTACGTTTATCCAGCTGAATCGACACAGCGCGTGGTTCAAGAACCACACTCAGGCTCTGTCTCAGATACCGGATCAATTCCATAAAACAGTCCGAAGGCATGTCATGGTTATAAACCGGAATCGACGGTGGTAAACGGCTCTCATCAGTAAATGTGGACAGTTCACCACAAACGCAGGCAAGACACTCAAAGAGACGCTCCGGATGCAAACTGCGCAATTTCGCCAGATGCTCCATTTGCGGCTGCATACGGTTTAGAGCCTGAAGCAACATAAAGTCAGAGACATCCGCCACAGCGCCCTGGCTTGGAGAACTGATACGCTGCGCGATATTTCTGGCCCGCTCCAACATCAGACCGGCCATTTCAGTCACCACACGGTGAAGGGCAACATTGACCGATGAATTGATATGACAAGGGATAAATTCAGGATCCAACACCACACTGCCATCAGGCCGCTTTTCCTGAATCCGGGCGATGGCAAAAGATGCATAAGAACTGCGATCTTCTGATTCAAGCATGAGTTGCATACAAACAGGTGCAACGTTAATTGTCGTTGTATCCCCCTGCATGCTCTGCACATCACGAATATCCATCCGGCGACTGACATAGCGGCCTGAACCGCGTTCTTCCGGCCAGGTCACTTCCATCAATGCTTCGGTTCGTAATGGCAGCGCCAGATAAACAAGTTGATTGGCAACAGATTCACCCTGAATCTCCAATGGCTCCGGCATTGCGTCTTCCTGAGGGATATTGAATACAGTTCCATCAGGCATCACACCGGTGGCACGTTCAATCGCAATTCGACCAAATGCAAGATATTCAGGGTTTAAAGTCAGGTCAGCCACACCATACAGATAACGACTGACAGTGTTCATTCGCTCATCAATATAATATTCGGTGTGCCGTTGCTGCTGTTGGAAATGCTGAGGTTTTATAAAAAGACCTTCATTCCAGATGACACGGTTACGGGCAAACATCTCAACTATTCCACTCTTTTTAATTTAACATCGTAATCTTTAAAGTACATAAGCAAATGGTACTTACGTCCTTTGTTCAGAACTTTGACTGCTTTCTTCCATTCACTGACTTCCGGTTCGGCAAAGTGAGCCATCACGCCAATATAGTGTGTATCCGGAGATAGGTGGATTTGGTCGACAAACTTAAACTGCCCGGGCATCAGGACATAGTCATAGTCCCGGACAAAATTACTTCGCAGCGCCTTTTTATAATCTTCTTTAATTGCATCATAATCGGCTGACATGAACATCGAGTCGTCTTCTAACTCAAATACCTGTACTTCTACCGGTGAAGCCTCACCCCAGATATTCGGATTGACGCCATCATCAATGACCATACTAAATGTCACTTCTGTCGGCTCCTGAGCCGGATTATAGTTTTCAGAAGGATCATCACCACCACTACTACAAGCCGACAACATCGTTAAAACCAACACTATAAAAGCCAGTTTTTTCACAGTCAGAACTCCAGTTGTTTTTCTCGGATTTTCTTATCGTATGCCTGCTCAAAGATTTCCCAGAAAAGCTTCTCAAAACCTTTCTGACGGTTTGAAGTCAGTTCCTGATAATAATTGCTGTACATATTCCATGCCCAGGCTTCCTCGGATTCATTGTGCACTTCATGCAGACGCTTGTAGTTATTGAAACGGCGCAACAAAACCTGTGGAGAAAATGCCGCCAGAATTTGTTGTAGTGCTTCTGTCGTGGCATGTAATACAGCATCATTGTGATCCTGAATATTCTTTAAACTTTCAGCAATCGCTGCCGGCGCGGAGAGATGCACCAGACTCTTATCTGAGTCATACAATGTTTTCAGCGTCTCTTCATAAGAAAGACCCAATCTCAACGGGTTATCTTCAATGGGTTGCAAATTGCGGTTCAGCATTTCAAACCGGCCATGATCAACCTGACGATGAAGTTCCAGTAATCCTTTAATACATGACTGAAGCGACTGGCCAATTTCCTCTGACAGGAAATGCATTTTTTCCATATCCTGATCATTCAGGAAATTGACACCCAGACCATCCAGCATCGGCCCGGTTAAAAGATGCTGCCCGTAATGTTTTCCGGCTTCAGACTGAGCGGGTTTTGACACCATACTTTTTGCTACTTCTTCTTCAAGAAGATCCAGTACATTTTCATCCATTCCATAGCCCTCTGATTGGTTTGAATCTGTTGCATTTAAATTGTTATTTACTGGCTCATTTGTCTTCTCAGAAGTCTGATGCCGTAAAGATCGTTGTTTTGACTTTTTGCCGGTTTTATTAAAACCGGCAAAACTAAAAATTTTCTTCAGGCTGATGGAGGAAGTCATGTCATATTCCCCATCTTCCTGCTGAGTTTCCTGCAGCGTTTTATTCTGAGACTCATAACCTTCAGAAGATAGAATACGTTGTTCTTCTATTTCATCAGCCTCAGGTTCTTCTTCCACACCTTCGATCAAAGCGTTGCTGTCATCTTCGACTTTCACCATTGTTTCTTCGAGTGCTAACAACGGATCAATCACCCCGGTTTGCTCTGTTGAAACACCTAACAGCTCAGCTTCACCGTTATCATCCGCTAACAATGTATCCTGATTACTGTCAAACATTTGTTCCAGAACGTGGTTGGATGCCATGTCTTCTTTGATATTCTGGCCCAGATAAACCCGGATTTTATAAGGTCCGATTTGAACCTCATCTTTGTTTTCTAACTTCGCCAGTTTTCCGTTGCCTAAAGGCATCAAAGAACCATTCACATAAGTTTCGCCACTCAGATCCCGCAGGCAGAAAGCCCCGTCAATCGTTTCAATCTGAGCATGATTCGGTTGGATGTTGCCATTCTTATCTGTCAGCCGCCAAAAGCTATCCACAGAGGTCCCAATACGACCACCATCCGGTGTCCAGGCTGACTGAGGTGTCAAACCAGACTCAAGCAACTGTACGTTCACGACAACCATATTGAGTAAAGGCTGTTCTTCTATCGTCATACTTTACTGCCTTACTTGTATCAGCACATTGTTATTCAGATTCTTATTCCCCAGGAATGAGTACCAGCCTAATGCCACACCTTGTTCAGAATTCAAACAAAGTTCCGGAATTTCGTTCTCATCCAGAGATAATTCAATATCGTATGCCATTTGCTCCCTGAGAATGAATTCAACCAGCTTACATAACGGCTGAAATTCCTTTCCAATCGGAAGAAAATCTGTAAAACGCTCACGGGATAAACCTTTGACACAAACAACAAACTTACCATTGCAGTCCATGACAGATTCACCAACAACACTATCCATGCCTAACTGACCATTTTGCTTGCCAAGACAAAATTGCTGCTCAGGATTAATCGCAACTTTCCGTTTTTCCCACTGCCGGATGGTGACATCTTCCAAATCAAAGCAGTGTGCGATGATCCCGGCAACCACTTGCGGAGAGCGACTTCTTCCTGCCAGAACCCCCGCATAAGCAAGCATCTTACACCAGTTAATTGGTGTATCGCCGCGCAGGTCAGGATCAGCTAATCCAACCAGCGCAAATAATTGCTGCGAAAACTGATCCTGAGCATCATCCTGAAAACGGACATAATAGCGATATTTACGCCAGACACGATAAACCAGGGTGATCAGCCGGTTATTAAAGAAATCCAGAAAAGGCCGACGAAAGCCGCCACTTTCTTCTTCAACCAGTTGCTCCAGAATAAATCCCGGTAATGGTGACTGAGCCCCCGTCAAACCAAAAAAGTTTGTCTGTAAAACCAGATGATCGTCGTCAAAACGGGTCAAATCAGTCACATCAGCCGGAGAAAAACCCAGGCTTGGGTTTGCACTAAACAGCAAACTGCACAACATTTCCCAGTTTTCGTCTTCCGGATTTGTATCCTGTAGCTGCTGCAACAGCTCCACAAGCTGGAAAAAGTTATATGACCTGACCCGCTCAGGCAACTGACATTCTTTTTGCTCACCCTCTAGATCAAGGGCTGCATTCCGATCCGGGTTCCCCATGTATACTTCTCATTATTACTAACATTGACCAAAATCAGTTCGTGGAAAGAATTAATGTTGGCATACAACGCAAAAAAGTGACTCAAAACCCGACCAAACAGATACAACTCACCTTCTGAACCAAACCCAGTCTGATCAATCATAATTTCGGATTGCAATCCCCGAACCGGTAATCCTCTCAATAACTTATCAACAGGCTTTGATTTAATATCAATGATTCCGGCCAGGCGCTTCTTCGCAACCCGTTCCGCCTGCCTGTCAACTAAAGCTCTGAAATCATAAGCACGCAATACACTACTCAGTGCATCTTTAGATAGCAGAGAGAGATAGTTCAGTGAGAGGTTTGAAATCAGCCCCCAAAGCAAACTACCATCAAGCACTGGTCGCAGTGGCTGCGATGGGATCGTTATATTTTTGAAGGTGACAAAATCGGGTGAAGTATCTGTCGGCTGACAAATTTCTCCAACACCCAGTTCTATGGGTAATAACCGGTTCGTACAGGTCAACTGAATAGAAACCGCTTCGTCGACATCGATCGATCGCGTTTCATCTCCTCGTATAAAGGAAACGAACGAGTCAAACCCATCGCCACGAATACTATCTTTTACCCGGGTTCTGTAATACAAAACCTGGCGGTTACGGACCCGTTCCACCTGATGCTGGAAACTCTCAAAAGGGTGATAAACCCGTTTCTCACCACGAATTCTCTGACTGTCCTGAGTTTTATCCTGCCAGCCATACACACCATCGACACTAAACACTTCATAATGAGAAGGATAGCGGCTCGATGGAATAATCCGGTATTCAGACTGTTTACCCGTCAGATCAATCGGATCTGCATCATGTTCGAACAGATTAATAATCGGCGCACAATAAAGCTGAAAACTCTCTTCGTTGATTCGGACATCCGTTGGTAATGTCTTTGAAAAACGAATTTTCATCGTCATACGACCACGTACTGACGAAGGAATCACTTTATCCAAAGAAAATACATCAATAAAATGGAACGCTTGTGGAAACGACAGATATTCCTGAAGAATCCGGTACCCTTCATAAACATTCTTTGGATAAGGTAATAATGCATCCTCACCTGAAAAACCTACAGATTTCAGAGCATCTCCCGGAACACTAAATTCAGTTCCGTCAACATCAATCACAATCTTATCCAAATTGTGATTCAGCCACAGATAAAGCGTTTGTGCGCTGTAGAGATCACCACCCAGATAAAACCTTAAACTATCAACCAGTGCTTCACCGACTGACATTTCCCCCTGCATCATCAATGAAATATTCACCGTACTCGATTCACGGGTGTGATGAGAGGTAATTCCTTCAATGACAAGCGGAAACAGCGAAACATCCCGGCATGTACGGAAATGACACGTTGTGCCTAATACATCTCTGGCACTATCAAGCTGAACCCCGGATTTGATCACATGCTTTTCGCTCACACTTGATTTGGGTTCAAATGCGATGATACTCATGCTGGGAACCGGACGAAGATAGTTCGGCCAAAGCATGTTAATCAGTGAATGGGTTAATTCAGGAAATTCATCTTCAACTTTTTCTCTCAAACGCGCCGTCAGAAATGCAAAACCTTCCAGCAAACGCTCAACATCAGGGTCGGTAACCTGACCATGCAGAAAACGAGACAACTGAGGATGAACCTCAGTAAAATGTTTTCCCTGCTCTTTCAAAAATGAAAGTTCTTCCCGAAAATACTTATCTTGTGCCATGTATTAATACACTCGATACTGACGATTTTGATCCAGCAACAAACTCAGCTTCACTGTATTGTGAATCGCACTTGTATTCACTTCTGCAACGATGCTGAACCTAAGGCTCAGTGGATTAAAATTATCTTTCTCTGATGTCACCACAATATTTTTTAACCGTGGCTCATATTGATTCAAACATTGCTCTATGGCTAAACGGATTCTGACTGAAAGATCCAGAGTTTCCAGAGTGGCGTCATTAAAATCAACTAACCCCAAATCCGGTGCACTCTGAGCTCCTCCCACGCGCGTATTCAGTAAATTAGAAACATTCCGCTTAATCGAGTAGAGCACGTCATCGGCATCTGGTCCCTGCGTCAGAGACGCAGGTTTATCGCCGGCTTCCAGTCGTTCAAAGAAGCCGACGCCAAATGCAACCTCTTCAGGTGCAACGTAAGACATATTACTGATCTAAACGCCCTACCAGTGACAACTCAAAGTTCGCACCCATATACTTAAAGTGAGGACGAACTGCAAGAGACACTTGGTACCAACCAGGATTGCCTTCTACATCGGTCACTTCGATACGCGCTGCTCGAAGTGGACGACGGCTACGTACGTCTGCTGGTGGGTTTTCCTGATCAGCGACATACTGTTTAATCCAGGTGTTCAATTCACGTTCAAGATCTTGTCTTTCTTTCCATGAACCAATCTGTTCGCGTTGCAGCACTTTAATATAGTGCGCAAGACGGTTGATGATCATCATGTAAGGAAGCTGAGTACCCAGTTTGTAGTTAGTCTCTGCTTCTTTACCTTCCTTCGTATTCGGGAAGACTTTTGGTTTTTGAATCGAGTTCGCTGAGAAGAATGCAGCATTATCACTACCTTTACGCATGGTCAGTGCAATAAAGCCTTCTTCGGCAAGTTCAAATTCTTTACGGTCAGTAATCAGAACTTCTGTAGGAATCTTCGCCTGCAACGCACCCATTGACTCAAATACGTGGACTGGCAGATCTTCAACTGCACCACCACTTTGTGGGCCGATAATATTCGGACACCATCTGTACTTGGCAAAACTGTCTGTGATACGCGTACCTAGTGCAAATGCAGTGTTACCCCACAAATAATGCTCATGAGATTCACGAACATTTTCCTGATAATTGAAAGTCTTAATTGGATTTTCAATTGGATCATACGGCACCCGTAACAGGAAGCGAGGCGCAGTCAGACCCAGATAGCGCGCATCTTCAGATTCTCGCAGTGAACGCCATTTGGTAAATTTAGGGCTTTCAAAGATAGATTTCACATCTTTGATATTTGGCAGCTCTTCAAATGAGTCAATACCGAAGAACTCAGGACCAACACTGGACAGGAATGGCGCATGAGCCATTGCTCCCAGAGAAGCCATATACTGAAGTAACTTCATATCCGGAGTCGATGGCGTAAAGGCATAATTACCGATCATGACACCTGTTGGTTCACCACCAAACTGACCGTATCCTGAAGAGTAAACTTGCTTATACAAACCTGACTGGCAAGTTTCCGGAGCAAATTCAAAATCTTCCAACAACTCTTCTTTAGTCGCGTGGATGATATCGACTTTGTTGTTTTCTCTGAAATCCGTACGATCAATCAGCAGTTTTAATCCACGCCATGCAGATTCCATTTGCTGGAACTGCTCATCGTGTAAGATTTCATCCATTTGAGCACTGATTTTCTTATCTAATTCAACCAACATCTGGTCGACAAGAGATTTATTTACAGGCTCAGATTCCTGATTAGAACCGATCAGATTCTCAATAAACGCAGCAACGCCCTTCTTGGCTACGTCATAGCCTTCTTCGTCAGGAGCAAGGCGGGTTTGCGCCATTATCTCATCAAGCAGGCTCGCTTCACCGGCCTGCGATTGTTCAAGTACCGTTTCTGTAGCAGACATCAATCAAATTCCTAAGTTGACGTATAAAAAATGTTAAACGAAATACCTTATGTATCACGTCGACAATTATTCCTGAGGTTCTTCCGGCTTTGACTCAGCTTCAGCAGATTCACCTTCACCACCGCTGATAATATTCAATTCAGCAAGTAGCTTGTCACGCGATTCACCTGATGCAATCAGCTCTTGTAAACGCTCTCTGAATGCAGGGATATTCCCCAGAGGGCCTTTCAAAGCAACCAACGCTTCACGCAGTTCAATTAACTTTTTCAGTTCAGGTACCTGGGATGCAACCGAATCAGGAGCGAAATCAGACAGTGACTTAAAGCTTAATTCAACAGGTAAGTCTGAATCTTCTTCACCATTCAGTTTATTTTTCACCGAAGTGCTAACTGAAAGGTTACTTTCACGCATAACTGATTCGAAATTATTTTTATCAACTGAAACTGTCGGGCGATCTTCAATCTGAGTTTCTTCTGTATGACCTTTAAAGTCACCAATGACCAGGGTCTTCATTGGAAGCTCTATCTCAGCTTGTTGATCTCCGGTTGCAGGAACATATTTAATATTAATGCGCTCTTTGGGAGCGACACTACCTTCTTTAGACATAAAAAGTCTCCAATACCTATGCCAATAGTCGTTGCTTACCGATTTTCATCTCACAATCAAAATACCAATGAAACAAACTTTATTCATTAATATAAGTATGAGATGAAGACACTCCGTAATATCCGGATATCCCCGAATACAAAAAAATGATAGTAATATATCTGTTTTGTCATTTATTATTTTTTATTAAGTGCCCAACAGACACGATAGCCAGACATACTATTTAAATAATCTCGTAATATTTCAAAAAAATTACAAATCCCAATAAATATCGTGATTGTAAAATAATGTTTTTTCTTTATAGCCAGTCACAAAAACATTTGCCTCGGTAATTTCCGGAGGCGTTAATTGTTCAGTAACATCGACAAAAAACTGCTCAACCATTTGGTGTAATTTTGTAAAGCGATCATCCCCGGCAAAATCCAGGTACAATTCAGAGAAAGCACGTGCTTTAATTAAATCCTTATCGACAAAACGGTATGATGCAGCTTCATGAGAATATATCTTTGCAACTGCAAACAGCGATGTTAAATCCCCGGCATCAATTGCTTTCAAACGCCATCTGAAAGCTTCCTGAAAGTCATCTCTGGCTTCATATAACTCAACACATGCTTTAATTGCCGGAATAAAACCTTCAGATGCAGCTTGTTTATAGGTACGTAATACATCAGGATCACGACTACCATCTGTTGAAAATTTCCGTTGGGGACTACCACTTCCCTGCTCTCTGCGTGCTTTTTCCATCAACGCCAGTGGATAGCTATATTTCACTGAACGACGAAGATAATACTCTGATTTATCCGGCACACTATTTTGGAAAAATAAAGAAAGCAAATAAGTCGCTTCTGCAGGGTTGCGCTCAGCAAAAGCAATCAAACCATCATGATAACGTTTTTTCCAGGTATTTCGATCTCTTGGACGAAGCCAGTCACCACGCCTATAGAGATATCTCATCGCATGCAAATTTCCTAACTTCGCCGATAGCTCAATATATTCTCTGGCTTCAGCAGGTGTCCGGACCGTTGCATTATATTTCATCAGCTCTACTGCGTATAAATAAGCAGCATCAGCATGTTTTTTATCCGCGGCATACCGAAGATAAGCCCGCGCATCACTGTTTTTAAACTGCGCTCTTAAAAGACGACCTTTTTTATAAGCCTGCTCAGGCGTCATCGACTCAATGTCATAATCATAAGTCTGTTCATCCGCAACAATAATCTTTACATTCTGCGAATCATCATCAGCGTCTTTAATATCAGCGATATCAGCCTTTTTACCGGCATCTTTCTTCTCTTCCGCATCTTTCGTTAAAGATTTATTCTGATTCACTTCTTTAACTAATTCAGCAGTCGCTTTAGCTTTAACTGACTCCGTCGTTTCTGCGACCGGATCAGGAATAAGTTTGTCAGGTATATTGAATGATGCAGCAAAAAGAGGAAAAGATTGTATTGAAAAAGCAATTCCCAAGCACGCTACACGAGATAAAATACCGACATTGTTAGCCAATATTGACACTACTACCACCTTTCAAAGAACCACCACAACTTACAGCATCTCCAACTCTTGCAGCTGGTTTGCCATCAATCATGACTGTACTTGAACCACCAGAAATTGATCGTCCGTGAGGGGGGTGTTTAGGTTTTGCGTGCGGAGCCAGTGGATCACCTTTACGAGCTGCAGGAATACCATCGTATTTTACGGTGCCAGAACCAGCAAGTACCGGTGTTGGCGGAAACCCAGCATGGTCGGTCCCTATATGGCCGACAACTATTCCATTTCCCATATTCGCCTCATCGTTGTTAGTGAATCCAAATATGGCGAATACTTAATCAAATATTCACCATACTATTGAATTCCTAATATTTTCTTTTTATTTGAGCTAATTTTTAGAGTATTTTTTAACCACTCAGGCAATTTATTGCCTGAATCGAGCAACAATTTGCCCGATTAGCTTTCTGGAAACGATTTTCCCCTATATTGACAAAATAATCTAGTGCCAAAACACTAAAAATATATATATCAATAAAACCACCCCACCAAGGAAACAAAGTCACAAAAAACACTATAATTCAGCAGAAACTCAACATTTTATACCGCCAAACGAGAGAAAATTGACCATAAATTGACATAATGCTCGTTTTGGTTGTTGAGAAATGTGCGTTGATTGATGTCTGTTAATTCGACAAATTAAATCTATTTGGAGTATTTGTGATATCCACCCAAAATTTCATGTATTCATTTCATCATCCTTATTGTTGACATTTATTTCATTTTCATGAAATAAGTCTCCATCAAACTCAAACACGAATAAACCCCACACAAATCAGGGATATTAATTTTTTTGTGAGTATGCTTAACATTAATGACAATCAAATCAACAACGCCGTTTTTTCATTATTTTTTCTTAAAATCCCATTTTTACTATATAAAATTAAATATAATAATTTGATCAGGCCACTACATCTTGATATTCAACCTTATGTATAATTACATCCGGCTATATCTCAATTTCTAAAATATGACTAAAACACTGGCAATCAGTGATAAAGTGTTATATCTAAAAAGATAGGATAATAAGAGCTTCCCCCGAAAAATCTGGATACACCGGGGCTGTTATTTAGATAAAGGAAGTATGACCGCTTATTCCCAATAACAGAAAGCCAGCGTTCAGAAATATGAAAGTATGGCTGAAAAGTAAATATAATCGATTACATCTGGAAGAAATATGAATAAAGAGGATTTATGTTGAGCCTTTTCCGCCCAAAAAAGAAAAGTATATCATCTTCACAACAACAAGAAACTTATGTCAAAGTTAAAGTGATTCGCAGCAGAGAAATCGCATCAGATAAACTCAGGGAAATGAGCTTTGAAGATGATTCAACATCTCTTGTTCTGGCATTTGTGTCACCTCACCTTGACTTTGATAAAGTTTCCCGGCAACTCAAAGAGGCAATGCCTTTTTCAAAACATGTTGTCTCAATTATGACTGCCGGAGAATTAGGCGGAAAACCTGACGGTCTGTACCACGAGACACAAGGCGAATGGGATAATATCGTCTTACAGAGTTTCAGCTCCCGCCTGTTTCCCGATGTAGCTATCGCACAAATACCTCTGTTTTGTGAAGATATTAAAGCCGGGCAGATCAAACTTGGTAAAGATGAGCGTGTTGAGAAAATCAAACGGGAAATTCAAAAAGTTCAGCTCCCTTTCTCCATCAATTACCTTGATACGCTTGCCCTGACATTTTTCGATGGCATATCCGCTTCAGAAAACTTTTTTGTCAAAGCTCTCTACCAGTCGGAAAGACTCCCATGCTATTTCATCGGGGGCTCAGCCGGGGGAAAAATGGACTTCTCCCGGGCTGATATTGCAATCAATGGTCAGATAGCTCCGAACTGTGCCACGGTTATATTTGTTAAACTGGCGCCATCTATCCGTTACGGCATTTTAAAAACACATAATTTTGAACCGACATCGACATCTTTCACTGTTGCAGAAGCAGATGCAGAAACCCGGACGGTCAGAACGCTGCTTGATGAAAACCGGATGACGTTAAAAACCCCGGTAGAAATGTTGTGCGAGCACTTCCATTGTCAGCCAGAGGCATTAGGGGACAAATTAAACAAATATAGTTTTGGTGTGAAAATTGGCGGACAAATCTATATCCGTTCAATTGCAAGTATTGATATTGATACCGGCCATATTAACTTCTTCTGTGATTTTACATTTGGCGATGAAATATATCTGGTGAAAGCCAAAGACTTCAATCAGGCGTTACAACAGGATTATGCCTCTTTTCAACGGGGCAAACCGGGGAATCCGATTGCAATGATTGCAAATGA
This sequence comes from Vibrio quintilis, assembly GCF_024529975.1. Taxonomy (GTDB): domain Bacteria; phylum Pseudomonadota; class Gammaproteobacteria; order Enterobacterales; family Vibrionaceae; genus Vibrio; species Vibrio quintilis. The sequence continues at coordinate 29,373 of NZ_AP024898.1, read as the reverse complement.
CTGCATTTTGCGTCGTCTGAATAACAGCGCGTCTCTTGCGGCAGTTCATAACTTTGATCAAATACCGGCGGTTGCTGGCTTTAGCAGCTTCGGGGAAATGCTTGGTGTACATCAAAATGAAACGTTAACGGCACTTGGTTTCTACAAATTGAACGAAACGGATAGTTTCTATGATGAACATGCTGAAAACTTCCCACTCTATTATGGTAACTACAAAAGCTACTTTATAGAGACAGAGCTACAAAGCCTGCGTAAAACGGTTTCCTTACAGGAAAAAAATATTCATTACCTGATTCAGTATAAAGATCTGCTGGACCATTTACTGAGTAACCTAAAAGACATTGCGTTATTTGCTAACAGTACTTCAGAAGCGACACAAACCGTTCAGCAGCGCTTCATTTCAATGTCCGCTAAAGTCAGGGAGCAGACACAACACAGCCATAAACTTCAAAACTATGTTGAAACCCTGAAAAACAATTCAAATAAAATTCAGGATATTCTGGATGTGATTGATGGTATTGCAGAAAAAACAAACCTTTTAGCGCTCAATGCAGCAATAGAAGCCGCCCGGGCCGGAGAACAGGGAAGAGGGTTTGCAGTTGTGGCCGACGAAGTCAGGAATTTATCGCAGAGTACTCAGGAGAGCCTGAGCTCCACCGGAGACACAATCAGTAGCCTTCACTCTTCAATTGACTCGATTAAAGAAGTTATTTCAACCACCGTTGAAATCATGGAGCATGTGAAAGAATCATCATCTGATCTCAACGATGAAATGAGCAAAATGTTATCCCTTTCTCAGGAAGCTTCCGGCAGTATTCAGGCAAGCATCAATGAAATTGATTCCGTACAGGGAGAATTATCGCACATCGATCAAAATATTCAGACCATTTCAAAGTTGACCGGGCGATAAAAAATAATACTCTCTGCTCCGCAATTTGAGCAGAGAGTATTAACATCTTTCATATAAATTGGATAAGATGGCTTTGGTTGGAATTCAGAAAAAATGAAAGAGGAATCAAATGGCTACGATTAATGATGTTTGTAAAGCAGCCGGAGTATCCAAGGCAACGGTTTCCCGGGTCATTAATCATAGCGGACAAGTCAAGGAAGAAACCCGGCAGCATGTTCTCTCCATCATGGAGCAATTGGGTTATCAACCCAACCTGCTGGCTCAGGCACTGGCAACCAACACATCAAACTCAATTGGTCTGATTCTGCCTCATTTTGCAAATAACTACTTTGGCTCGGTTCTGAAGAAAACAGCTCAGATACTCCAGCTCAAACGCAAAAAACTGTTTGTGATGGATAGCCACGATAATATGAGTGGCGAGATCGAAGCACTTCATTCTCTTTCTGCTCAACGCTGTGATGCAATTATTGTTTACAGCCGGCACCTGACAGAAACACAATTAGCAACAGCCCAGCAAGAATTGCAGATTCCGCTGGTTGTGCTGAACCGTTGCCTCGAAGAAGAACTGCTTTTCAGTTTTGGATTTAATCAGCAACAACTCGCTCAAATTGCGGTGAACCATTTATTAGATTTGGGGCATCAGCAAATCGCATGTATTGCAACACCGCTCAGCAGTCAAACCGGTCAACTGCGGCTTCAGGCCTATAAACAATGCCTGAATCTCAGAAACATTCCTGTTCAGGAAGAGCTGATCGTTCAGGGAAACAGCACCCTCCCCAGTGGTTACTCGGCAGCACTCCGGCTTCTGGAGCAAGATGCGCAATTTACGGCTCTCTTTTGTTGTAATGACAATATGGCGATTGGCGCTATCCGGGCATTACACGACAACAATATCTCCGTTCCGGGAGATATTTCAGTTATCGGCATCGATAATGAGCCTGCCGCCTCTTATGCAATTCCAAGTTTATCGACCGTTTCTCTTCCTGTAGAAAAATTAACTGCCGATGCCGTCAATCTGGCGGTCAGTCTGTCAGAAAAAAACACCCTGAATTCTCATCACTATGAATATTCAGGAATGCTGGAGGCCCGTGAATCTACCGGGATTCCCTGTGCAAGCCTGTTATAGTTTAACAACTGAATATGACGCGTAAATATGAATAAAAATATCATTAATCAATGTTAACTGGCTGCTTATAACAGCCTTTGAATCAGGCTCCATTCAAAAGATATACCCAAGCAACCTGAAGATGCAGGTTGCTTGGGTATTCATAAAAATTCAAACCTGATTCAAATTTAAGGCAACAAATTGTAACCGGTTCCAAATTATTGCTACTATTGAAATATCCATAACAAAGAGGCAAAAGACTTCCTTTTCTTGGGAATTCAGGCTAACCAGCACCCTCTAAGACAATCGAATAACTGGAGTTTTATGACAACTATCGCTGATGTATGTAAAGCTGCCGGTGTATCAAAAGCCACTGTCTCACGTGTTTTAAACAATACAGGACAAGTCTCTGATGCGACCCGACAAAAAGTAATCTCAGCTGTAAATGCTTTAGATTACAGGCCCAGCTCAGTAGCCAGAGCATTAATAACCCGTAAAACCAACACTGTTGGTCTGGTAGTTCCGGAGTTTGAAGGCGCTTATTACGGTTCACTGCTCAAACAGGCTGCCAGCTCGTCTGAGCATTATGAAAAGCAGTTAATTGTCACCGACGGACATAATGATCCGGTGATGGAGAAAGAATCGATTTTACTGCTGAGTGACCGTTGCTGTGATGCGATTATCTTGTATAGTCGCCACATGCCGGAAAAGATGTTAACCGAGCTCACCCACAGAATTCAGATCCCTATCGTCACGATAAACCGCCAGTTTTCGAATCCTGCTTTACCCTGCATCACTTTCGATCAGGCCGGTGCAGCTTATATGATTACCTCTTATTTACTTCAGATGGGGCACAGGCAAATTGCGTGTATTACCGGAGAATTGAAAACTCATACGGGCATAGCCAGACTACAGGGATACAGACAGGCATTAGCGGAGTTTGGGATTCCGTTTGATCCGGCATTGACAGAATCAGGGCACAATCATTTTATGGAAGGTTATCAGGCGTGTAAGGACCTGCTTCATCGCCCGGTAAAATTTACAGCGATTCTCGCATGTAGTGATGAAATGGCTGTAGGCAGCCTGAAAGCGCTGACTGAAAAAGGAATTGGTGTCCCGGAGCATATGTCAATTGCGGGCATAGATAATTCGCCAATATCACAATATGCTTTTCCGCCATTAACAACGGTCAGTATTCCGATAGAAGAAATGACAGAGAGTGCAATTCATCTGGCTTTAAAACTGGCACAAAATCAGATGTCTCCGAATCAGATTGAATTCACGGGCAGAATCATCCACCGAAACTCCATTTTACCATCCTCTCAACCAACCTGATCATTGATGATCCTATCTGGTCTTTATTTCACAATACACATCGGGGTTTTGGAAACAGGGTCGCGATGTATTTCTGCCTCCAAATCAAAAACATCTCTCAGCATCACATCGTTTAACACTTGTTCCGGCGTTCCCTGATCAATCAGCTGACCGGACTTCATCACAATCAAATGATCACAATAACGGCATGCCTGGTTAATATCATGCAAAACAGTCACGATCGTTTTGCCTCGCTGATTGAGTGAACGCATCAGTTTCATCAGTTCAACCTGATGATTTAAATCCAGATATGTTGTCGGCTCATCAAGAAAAATATAGTCAGCATCCTGCGCCAAAGTCATTGCCAGCCACACCCTTTGCTGCTGTCCACCGGATAACGAAAGAACATCCCTGGAAGCAAACTCACTCACCCCGGTTAATGACATTGCTTCAGCCACTTTTCTTTGATCAAATTCACTGAGCCGCCCCCAGAAACCGGTATGGGGCGAACGGCCATAACCGACAATTTCACGTACTGTAATTCCTTCCGGAGCTTCCTGAGACTGAGGTAATAAGGATAAACACCGGGCAAGGCTTTTAGGTGAGTATTCACGTATATCTTTTTCCATCCACCGGATGCAGCCTTGCTGAGGTAACATCAGCCGGGCCAAAGCCTTTAATAACGTTGATTTTCCGCACCCATTTGGACCGATAAGTGCGGTAATTTTCCCATCGGGAATCTTCAGATCGACATGATGAATAATGGGATGTTCTCCGTATCCGACAACCAGATCTTCTGTACTTAATATCATGATTTATCTCATTTTCATCAGTAAATATAAAAAATAAGGCGCACCGATCAATGCCGTTAAAATACCGGCGGGTAACTCTATTGGCGGCGCAATCGTCCGGGCACAAAAATCCGCAAAAATCAGGAGCAATGCACCAATACACATGCTTCCCGGAATAATCAGCTGGTGACGCCCGCCGAACAACCTGCGGGCTAAATGCGGCGCAACCAGTCCCAAAAAGCTGACCGGTCCGCAGACCGAAACCACGGAAGATGTCCAGCACACAGCAAGAAGCAACACCGCCACTTTGATCATGTAAACCGGTATGCCGAGCGTCGTTGCTCTTTGTTCTCCCAGAACCAGCAAATTGAGCGGGTGGCTGAATATGAAAGCAACCGGAAGAAAAATCGCCCATGGCAGTAATAAGGCTAACTGTTCCCAGCCTCTTCCCCATAAACTTCCGGTCAGCCACAACAAGGCATTGTTGATTTCAAACGGGTGAATCAGCAAAATGAAATCAATCACACCAGCAAATAATGCTGAGAGGGCAACACCGGTCACCGCAAGTGTGACCGGAGCTAAATCTCCCCGGACAATAAAAGCCAGAATAATAGCGGCCGACAAGCCACCACACATTGCAACCCAGGGGATGTAAGAGACATTGAGCCCGGGGAAAAAAATCATAAAAACAACGGCGGACAACCCTGCGCCATGGCTGATTCCCAAAATATCAGGGGAAGCCAGCGGATTACGGATCACGCCCTGAATTAAAACCCCGGATACAGATAGCATCGCGCCCGCAATAACCGCCAGCAACGCTCTGGGAAGCCGGTACTCATAAATCGTAAACGCATGGTTACCATGATTACTCAATCCGGTTAGCAGTTGGGTCCACTCCAGTGTCACCGCACCGAAACGCAGACTCAGAACAAAACTGATCAACAACAATCCGCACAAAGTCAGATATTTAAACAAGGCACTCATGATTTTTTCTTCCTGACCAGATAGATAAAACATGGTGCTCCGATTAACGCAAGTACAGCACCTGCCGGTGTCTCTGCCGGAAAAATGATGGCGCGGCTCAGCAGGTCAGCACTTGTCGTTAGTATCGCGCCGGTCAAAGCGGCGCCGGGTAATAACCAGCGATGGTCATGACCAAAAAAGAACCGGGCAATGTGAGGACCGATTAAACCAACAAATGCAATGGCCCCAACACAACTGACACAAACACCAACAAGAACGAATAGCAGCATATTTGTGATGAAACGAACAACACCTAAACGAACACCCAGAGTTTTGGCTCTGTCATCACCAAGCAGTAACAGATTCAGCTGAGGAGAGACTGAACAGGAAATAATCAGGCATGTCACCAACACTGGAGCACTCCAGAATAAATGCTGCCAGCTGATACCGGCAAAGGATCCCGCCAGCCAGGTCATAACCGATGTCGCCTGATCTTCAGCTAATATCAGGATTGTTTTTGTCACGGCACCACACAATGCAGACACAGCAATACCAGCCAGAACCAGCCGCTTACTCTCGTGACCGGCTCGTCCGGCTTTCCCCAGTAACATCACAACACACCAGGCTGCAGCACCACCGAAGATTGCCGCAACCGGCTGGCTCAGTAAAGGGAGGTATTGCAGGCATGTGGACGCTAAAGCAACGCCCAGAGCAGCACCTGCATTCACACCAAAGAGCCCCGGTGAAGCCAGCGGATTTTTCGACAACGTTTGCATCAGTACGCCTGCAACAGCAAAACCGCTACCAGTCAACACAGCGGCTACTAACCGGGGAAAACGCACTTCAAAAAGCAGTGTCGAAGCCAGAGAGGCAGACTGAGGATGAGAAATCATATCCCATGGAGCAGTCCATGGCACAGGTAAAGCCGAAAAGGTCACTGCGCCGGCCCAGCTCAAACACAAAATAATCCCGATCATCAATATGAGCAGACCGGATTTGAGAAGCTTTGAGTGATTCATGAAGAAGTCACAAATTGCAGTAAATTTTTGGCCATCAGTTCAGCAGCTAAAATACCACGACACCGGGACCATAAATTACCATTCACGTAGATAACATGCCGCTTTTGAACCGCTTTCAGTAGTTTCCACAGGCTCTGCTGCTGCCAGGTATGAACAATAGTCTTTGAGGAATAGTCACCAATAATCAAATAATCCGGATTCAGTGCGAGCAACTGTTCAACACCAATCTGACGGGATGCATTTGACGTTAGTAGTGAGGGTGGATACCCAAATCCTAACTGGTGAATGACACCACCGGCGTAGGACATATTTGGATGTGCGTAAAAGGCGTTTTCTCTGGCAACACCGAACTGCACTGTTTTCCCGGACAGTGATTGCAGTTGTTTCCGGTAGGATTGCATCCGGCGTTTGTGTTCCGCCAGACGGGCCTGCATTTCCTGTGCTTTCCCGATGACTTTTCCAATCACAGCGGCAGAGTTGAGGTTTTCTTCATAACTCTCCCGGCGGGATGACAGTAATAACGTCGGCGCGATTTTTGATAAATCATCATATACAGCAGCATGTCGGCCAGCATCAGCAATAATCAGATCCGGTTTCAAAGATGCAATCATTTCCAATGATGGCTGAGAGCGGGTTCCGACAGAGACCCAGCCGGAAAACTGTTCACGGATTTCCGGTAATAACCGGTTGGGGTCTTTATCATCGGCTATTCCGACAGGGCTGACATGAACAGCCGCCAGTGCATCAGCAAATGAGAATTCGAGCACGACGATTCGCGAAGGAACCTCATCGAGATGAAATGTTCCGTGTCTGTCCTCAACAGTCACAGCAGCTGAGCAACCGGTGGCAATAAAACACAAAATCAGCCAGATAAAACCTGGGGTACATATTTTTCGGGTTAAGGTCTGCATCAATCTATATTTCCGCAATGAAAGCCCGGTAAGAATCCGGGCATCACTGATCAGAACAAATTGTTCACAACTCATTCAGATCAAAAAGAGTAATCAGCCGTCAGATATATACGCCGGCGCTCTCCGGGGAAATGACCGGTACGTTCCAGAAAACCACTAACAGCATAAGTTTTATCAAACAGGTTTTTCACATTCAGCTGGAACTTCCAGTCTTGCCAGTGTGTTTGCCACGATGCATCGTAAACCGTGTAAGACTGAACAATTTGTCCATCCTGACTCCACTGCTGCCCGACGTAATCAGCACCAAACCCAACTGAAGAGTTGATAAACGGCAAATCGTAACGTGTCCATAATCCCAGTTGATGATGCGGCGCATTGGCAAAACGACGTCCCACAGTCCGGGAGATTCCGTCATATGCCTGTTTCACAATCGTATCGTTATAGGCATAAGATAAATTCACAACCCAGTTATCCGTCAGATCAGCCATCAAATCAGCTTCAATCCCCTGACTGCGCACTTTTCCGTAGGCAACCATTTTTGAATCATCTTCAGGATCAGTCTGTAATACGTTTTGCTTCGTGATGTGATAAAAGGCAAGATTGGCACTTAAACGATGATCAAACCAATAGCTTCGCATGCCTGCTTCATACATCCGGCTCTCTTCAGGATCAAATGGTCCGCCATTATCTGTTGCCTGATCAGCTGCATCCTGAGGGACAAAGCCTGTTGCAACAACGAGATACGGGTGTAGCTGCTTATTGAGTCTGTAAGTTGAACCCAGCCGGTATGAAAGACCTGAGCCGGTATAGCTCTCAAAATTACTCTGACGGATATCATTGATTTCATCATGATAGCCATCCAGCCGGATACCGGATAAGAGATTCCAGGCATCTGACAGTACCCATTGATCCTGAACATAAGCGCCATAACGTTCAGATCGAGTCTCTGTATGTTTTGCTAATTGATAGGTATAAAGACTGACATCATCCGGCGTATAATCAGGATTAATCAGACTCCGGCCTGACACGCCACCGGCTGACGAAGCTTTGTAATAAATGAATTCACTGTCCAGCCGGTAATAATCCATCCCGAACAATAATGTATGACTGTCCAGCTCCGCGACCAGATTCGCCGTGACAGAGCCGGCTTTATTTTTTCTCAGCTGATCCCGGTACTCCCGATCAACCCAGTCATAAATCCCGTCATCATCCGTATCTTTTAACTTCTTTGGTTCATGATATTTTTGAATATCTTCATTCTCGTAATACCTGAATGTGGCATCACCAGAAAGCCAGGGATTAAAATCATGATTTAGCCGGACCTGATAAACTTCAGCATCAAGAGAAAGATGATCGCTGGCATCATTGGCATTCCATTCTGTACTGGTCAGGAAATTTCCCTGATCATCCGTTGGAATACCTCTGATTCTACCGCCACCATAATGCTGCAGAATATCGGTATATTGCACACCCAATGTGGTATCCGGGGTCAGATCCCATTCGTATCCCAGGTCAATGATACGATTCCGGATATCTGTATTCTTACGGGATGGATTTTCATGGTCCTGATAAACGCCAATGCGATACCGCTGAGAACGATCATCGTTTGCAGCACCGGACAAACTCATGCTTCCGCTGACAAAGTCCTGGTTTCCTCCGGTTAAGCTGACATTCCGGTGATTTTCATAAGTTGGCTTTTTGGTGACATAGTTAATCACACCACCCGGTTCTCCACTTCCGGAAATCGCTGCTGAAGGGCCTTTTAATACTTCGACTCTCTCAATATTGAATAACTGAGGCACAGCCAACCCCTCAAACGGGTTTCCCCGCACACCGTCATAAAGGATTTCATCCTGACGAAAACCACGAAACGTCACATAGGAATATGAGAACTGACTGACACCACTGACAGAACGATACATATCGGTAATCTGACGAGCACCCTGATCTTCAATCAGCTGTTGAGGTAGCACCTGGACGGATAAAGGCACTTCTTCAATCGGAGTTGGCGTTCTGGTTGCCAGCGAAGTGTTTTCAGCCCTGTAAACAGACAAAGCGCGACCATATACGGTTATATTGTCTGCCTCAGGATCTTTAACTGATTGCGGGTCGTTGACTGCTGCTGACACAGAAACACTCAGCAATGACAGTGAATAAAACAGATTTAGTTTTTTATTGGTTAAAATTCTCAGGCTGGAATTTTGAATATTCTTAGCAAGGCAACTCATACGACTCTGATTAAGTTAAGCTTTATATTGGATTAGCAATCATAATGAGATTGATTATCATTGCAAATGATTATTTACACCAATGATAGAGCTTATCACCTGAATTAAAGTAATTGATCGAATATTCAATAAGTTATCAAGAAAAGACAGAGATAATTTTCAGTTAATTTCATTCGGGTTATTGTATGCGCAATCAGTTTACATTTTCCTTCACCCAAATATTACTCAACCGATATCTCGCACAAGCGCTGCAAGTCAAGACTTCCCCATTACCATGAATCCGCATCACGATATCCGGTCTTTTCTCTCTGGTACTATGCCTGACCCGGATATGCAAATACGTCTCATCAACTGAAAATGGAAAAAGCGTTTCATCACCATTCGTCTTCATCAATACTTTTGCGTCTTTGAAAATGAGTTGATCATTATTATACTGATTAGAATAAACACCATTGAAATTGTATGTTTCTTCATTCAACCAACGTTCTAATTTATTCTTTAAGTCACAACCAGATAAACACAAGGAAGCGACAATAATCAAACTCGTGATTAACCGTTTTGTGCAATACACTGCTCGCTTCATATTCCCTCCCTCATCACCATAGCCATGCCCTTCATACTTCAGAGCCTGACGCTTTCAGGAAAGATCTATCCGTTATACAGTCTCACACGATACGAAATAGTTTCCAGAAACAATCAACTGTCAGCAATGAAGCAGATTCAATGTATTAATATATAAGCATAGAAAACTTTTGCACAGACTCAATATCGAAAGTATCCGGTATAATAATTAACCACCATCTGCTTACAGTGTATACCCATTCAACCAGAAGACACACTATTGGCCAGGTTGATCCGAGAACAAAACAAAGCACTTATTAAAAAATCGCATAAGTCTGATTTACACTGTAAAAACAGCAGCCAGTTAAACTAAAACGTATCAGGAAATTCTGGGTTCAGTAAAAGACAGAGCAGAAGGGATATTTTGATGATTACAAACACGGCAAAAACATTGTCTTTCCAACTTGTAATAATGATTGCCTTGCATGAGTGAACTGATAAAAGATTGGATGACTTGTAAACGGGAGCAATGGTCGCTTGGACTACGTCGCATAATAGATTTATGAGGTGTGATTTTTTGACAAACCGGGCAATACGCCTTGACCATACAACCTCCGATACACTCAAAACCAAAATGTATTAAGAAAGTGACATTTTGTCAGAAGTCGATACAAATTCAGTGATAAGCTGCACAAATCGAACAAAATAATGATATTTTTCACAGTATATACCCAAACAACCTGAAGATGCAGGTTTCAGTGAGATTTGTCAGGCTCTGAGACAAGGCACTGATTTGAAGACATAGTCATTCTACGTTGAAAATCAGTAACGCCGTATCAGAGCCTGACAAACTCACCCGTAGGGCGTGAGCTGAAAGGCACATTTCTGCGTCAAGAGAATTTGAAAGGTGGGTACATTCCTGCATTCCCTTTCCTTGAACTGCACCTTTCGGCTGCACGCTGAACCCTGCATCTTCAGGTTGCTTGGGTATAAGACAGGAATAATCCGGCCTTATTTTTTAAGACCGGATTATCGGCAACAAATGCTAGTCGAATTCTTTCAACTGATTCAGGTAGGTTGCATGCTGTGCCTGTATCATCTGATCGGGTTCTTCAGAGAGCAGACTAAACAACACAATGGCAATTGTAGAAAAGATCATTCCGGGAACAATTTCATAAATATCAAAAATGCCGCCGGATAACTGTTTCCATATCACAATGGTGATACCACCCACGACAATTCCGGCTAACGCACCATTTCTGTTCATACGCGACCAGAATAAACTCATTACTAATGCCGGACCGAATGCCGCCCCAAATCCAGCCCATGCATAAGAAACCAATCCTAGTACTGAACTATCCGGCGTCATGGCAAGAATCAGTGCCACAACCGAAATAATAATGACGGAGATCCGGCCAACAACAACAATCTGCTCGGAAGATGCATTTTTATTGAGTACCTGTTTATAAAAGTCTTCTGCTAACGCAGATGAACATACAAGTAACTGAGAATCAGCCGTACTCATTATGGCAGCCAGGATAGCAGCCAGAAGGATACCCGCAACCACAGGGTGGAAAACAGCATTCACAAGGATCATGAAAATCTTTTCGCCATCACCCAGTGTCAGAGTCGGGTGGTTGGTCACATAAATCAGCCCGATGAATCCCACCATAACAGCGCCAAACATTGAAACAGCAGACCAGCCAATCGCAATTCTGCGGGCAACACCGATGTCTTTGTTGGATCGGGTTGCCTGAAAACGGGCCAGAATATGAGGCTGCCCAAAATATCCTAATCCCCATGCAGCAAGGGAAATAATCGCGATCAAGGACAAAGGTTTACCATCCATACCATGCCAGAGGGTTAATAATTCAGGATTAATATGCATCAGTTGATCATGCACATCGCTGAAACTCCCTTCCATCGCTGCAATCGGAACAATTAATAATGCCGCAGCCATAAGCAGCCCCTGCACCAGGTCCGTCCATGAAACCGCCAGAAAGCCACCAAATAATGTGTATGAAACAACACAAACGGTCCCGACAATCACAGCAGTCGAATAATCTAATCCAAAAACAGTTTCAAATAACTTACCACCGGCAACTAAGCCCGAACTGGTATAAAAAAGGAAAAACAGCAAAATAAAGAATGCTGAAATACTCTGGATCAGTTTTGAATTGTCATTAAATCTGCGGGAAAGAAACTCAGGAATCGTAATCGAATCCGTTGTAATACTGTAGGTCCGTAACCGTTTTGCCGCGATTAACCAGTTAATCCAGTTCCCGATTAAGAGCCCGCCGGCAAGCCATAGTGACTCTATACCTGCCGCATAGGTATAACCGGGAAGGCCGAGCAATAGCCAGCCACTCATATCCGAAGCGCCGGCAGAAAGAGCAGCCGGCCAGGGGCCTAAAGAACGCCCACCCAAAAAGTAATCCGTTGAGTTTTTCGTTCGTAAGTATGCATAAACCCCTATCGATAACATCAAAATCAGATATACGATAAAGGTTGATGTAATAGCAAAGCTATTCTCCATATATATTTCCTCGTTTTATAGATCGCCTTCCCTGTGTTCCAGCCTGTGGATACAACGATACATCTAGTGTGGGGAATGCCCCACTTCAAGTAAGGAGGCGTTGCCCCCAATTGCAGTAATATTAATCGTGCGGGTTCGTTCAGTCGCAAAGCGCAAAGACAGATACGGATCATGTGCAACAGGCAGATTTTCCATATCCGTCTCAGAAACCAGACCCACAATTGCCCCGTGGCGCTGCGCTAAAGCCCGGTTCAATTGTTTTTCATCTGATTCGTTTCCGACAAATCCAACACTCCGGATATCAGAAGAAAGCATCGTCATACCCGCTTCTTCTGATACAAACTGAATTAATTTTTCAGGTATATTTATTGATGTCATCACAGGTTTCAGTATGGAGACGAATGTATTGTCATTACTGGAGATCACCACACTGTTTCCGGTAATAAGCGCCGAAGACAGCAATGCAATTCCGGCAGCCAGAGCGCTGTCAACGCTGCTGAGAAACAAAACAGAAACGCCTCGTCCGGACATGTAAAGCTCATTCGTTTCACCTGTCGGCCCGTGCAATTCCTGGCAAACTGAAGTCAACGGTCTGGCAGCTTCCAGATGGAACTGCATCATTGCAGCTAATTGTTTATCCTGCGCTTTTAATTGTTCAGCACAGCAGCTTAAGATCTCAAACCGTTGTTCAAACTCAATAAGATTCCAGTATTTCCATGCTGTATGCGCATCAGAAAAGCAGATTAATTCCATAGTCATCATCTCCTGTTTATATCTGACTAAAACGAGTCTTCATAAAACGGTGTAAATAATACGGACCACCAGCTTTTGGACCGGTTCCTGAAAGACCTTGTCCACCAAATGGCTGAACACCGACAACGGCACCCACCTGATCTCTGTTGATATAACAGTTTCCGATACAGGCGTGTTTTTCAATCCAGCGGTAAGTTGTTTCATTTCTGGAATGAATTCCCATCGTCAGACCATAGCCGGTATGATTAATATCTTCGATCACCTCTTTTAACTGACTCGCTTTATAACGTACAACATGAAGTACCGGACCAAATGTTTCTTCCTCTAATGCACTGATACTATCAATCTCAAATGCTGACGGCGGAACAAAGTATCCCTTTTCACATTCATCAGGTAACGATACCTGTTTAATCAATGACTGTGTTTTTTTCATCTGCTCAATATGGGCAAATAGTTTTTCTCTTGCATGCAGATCTATCACCGGCCCCACATCTGTGGAATGCAGACAAGGATTCCCAACAGATAACTCCGCCATTGCTCCCCGGATTAAAGTAATAATTCTGTCAGCAATCTCATCCTGAACATACAGAACTCTTAATGCGGAGCAACGCTGACCGGCAGAAGCAAATGCCGAACGCATCACATCCCGGACAACCTGTTCAGGTAAAGCGGTACTATCAACAATCATCGCATTCATTCCGCCGGTTTCAGCAATCAGTGGAACAGGTGCCACATCGCGTTCTGACAATGTCTGGTTGATGCTCTGAGCCGTTGCCGTCGATCCGGTAAATGCTACACCGGCAACTAATGGGTGACGGGTTAAAGCCATACCAATATCGGCGCCTTTTCCCGGTAATAACTGAATAACGCCAGCAGGAAAACCAGCTTCCAGCATCATCTCAACCGCACGGGCAGCAATCAGAGACGTTTGCTCTGCCGGTTTTGCAATCACCGTATTGCCGGTAACCAGTGCTGCGGTAATTTGTCCGATAAAAATAGCCAGCGGAAAGTTCCAGGGACTAATACACACAAACACACCACGCCCTTCCAGCGTGATACGACGCGTCACCAAATCAAAACCCGGAATATCTTTAGGTGCCATGGTGTGAATCCGGATGGCATAGTATCGGCAAAAGTCAACGGCTTCACGAACTTCATCGATACAATCATGAATGGTCTTACCAGCTTCGAGATGGCATAACGCGACCAGTTCTGCAAAATTCTCTTCCAGGATCCTGGCAAACTGAACGAGTTTCTCAGACCGGAAATCATAACTGGCTTCGCACCAGGAAGGATAAGCTTCAGCGGCAATCTGAACAGCTTGTTCCACCTGTTCCTCTGACGCCATGATCATTTGTCCGGCTTCAATTGTCCGATCATAAGGTGTCATCATCTTTTCGACCGGTTCACCCGCCTTGATCATGCTTTCGAACAAATTAATGCCATTGATCACCGGAGCAGCAGTCCAGCGGAACTTCATCCATGGATTGACCTTTAACTGAAAAGGCCGCAGTTCACTTTCAATATCAATATTAATTCCATGAGAATTCAGTCGGTTAGCATAAATTTCGGGGGGTAATGCAATTTCAGTATTTCTGAAAATTTCGTGGCGTTGTAATGTTTCAACCGGATGTTCCGTCAACGCACTGACCGGACAGCGGGCATCAACCAGACGATGTACAAAAGAACTGTTTGCGCCATTTTCCAATAAACGCCGGACAAGATATGGCAGTAAATCTTTATGATTTCCGACAGGTGCATAGATCCGGACAGCCTGTCGGTACATCTGCATCGCATAGTGGAAAAGCCCGTCTCCCATGCCATGTAACCGCTGAAATTCAAAATCTTCGTGAGAAGCCATCACAGCAACTGCGGTCACGGTCTGGGCATTGTGGCTGGCAAACTGAGGAAATAAGCGTCCTCTGATATGTTCACTCAATAAAAAACGGGCGCATGCCAGATAAGAAACATCTGATGACTCTTTTCTGGTATACACCGGATAATCAGAAAAACCGCGTTGCTGAGACAATTTAATTTCACTGTCCCAATAAGCCCCTTTTACCAGGCGGACCGGAATCAGGTCTCCTTGCTCCGCAGATAAACCCGCCAGCCAGGTCAATACCGGCAAGGCCCGCTTAGAATAAGCCTGTACAACCAGCCCCAGTTTTCCCCAGCCTTTTGCTTCCGCACTATGATACAACCTGGCAAATAACTGCAGAGATAATTCGAGCCGATCCATTTCTTCTGCATCAATCGTTATCCCGATATCAAGTTCTCTTGCCCGTTTGATCAGGCGAATTAATGACTGATATAACTCAGTCATGACCCTGTCATGGTTTGCAGCTTCATATCTGGGATGAAGTGCAGATAATTTAATCGATAATGATGGCGCCAGCTTCGGATCAGCAGAATGAGGTTTCCCCCCGACAGATTCAACAGCAGACAGATAATCATGGAAATATTTATCTGCATCAGTCGTGGTCAGTGCCGCTTCACCCAACATATCAAATGAGTAGGTGTATCCTTTCTCACGCATCGGAAGGCCGTTTTCATGCGCTTCCTGCATCGTCTGACCCAGAACAAACTGATGACCCATAATTTTCATTGCCTGATTCATCACCTGACGAATCACGGGTTCTGAGAATTTTTTAATTAACCGGTTCACTGCATTGACGGGATGAGTACTTTCAATATCAGATATACCAATCACTTTTCCGGTAATCATCAATCCCCAGGTTGACGCATTCACAAACACAGAATCAGAGCTGGCCAGATGAGATTTCCAGTCAGCGACACTCAGCCTGTCCCGGATAAAAGCATCTGCCGTCAACGTGTCCGGAATCCGCATTAAGGCTTCAGCCAGACACATCAAAAGAATGCCTTCCTGCGTATCAAGACTGTACTCCAGCAGCAATGCATCAATCATCTGAACAGATTTTTTATCAGCACGAATCGCTTCTATGAGTTCAGTTGTTTTTTGCGTAATTTCCTGTTTTTCATTCTCAGTTGGTGTCGCGAGGGGTAAAAGTTGCTCAAGCCATTGTGATTCATCCACCATATACAATGGGGAAATCAGCGACCAAAGTTTATCAGCTGACTGCTCAATAAACTCAGGTCTTAATACATCCATTGCAATAAACATATGTATTCCTCTAACCTCTTCCTGTAGCTGATTATCAACAATAGCTGGCAGTGTATTCTGAGTGGAGAAATATTACTTGTCAAAAAATCCGGATATTTTGCTGAAAAATCCATTTGTTAACAAAATACAAACACAATCATTATAAATAGTTTTCACCAGAGTTACGTTATTGAATCAAGTATGATGAACAGGAATCGGAAGAAAACCAGAAAGTTCTCCATGAAGCAGATATGGAGAGAGAACGATTCGGCGACAAAAAGCTGACGCCAAAGTAATGAAGTATACCCAAACAACCTGAAGATGCAGGGTTCAGGTTGCTTGGGTATAGAATGAAGAAGAAACAGTCTTTAATCTGCAGAATGGAAACGCTTCTTATAAACCGAGGGTGATATACCCTGCAAGCGCGCAAATACATGTGAAAATGTACTCTGACCAGAAAACCCTGTAAGTTCAGCAACCTGACCCAGGCTATAGCCACCTTGCTCAATCAATACCTTTGCCGCTTCAATTCTCTTTTGCAGAATATATTGATGCGGCGTGATCCCAAGCTGAGCTTTAAAACGGGAATGAAACTGACTTTCTCCCAGAAAAACACTCCCTGCCAGTTGGGTAATTGTGATACGACGCGCAATATTATTTTCGATATACCTGTCAATGGCTGTCAGATCAAAGCGCGAGTCCTGTAATTTGGAGAGATGACCTGAAATATGCCGGAACAACATCATGACTAATGTATCGTGACAAGCTTTACTTAACAGCGCGTCGTCAGGAAATGACATCATTTCCTGCGATAACAAACGGATAATTTGGTTCAGATGTCCATCAATGTGAAAGTACACATCCGAATGAGACAGCTCATAGAGGTATTGGAGTACAACCGGATGATTGTCAGATGGTGCCGGCAGATTTAATACCAGGACATCTGTTTGTCCGCTTAGTCCGCCAAAAGCATGATTGACACCCGAAGAAACAATACACCCCTGGCCTGGCCCGACCCGGTTTCCATAACCGCTGATTTCAAATTCACTTTGCCCTTTCAAACCAATGACTATCTGAGCATAACCGTGATCGTGACAATGCATATCCGAAGGTAATGTCAGCACTTCAGCAGGTTTTGGTCTGCTTTCAATGATTGATAATCTCTGTCCTGACATCCGCAACCTCCGTAATAACCCACACTTCCCGCCGGAAAAATAGCTTTCACCCGGGCAAATATTAAGTAAAGAATTGTAATTTATCTACAATTCAGACCTGCCACTCCTGTAAAATACTTAAGAAACAACAACCTCTTATCCTGACGTATTAAGCTACGCTGAAATCAGTCCCGGATCAATTTCAATCCATAATGAATGAAGATTGTTATCAAAGCCCCTTACAATTAACAACAATATCAATTAGCATGACTGTGGAACAATACTAAAACGGCCATGAATTACGGGCAGTGTTATCCGGAATAAAAAGAGTTCTGAGATTCCTGCTAAAAACTTGCATATTTTCTTATAAGGCCCAAAATGGAAGTTGCATATTGTAAAATATACAAAATCAGAGACCTAAGTTGCATTTTGTACAATTCATGGCTCTAATATACTCAGAATTATGAGATAGTTACTTTGTAAAAAAACTGTCAATTCTTACTTTCTCCACAGAGTGGCTGTGGCTTAATTACTTAATTGTTGCAGGGACCTATGATAGTACGTCACATTCCAGCGCTCTTGTTCGCGCTCTGCCCATTATTGAGCTCAGCATTTGTATATGCTGATGAACCCAATGTCTCGCAGGAAGATCCTGTTACGACTATTGAAACAAAATTGAATATCAAGCAAGACGAAATAAAAACAACATCGTCAGAATACGATGATGAAGTTGCGAAGCTTCAGCAAATGAAGAATGAGCATGAACGTCTGAAACGCGAAGGAGATGCACTCGAAACGAAAAGAAACAGAGCAAAGTCTGATCTGGACAAACAATATAGTCGTCTTCTTGAAGATCCCGATACAGATTTAGTTACATTTCAGAAAAAGTATCAATCTGTGTGGGCTGAGTTGAAAAAGAACCAGTCAGACAGCCTTGATAATGACCAGGCGATGACAGAAACCCAGATGCGTCTGTCGCAGATGAAGCAAAAAGTTGCCCGTCTGAAAAATGAATACGATAACCTCAAAGAAGCAAAAGTTCAGGCACGAATTAAGCGCATTAATTCAGAGCTCCTGGAAACAGAGGTTTTAGAAACACATTATAAAACCACCTGTTCAACAACGATGACTTTGGGTGAATGCTCCAGTCAGGGAATTTATCTGACTAAACAAAAAGCGGTCGCTACATTTCATGATCGTATCATTGATAGCCTGACTGAATCGATTTTAGCGAAGCAAAATCTGAAAAATGTTGAGCTGAATATT
Source organism: Vibrio quintilis (assembly GCF_024529975.1). Taxonomy (GTDB): domain Bacteria; phylum Pseudomonadota; class Gammaproteobacteria; order Enterobacterales; family Vibrionaceae; genus Vibrio; species Vibrio quintilis. The sequence continues at coordinate 10,741 of NZ_AP024898.1, read as the reverse complement.
TCAGTCAAAGACAGCCAGATTTTATCCAGAGGTTTCCAGGGCAATAACGATTACTACACACAAATCAAAGCCCAGTTACAGGCAAGACCAGAAGTCACTGCCGGGTGTAAACTGCTTGGGGTATCGACTCGGTATTGTTTACAGGGCAAGAAAACCTATACGCCAAGAAAAGATAAACAGTGGGCCAATGTAACCATTCGTTCGGATCAGTTTCAGGATTCAGTAAAAGTCGATGGTGTCAGCTATGGAAGTACACCAGTTGAAATTGTACTTCCTCATGGTCGTCATCAGTTTACTGTATCTAAAGACGGATATGAAACATACAACCAGGTTATAACTATTAATGGAAATGACACGGTGTGGGTGAAACTTCGTCCAAACAAAGAAAGTTAACCACCTGATAAAGGTGATTATTTCTGGCCAAAGTTCACAAAGGTGTGGTTATAACGCCATTTTGTCTGTAAGTTAATATTATATGACTTACGACCAAATGGCGTTTTCGTTTACAATGGTCAGACAACTCGATAATCCAAAAGATTGAAGTATAGAAGAATGCGACAAGGACTTAAGGCTTTATTACTGACTTTTTCACTGAGTATTGCCCTTTCGGCTCATGCTTATGCTGAAGAAAAAGTACCTTCCAACGTTAAAGAAAATCCTGACTCAGTGATGGATATCGATGATGCAATTTTCAGTAAAAATACCGAACTGGAAAACGCAGAAAAAATCCTCAGAGACCAACAGCTGAAAGTATCTAATCAGCATTCAGAGCTTGACCGGTTGACAAAACAGGCCCGCGAAATCGATAAAGTTTTACACAAAACAAAGCAACAGCTGGAAAATGCCTACCAGCAGATGATAACAAATCCAAAACTGGATATTACAAAATTTCAGACCGCTTATCAAAACGCCTGGTCAAATCATAAACAGAACCAGAAAACCCGCTATGAGTTAGAGAAAACGCTCGAAGAGCAGGAAGGTTTATTAAAAGATCAAAAAACAACTGCCATTCTGATAAAAAAGAATATTTCAGACCTGAAACAGACCCGGCTGAGAGCAAGAGCGAAACGATTAAAAAATGAGCTATCTTTAGTCGGTACTCAAAAGGTCAGTTTCACAAACCGGTGTAATCCATCAATGACGATTCGCCAGTGTGAAGCACAAACAACCAAGCTGGCTTTGCAGAAAGCGGTGAAACAATTCAAAACATCCTTACTTCATCAAACCACAGAAAATAAAACGGTTCAAAAAAACGCACCACATGCAGCTTTAAATGTTCATGTACTCAAGCATCAAATACTACAAACCGGATTTAATAATGCGAGCCGTTACAAAACGATTATTGAAGCACAGCTAGAAGCCAGACCGTCAAATGTAACTGTATGCCAGTTGCTGGATATTGGAAAACAGTACTGTCTTTTCAAATCCGATAACAATCAACAAAAAGAAATTGCCTGGTTTAATTTGAACATCCGCTCGAACATTTATGATGATCAGGTCACCATTGATGGTATTTCTTATGGGCATACGCCGTTGTCTCTGACGCTCCAGGAAGGATTACATCAGATCAGCGTCACAAAGGATGGATATATTCCATACCACAGCTCGGTTAAGCTAAGCTCGGATTCTTCAGTCAGAGCCGTCTTACAGGAAGAACGGAATCAGCTGAAAACCGGATTCAGATTTGCAGATTCACTATCCAATAAGGTAAGCGGGCCTGAATTGATCACAATTACTCCCGGTAAATTTTTCATTGGAGAATATGCATCATCTCAGGTTATCCTTGATCATGCTTTCGCAATTTCATTGACTCCTGTGACAGTTGAGATGTTCAAAGTCTTTGTTAAGAAAACAAATTATCAGTCAGATGCTGAATTAATGAAGACATGTACGGCAATGATAAATAACCAGATGGCGCCTCAATCAGGACATTACTGGAGAAATCCGGGCTTTAAACAGTCATCTGAATCACCGGTTGTATGTGTCAGTGTTAATGATGCAAAAGCATTTACACGCTGGTTATCTAAGGAAACAGGTTTCACCTACCGCCTGCCAACCGAAGACGAATGGGAAATTGCAGCAAGAGCAGGAACTCAGACCGATTACTGGTGGGGAAATAAGTTTGAATCAGGCCGGGCAAACACTGGCTGGGGAGGAACTTATTGGTCCAATAAGAGTACATCGCCGGTGAAATCATTTTCTCCGAATCCTTTAGGCTTATACGATGTGGTTGGAAATGTTTGGGAGTGGACCAGTGATCCTCAGGGCATCGCAAAAGGAGGAGCCTGGAGCTTTTCACCACAAAATTCGACATCGTTCAGCCGCTTGTTCACTTCTCCATCAACCGCTGCAAATTACATTGGTTTCCGTATTGTTCGTGAAATTAAAGAATATTAGATTAGCGGCTACATCAAACATCAATCAAAAAAGGAAAGAGCTCAACTCTTTCCTTTTTTTACAGGTGACAATACGACACTGAAATCAGGGTGCAAGCCGCTCAACAACCCATTCATTACCGTTTTTCGTATACAAAAAACGATCGTGCAAACGATGCTCTCCCCCCTGCCAAAACTCAAAACTTTCCGGAATAATTCTATATCCCCCCCAGAAGTTAGGGACAGGTACTTCGCCTTGTGCGAACTTCTGCTTCAGTTCTAAAAACTTTGCTTCAAGAATACCACGGGCAGAAATCCGGCTACTTTGATGGCTGGCTATCGCAGCAATCTGACTATCTTTAGGACGTGAAGCAAAATATTTAAAGTTCTCCATTGCCGATAGTTTTTCTGCTCGTCCGATAATATGTACCTGACGCTCAAGCATATGCCAGGGGAAATGAACGCTGACTTTATTGTTATGCTGAATATGCTCTGCCTTCCGGCTTCCCAGATTTGTATAGAACACAAAACCATCTTCACCTGAGCTTTTTAGCAGTACTATCCGCTGAAACGGTTGCCCATCCTGATCAACTGTCGCAATCGTCATCGCCGTTGGATCGGATAAATTGGCATGAATTGCCTGTTTGAGCCAAAAATCAAACTGTCCAAACGGGTTTTCGTTTAAATCCTTTCTTCTTAAACCACCCTGAATATATTCCCGACGAATATCTGAGAGTTCCATATTCAATATCCACTCCTGATTTTTTCGTGATTTTGCGCCTTTCATATAAAGAACTCAAGCGTAATGTTTAACTGCATACAAAACCAGAACAAACGACTGTCATCCAAACCATGACAGATAAACTCATCTCATATAATGCACAAGATATATACCCAAACAACCTGAAGATGCAGGTTTCAGTGAGATTTGTCAGGCTCTGAGACAAGGCACTGATTTGAAGACATAGCCATTCTGCGTTGAAAATCAGTTACGCTGTATCAGAGCCTGACAAACTCACCCGCAGGGCGTGAGCTGAAAGGCGCATTTCTGCATCTTCAGGTTGCTTGGGTATATACTTAATGATGTATGAAAGTTCAAATCATATCAGAGAAAAATGTTGATACATGGTGAGCGACTATGACTTTATACAAACAAATAGTAACCGGGATGACGGCCTTATTTATTCTATTGCTCAGTTCTGTCTCCATTATTGAATTTGAAATGACACGTTATCATCTCGAATATCGCCAACAATCAGAAGTCACGAACACAATGAATGCCCTGAGTCTGGCTTTAACGCCTTACCTGAGTGATAAAAACTATACTGCAGTCGAGTCTGTGTTAAAAACATTACTTGACGGAAATACTTATTCAACAATCAAGCTGAAGTTCGGTCATAATCAGCCACCGATAGAACATAGCTATCATATTCAACCTGACAAAGCTCCTGTATGGTTTTCTCACTCGGGATTATTTCAACCCATCAGTCAGAAAAAAACACTGATATTGAATAAGACGGTTTTGGCCGAGATAGATATTATATCTTCACCAAATGAAGCCTATAATTCACTTTGGAATGCCCTCATTCGTATTGTCATTGTTTTCATCTGTATTTTTATACTAGGCTTAGTGTTCACTCTTTTAATCATCAGGCATGCTTTAAGGCCATTACACGCTATTTCCATGAAAATATCTCAGATAAGCCGTGGACAGTTCCATGGAACAGATTTGCCAAAATCATCAACCAGTGATTTAAGTTCTGTGATTGAAAACCTGAATCAAATGTCTTCAAAAGTTGAAAGAGTAATGATTACTCAAGAAAGAAAAGCTGATAATCAATGAAGAGACAGAAGCAGGCAAAGAGAAAAGTAATAAACGGTAAGCAGATAATAACCAGCCCTGATAAAAACTATCAAGGCTGGTTCATTAACCTGATTCAGAAACGACTTGCGGGGCTAAATCATCTTCGTTAAACAATGAAGTACATTTAATATTATATTTATTAAAAGAAAAAACACTGGCACCATGAGCGCGTTTGGTCATGATTTTTTCATCACCAAAACAAACTGTTACGTGACCAAATACTTTATTTTTTGCAGTAACGGTATTCAAATCAAGCAGAGCATCAAACTCCTCAGTAAAACGTTCTACAGCCTCTTTCGCCTTACTCATTTTCTCTTCTGTTTTTTGTTTTAACCCGGCAATTTCAGCAGCTTCCGTTTCATTGCGGTCATGTTTCGGTTTCTTGTTAAAATCGAGCTCACGACGTACAGCATTCATCGTTTCTTCCTGAGCTTTACTATAAGCATTCTTCTTCTGATTTAGTTTTTCCCGGTAACTGGCATATGAAGCAAAAGCTTCAACTAGCGTCGGTGTATCACCTTCTACACCAAGGTTGTAACACACAACGGCATTACCAACTCTGGCAATACCACCACTTAAAGTACCTTGTGATTCCTTACTATCAAGTACAACTAACTCATGTCCACAACGAATGTTATTACCAATACTATAAAGTGCCAGATGAATATCAGCCTGAGCCTGTAGTTCAGCATTTTGCGCATAATTCGCTTTAATCGTACTACCGGATTTCACGATACAGGTCTTTGTTTCATCATCTGAAGCTGTCGTATGACCAATGATTCCTTTCCCAACAAGAATATCGCCCTGAGCCTGAACATCGGCGGATTCTATAAACCCGGCAACGGTGATTGATCCAGTCGCACGCACAATCATTCCCGGATCAATATTTCCGGTCACAACCAGTGATCCTTTAAATTTCACATGACCCGTACCAACACTCACACTTTGCATACAAAGGGCATTATCAATATCTACCGATTTTTCCTTGATAATCGGCAGACCTGAGGTACTGGCAAGTAAAAGATTCGGATCTTTCATTGAAATTTCCGTTCCTTTACCCGATTTCAATACTGAGTTACTACCAGGTTTAGAAGCTATTTCCTTGCCCAATACGGTATATCCCGGAATACCTTTTGTTGCAGGAACCCGGCGCATCACTTCATCACCTTCACCGACAGTAATTGTTTCGCCAAGGTTTCGCATATCCAGCTTACTCGAATCAGACTTACGCTGAGGTGCTAAAACCCGTTTTGTCACATCTTCAACTAGCGGCATAAATTTTTCATCGGCGCCATCAACAGCAGGCTTTCCCTGTGCGACAGGCTGAATAAATTCTTCTCCCGCTGAAAGATTTCTGCTCATGACAAGTACTTTCTTTAAAGCAATCTTATTAATGCCTTTCGTCACACGAGCATCAGCCAATGCCTGAACAATTTCACTTCCTCTCAGTCCACGGCCGCAATAAGCCCCAATGACGACCATGTTTGCAATCATGCCATCATCTTCGACCTCAACAGTAACACTCGCGTTTTTCTTTTCAGCAATACACAAGCCTTGAAAAGCCTCCCCCTTGCCTTCATTCGCAAAGTTGATAAAACTCTCCAATGTCTCATTATCGAGATAAAATGAAGATGCACCCAGTGCTTCCAGCGCTTCACTAATTCCCGTCTTTGATAGTTTTCTTTCGAGGCTATCAGAATCTTCAAGCCTTGCAATCACAGAATTACCATCATGAGTCATCGATAAAATCTGACCCCACATACATCATTACCCCAATGACATCCTAACCAACTCAAACCAAAACTCTCATTCTTCACATCCACAAAAAAAGTATTAACATACTAAACAATAGCCAGTTTATACTTTTATTCATGGCTATCACGAATGTGGATAAAGAACTCTGCATTATATATCCATTCAGTCCTAAAAACTGTTACATATGCAACAACAAATATAAAGAACTGTCAGTTTATATATCTAAAATATATATTATTACAACATCAATAACACTGTAAAATATATATCATGCAAATTTACACTGTAAATGATAAACAGGACAAGATCTCTATTTACATTGTAAATTCAATATTAATCTCTTTGTATGCTCCCTGAGATAAGACTCAATCGTTTTTCTTCCAGGCAAACACGTGACAGCAGCGACATCAGACCAGGAACGATTCTGCAGGATTTTCATAATCATTAAATCACTTACCAAAGAAGATGACAAATATGGATATGCGCCAATCAGAGCACGAATCCAAACAGCGACACTTTCATAATTAGCCCCTCCCCGGGCATAATTTTCCAATAATGAAAAAGGTACGCCATCCATAGGAATTGCAACCGATACAGAGAGCAAAAGCCGAACAACGGATGGTTCTAACTGGCAGAATTCTGAATGAAGTGTATGCAGAAAATAGTAGGAAAACTGAGTTCTCGCCATTGGAAACCAATTTTTAGGACATTGCTGAATCATTAATACTGAATAACAACCACTACTTTGATCCCGCCGCGAACCTAGTTTAACCGGAATAAATTTCTGCTGTATCCAGAAGCGTAACAGCTCATCTGAAGCACCAAAACTAGTTGCAACGTAATCACTGTCAGATTGCGAAATACAGTGGTTCAATATACGCCTGCCCAAGCCCTGTCTTTGTAACTGAGGATGAATAACAATTCGCATAATTCTGCAACATGTCTCTTTTCCGGATTCAACAAGGCCTAACTGATTCATCAGTGTTACAGGAACAAGATGGCCTTTAGGACGGTGTATTCCCTGCCTGATATTCTCAACAGCAGATGAGGTCAACTCACCTTCATTGACCGTCAAAACACATCCTAAGCAAATACCATCAACCTCAGCAATAAAAAGTGAAATTCGATCATCAGAAAGGATTCTCATCATATCATTCGGGGAAGTCTGATAGTGAGCCTGCGTAAGTAAAGCAAAAATTTTCGCAAAAAAAGCTACAGAAGAAAACAATACTTCTTTCTTCACATATCGATATTGAATCTCTTCAATGTCAATCTCACTTGTGATCTCTGGTAAATCAGCATCCAGCAAAAAAGTCCGAAACTGCCATTTTTCAAGTCTGTCACCATCAGCCCAGCGAATGGGTTGAGATAAGTGACAGTGACGAAACTGAGGGCGAAAATCTTTCAACCAGTTAAGAAACTTTAAAGTAAACCCACGACCACAGCCTTCATAACCATGAATAGTTGTTGAAAAAACGATACGATTATAAGTCCGGGTTAGCTGCTGCAGAACGGGAACAGGAATTGCGGATGCCTCATCAACTAATAACAAATCAATCTGAGGAGCCGTTCTCAAAAGTTCATCCGGCGGTATATAAATGAGTTCAGCCTGCTCCCGGCATACTTTTTTAGTCAACTGGCCATAGCTACCAGTATCGAGAAGACGCTGTGCATGATTAAAAATAACTTTCACCGCCTGTGGAGATGGTGCGGTAATTACAATTTTGATTTTCATCCTGCGCTGCATCAATTCGGCCGCTGCAATTCCCAACGCACTACTTTTCCCCCGCCCCCGGTCAGCAGTGATAACGAGTGGTCTTTTACTGTGCCCCTCACTCACATGAATGATTTGTTTAATCATATCTTTCTGTTGCTGATATACATCTTTTTCTTCTTGTTTTGGTAAGTCTGGCAAGTTTGGTAACGCTTCATTCTGGATAATCACGAACAACTCATCCAGTGCTCTGGACAGCCATTGAGATGCAAGATCCTGCGTTTGATGAGTCAACGGATGGATGAAAACTAATATGCCACCGCCAGCCAGTGTTCCAAGAAGTGCGTTTAAATTATCTGCATCAACACCTTCTGATAAATCAACAATCAATAAGTAACACTCCTGACCTAAAAAATGTCGCCCTTTTACAATATCGATTTGATCAATATCATTTCGTGCAGTCCCACCTAATTGCAAACAGCGCTTTCCACTATAACAAAGAATAATGTCTTGCAGTCGGGTATCGATCCACCCGGGCTGGCCACGTAACACTAACCCGGCTCTCTGCTTCGTATTCAAAAGAAGAGTGTTTAACTCAGAAATATATTGGCTAAATTCAGACATATGGTTGGTACTTAAAATAGGATGCAATAACAGCTCACCATGATGAACCGTGACTATTCGCATAAACTAACATGTCCGTGCGAATTTGTCAGAGTCTGATGAAATGCTGAGCCAGGTTTGCGATAAAAACCAGATAATGATGTTCAGGAAGGAAGGCTGATCAATGAGAAAAGAAAAAACCCAACGCATTGCATTGGGTTCGATGGACAACTATTTAAGCTTTTCCTGCAAAAAAACCAATATTTCATCCATTAGCGGATCGTCTATTTTCTTCATATTCAGCACCAAACGATTGCCCTGACGGACATAATTCACCCGGTTTTTTATCAACTCAACTTTCTGTGAAGCGTTTTGTTGTGAAGGAGGTGCTAATGATTCAATCCAGTTTTCGAGCGTTTCGGTCACGTCTTTTGTTAAACGAGCCACGCCCTGAGCCTTGCTTTGCTGCCATACAAATCCGTCTTTTGAATGACATTTTTCAAGTAATACCGTTTTTTGTGAATCATCCAAAGCACTAAACTGTTTATGAAGTTTCACAATTGTAGGTCTTCCTAACTCAACAACATTCGGATAAGCCTGCAATAGTTCGAGTGGTAAATCAGCCGCTTTTAATGCCCCACTCACTAATGCTTCACTGCACTGAAACATTTTGGCCAAAGCTTTTTGATCTTCTGCTTCACCACTTTCCAGTTTTGTCAGCATTTCTTTCCCTTTCTCATAAAGAGATAAAGGCTTATGCGCGTTTGCAACATCAGAAAGAAATTTTGCATGTTCCTCATTGACATTTTCAGCAACATAAACCAAAAAGGGTTGGTCAGCTAAAATACAAGCCATCCGCCTGCGGCTGCCATCGAGCACTTCAATTTTACCATCTGATGCTTTACGCCCAACAGCAGGATATTGCTGTCCTCTTTCTCTGAGCGTAGATAAAATATCTGACAAAGCATGCTCATTCAGAAAAGCCTGTTCCCGTGAATTTTGCTCAAAAACCACAGTCTTTGTCGCCACATCTTCAGCTGGAATCGTCACTAATTCAAAAGTAACCTGTGTTTTTCCGGCAACAGCTAATTCAATATATTGAGCTTTTTCTTTCACTGCATGCTGAGCTTCCTGAGGGGTAGTCGCCCGACGTTTATCTGCTTTTCCGAATAATTTAGCATTTAGCTCAGATGTTTTGATCGCCATTTTTTCTTACCCTTGATTTAGTGATGGCCAATTTGAATGTAATACCCGCTCAAGCTCTAAAGCACTTTTCTGTACTGCATCCTGTGCTGTAGCCAGTGTTTTTTTACCACCTTCAAAATCACCTGAAGTCAAATCAAAAACGGTACTATAAGTATCAGCACAAGTTTCAAATGCACGGCTTCTGGGTATGGTCGCCATCATCACTTGTTCACCTAATAAATAATTCATCTCAGTTAAAACAGAAACCTGCTTCTTGTTATCATCTTCAAACATTGTTGGAACTAACCGCACGAACTCGAGCCCTTTCCAGTCTTCAGGAAACATCTCATATACAGTGGGCAAATGTTGAAAAAAGTTAACCGTTGATGCCCAGTCTAACCGTTTGGCAGCACATGGAATTAATAACGCATTTGAAGCATACATTGCATTCCATACCAGAGGATCCACATGAGGCCCTGTGTCGATCATAATGATATCAAAATCATCAATGATTTTATCAATTAGTTTTTCCTTCAACAGCCGGACAATATCCAAAGACTGATTCTGAGATAAGTACTGCCACGCCTCTGCATTAAACATAGCATCTTCAGGAAAAGCGGAAATTGTTTTTAAATTCGGATACTGAGTATCCATTAAAACATTTTTATGGATAAATGAACGATCGACCGATGTCTCTTCCGGAACATTGTCGAGCATAATATCAACCGCAGAGAAAATACTTGTATTCTCCTCCAGACTAACCTGAGGGTTGAGGAACAGGCGAAGAGAGCCCTGAGGGTCAAGGTCAATCAGACAAATACGATAACGTTTATCCAGATTCAGTGCCAAACAAGCTGCCAGATGAACAGCAGTCATCGACTTACCCGTTCCACCTTTTTGATTTTGAACATTAATGACCCAGGGATTATTTTCATGGCTATTCTTACGTAAATGGAACTTTGGTACATTTGCCGCGTCCATCAACATATGTGCTTCAGATAAAGAAATAGAATAGTGATTGGCATTATTTTTGGTAAATTGATGCCCCTCACTTTCCATTTTAGAAATGGCTTCATCCAGTTTTCTTCGGGTCAATCCCGAACGCGTCTCCATTAATGCTTTAGACATAGGCGGAAATGGTTCGTCATTTCTCTCTTCAAGAACAATCTCAATCCTGTCTGCCTGAACCTGTTTGGTTTGCTCTGCTAATTGATAGAGATTATCTATCGTCAATTCTCTCTTCAT